>JAUZFP010000036.1 GCA_030838475.1 Actinomycetota bacterium
CGCCGAGCTACTGGCCGACGACATTATCGCGGACGATCGCCGCCGTGTCGTGAACGCAGGCATTCGACGCGGCCGAGATGTACACATCGCGGACAATCGAGTCGTCGTAGAGGTCAGCGCACCGACCTTATCTTCGAACGTGATTGCGACCCGCAGTGAGCGCCTTGCCCTCGCTCATGTCCGTATCGTCAACCGCGGTATGTCCGGCGAGGTCGGCGCCGAGGTGCTCGGCATCGCCGAGATCGACGCCGACGAGCGGATCGTCGCGCTCGTCACATTCGACCCCGACGACATTGACGCCGCCTACGAAGAGCTTGAGGCTCGCTACCTCGCCGGTGAGGCCGCGGCCCACGCGCACACATGGTCGGTCATCGCGGAGACCTTCGCCGGACTGAACCGACACGAACCTCCACAGACGACACCGGACTGGGTCGAAGTCGATCGCCGACGAATCACCGCGACCGCACCGGGTGATTTGATCGCATCCCTGCGCGCGTCGTGGGACCTCATGCCCGACTTCGCCGTCCGCATCGAGACCGTGCACCGGCTCACCGACCTGGGAGCTGTCATCACCGAAACGGCACGGGGAACCTCGCAAGACGGCTTCGCTGCCGAATGGCGTGACATCGTGGTTCAGACGGTGGAAGGCAATCTAACCAACCGATGCGAAATCTTCGACGAGGCAGACCTGGACGTCTCGCTCGCTCGCTTTGAGGAACTCAGTTGGCCAGCGCTGCGACTGGAAAACGCGGTAAGTCAAGTGAGCGAACGCTTCTGGAGCTACTACACCGCCCGCGACTGGGACGCCATGGCGGCGATGCTCGGCGACAACTTTTCTAGTGACGATCGCCGTCGCGTCGTCAACGCCGGGGTCCAGCACGGTCGAGATAACCAAATCGCGGACATGCGGGCCCTCGCCGAGGTTGAGGCGAATGTTACGGTGGCCGCCGTCGCGACCCGCGGGGAGCGCCTCGTCCTCACCCGTGTCTGTTCCTCCAACCGCGATCTGCGGCATGGGGAGTTCGGCGTCGAAATGCTCGCCATCGCTGAAATCGACGGTGACAACCGGATCGCGGCCACCGTCCTGTTCGACGCCGACGACATCGACGCCGCGTTCGACGAACTCGACGCCCGCTACCTCGCCGGCGAAGCAGCCGACTTCGCACACACGTGGTCGGCTGTTTCAGATGCTTACGCCGCATTCAATCGGCACGAACTTCCCGCAGAGGACCTAGTGACCGTCGATCGCCGTCGGGCTACCCCGTTCGAGTCCAGCACCATGACCGAGACTCTCCGCTCCATATGGGACCTCACGCCAGACCTCAACATTCGCATCGAGGCGGTATGTCGGCTCAGCAGTTGCGGAGCGGTCGTCACCCATGTGCAACATGGGACCTCAACTGAAGGATTCGATGCCGAGTGGCGAAGCATCGAACTCATGACTGTCGACGGCGACCGAATTAATTACTGCGAAATCTTCGACGAGGCGGACCTCGACGCCGCGCTCGCGAGGTTTGAGGAACTGCAAACGCAGGCGCGGCGGCCGAGAAACGCGGCAAGCCAACTAATTGAGCGCTTCCAGACTTACTTCGCGGCGCGCAATTGGGCTGCAATCGCTGACATTTCGGCCGAGGAAATATTCACTGACGATCGCCGTTCGGTTGTCAGCAGCGGGATCCTGCGAGGACGAGATGTCGACCTCGCGAACATACGGGCGACCGCCGACCTCGGTGCGACTGGTCTCACGTCGACGGTCATTGCAACCCGTGGTGAGCGCATTGCCCTCGCCCGTCTCGGCTTGTCGGGCCGAGATCAGCGACCCGAGGCTTTCCGCAGTGAAATGCTCGGCATCGTCGAGATCGACGCAGGCAACCGGTTCGCGGCGCGCATCCTGTTCGACCTTAACGACTTCGATGCAGCCATCGCTGAGCTTGACGCCCGATACCTCGCGGGCGAAACGGCAGCCCACGCGAACACGTGGTCGGTGATTGCAGCGGCCCACGCGGGGTTCAATCGGCAAGAACTTCCCGCGACGACTCCGGATCCGGTTTACATCGATCATCGACCGCTCGTATCGATCGAGGGAGCTGATCTGGCCGCATCTCTTCGCGCAGTGTGGGACATCACTCCGGCCTCCAGCGTCTACATCGAGGCAGTGCATCGGCTCGACAAACTCGGAGCCGTCGCCACCCAAGTGCTGAAGGGGACCTCGCAAGAGGGCCTCGACGCCGAGTGGCGGATGATCGACATTTTCACAGTCGAAGGCAACCTCTACAGCCGTGTCGAAGTCTTCGACGAGACAGACCTCGACGCCGCGCTCGCGCGCTTTGAGGAATTGCACCCTCAGGCGCCGCGCCTGGACAGCGCGGCAACCCAAGTTGACCAACGCTTCTGGACCTACTTCGAGGCCCGCGACTGGGACGCCATGGCGAGGCTGCTCGCCGCCGAAATCGCCTCCGACGATCGTCGTCGGGTCGTCAACACCGGTGTCCTGCACGGGCGAGATGTCCAAATCGCGAACTTGCGCGCCCTCGCCGGGCTCGGCGTCGCGAACATAACGTCGACCTCCATTGCGACTCGCGGGGAGCGCCTCGCCCTCACTGGTGTATCGTCCTCGAACCGCGACCTGCGCCACGGAGAGTTCAGGCTCGACGGGTTGAACATCATCGAGATCGACGCCGACAACCGGGTCGCGGCGGGCGTCCTTTTCGATCTCGACGACATCGACGCTGCCTTCGAGGAACTCGATGCCCGCTACCTCGCCGGTGAGGCCGCCGTCCACTCGCACACGTGGTCGGTTATCGCACGGGAATGCGCCGCGTTCAACCGGCACGAACTCCCCACGGCGGACTGGGTCACCATCGACCACCGGCGGCCGATCGACTCGATCGACTCGAGTGATCTGCACGCAAACATCCGCGCCACTTGGGACCTGATGCCGGACATCAGCATCCACATCGAGGCGGCGCATCGGCTCAGCGGTTTCGGAGCGGTCGTCACCTATGCGGCGCATGGCACCTCGTCAAAAGGCTTCGACGCCGACTGGCGAATGATCCAACTTCTGACTGTCGAAGGTGACCTGATCAACCGCTGCGAGATCTTCGATGAGGCAGACCTCGACGCCGCACTAGCCCGCTTTGAGGAGCTGCACCATCAGGCGTCGCATCCGGAGAACGCGGCAAGCCAAGTGGTCGAACGCTTTTGGAAGTACTTCGCGGCCCGCGATTGGGACGCGATGGCCGAGACAATCGCCGACGACTTTTGGACGCACGATCGCCGTCGGGTTGTCAACGCAGGTGTCTTACGTGGTCGTGCTGTCCATATCACCGACATGCGAGCAGTCGCCGAGCTAGGCTTCGGGGGCCTTACGTCGACCGTCATCGCTACCCGCGGGCACCGTAGTGCGCTCATTCGCATTCGTTCCTCGATGCGAGGCGCGCCACCCGGTGAGGTGACGGCTGAGATGCTCAGCATCGTCGAGATCGACGCCGACAACCGGCTCGCTGCCGCCGTCCTATTCGACTCCGACGACATTGACGCCGCGTTCGAAGAACTCGACGCTATATACCTAGCCCACGAAGCGGTCGGCCACGCGCGCACGTGGTCGGTCATCGCGCGCGCCTACGCTGCGGTCAATCGGCACGAAGTCCCTGCGACGACGCCCGACTGGACCATGGTCGACCATCGACCGATCGCCACGTTCGAGGCGCGGGATCTAACCGCATTCCTCGATGCCACATGGGCCCTCACGGCGCAAGCCAACATCTACATCGAGGCTGTGCATCGGCTGAGCGACCTCGGAGCCATCGTCACCCACGCGTCGCAAGCGACATCCCAAGAGGGCCTTGACGCTGAGTGGCACGACATCAATCTTGTGACCGTCGACGAGGATCTGGTCGACAGCTGCGAGATATTCGACGAGGCAGACCTCGATGCCGCACTCGCCCGCTTCGAAGAGCTGCACCCAGCGACGCCGCGACTGGAGAACGCGGCAAGCCAAGTGGAGCAACGCTTCTTGACCTACTTCGCGGCCCGCGACTGGGACGCCTATGCGGAAATACTGTCTGATGACGTTTGCATGGATGATCGTCGTCACGTCGTGAACGCCGGGGTCAGGCACGGCCGAGATGCCGAGATCGCAAGCCAGCGTGCGGTCGCCGACGTCGGAGTCACGCACTTTACGTCAACCGTTATTGCGATCCGTGGGCGGCGCCTCGCCCTCGGTTGTTACTCCGTCTTTGACGGCTGGTCGGGTTCCAAGGTGCTATGCGTCTCTGAGATCAACGCCGAAAACCAGATCGTGGCACGCGTTGCGTTCGATTCCGATGACGTCGACGCCGCGTTCGAAGAACTCGACGCCCGGTTCCTCGCCGGCGAAGCGGCCGCCCACGCGCACATATGGACGGCCATGACGCAGGTCCAAGCCGCGTACAACCGACACGAACTCCCCCCGGCGACGGCGGACGGTGTGAACATCGATCATCGGCGGGGTAGAGCGTTCGCGCCCGGCGAC
>JAUZFP010000040.1 GCA_030838475.1 Actinomycetota bacterium
CGACTCAACGTGATCGTTGACCCCGAGATTCTGGGCGGGATGCGCGTCCAGGTCGGCTCCGAGGTCATCGACGGCACGATCTCGAACCGCATCGCCGACCTGAGACTTCGGCTCGCGAGCTAACGCTTCGCGGACCAAACGAAACTTCACCAAACAAAGGGAACACAATGGCAGACATTACGATCAGCCCGGACGAGATCCGCGACGCGCTGAAGGACTTCGTCAAGGCGTATGAGCCCGGCAAGGCCGCCGCCAACGAGGTCGGATACGTGACCGACGCCGCAGACGGTATCGCTCACGTCGAGGGACTGCCGGGTGTCATGGCCAACGAGCTCGTGCGCTTCCCCGACGGCACGCTGGGCCTCGCCCAGAACCTCGAGGAGAGCCAGATCGGTGTCGTCGTGCTTGGCGAGTTCGCCGGCATCGAAGAAGGCCAGGAAGTCACCCGCACCGGCGAGGTTCTCTCGGTGTCTGTGGGTGATGCGTACCTGGGCCGCGTTGTGGACCCGCTCGGCAACCCGCTCGACGGCCTCGGCGAGGTCGCCTCGGAGGGCCGTCGCGCCCTCGAGCTTCAGGCCCCCGGCGTCATGCAGCGACAGAGCGTCAAGGAGCCGATGCAGACCGGCATCAAGGCCATCGACGCCATGATCCCGATCGGTCGCGGCCAGCGCCAGCTCATCATTGGTGACCGCCAGACCGGCAAGACGGCCATCGCGATCGACACCATCATCAACCAGAAGGCCAACTGGGACTCGGGCGACCCGAAGAAGCAGGTTCGCTGCATCTACGTCGCCATCGGCCAGAAGGGCTCGACCATCGCGGGTATCAAGGGCGCCCTCGAGGATGCGGGAGCGATGGAGTACACGACCATCGTCGCGTCCCCGGCCTCAGACCCCGCCGGCTTCAAGTACCTCGCGCCGTACACCGGCTCGGCCATCGGCCAGCACTGGATGTACTCGGGCAAGCACGTCCTGATCATCTTCGATGACCTGTCGAAGCAGGCCGAGGCCTACCGCGCGGTCTCGCTGCTGTTGCGCCGCCCGCCGGGACGCGAGGCGTACCCGGGCGACGTCTTCTACCTGCACTCCCGTCTGCTCGAGCGTTGCGCGAAGCTGTCCGACGAGCTCGGTGGTGGATCGATGACCGGCCTCCCGATCATCGAGACCAAGGCCAATGACGTCTCCGCGTACATCCCGACCAACGTGATCTCGATCACGGACGGCCAGATCTTCCTGCAGTCCGACCTGTTCAACGCCAACCAGCGCCCAGCGGTGGATGTCGGAATCTCGGTCTCACGGGTCGGCGGTGACGCGCAGGTCAAGTCGATCAAGAGCGTGTCAGGGACGCTCAAGCTCGAGCTCGCCCAGTACCGCTCACTCGAGGCGTTCGCTTTGTTCGCATCCGACCTCGACCAGACCAGTCGCCGCCAGCTCGCTCGCGGCGCGCGCCTGACCGAGCTGCTGCGCCAGCCGCAGTACTCGCCGTACCCTGTGCAGGACCAAGTCGTCTCGATCTGGGCCGGCACCAACGGCAAGCTCGACGACGTGCCGGTGGAAGACGTTTTGCGGTTCGAGCGCGAACTGCTCGACTACCTCGGACGCAACACCGAGGTTCTGAACACGATTCGCGACACGAACGTGCTCGATGACGACACCAAGAAGGCGCTCGAGGCCGCGGTCGACAAATTCTCCGAGGGCTTCCTGACCGGCGAGGGCAAACCGCTCAACGCCGCGGGCAAGGAACAGTTCAACGAGATCCAGCCCGAGGACATCGCTCAGGAACAGATCACAAAGCAGAAAAGGTAGTTCGGGTTAATGGCAGCGCAACTTCGGGTCTACCGGCAGAAAATCAAGTCTGCCCAGACGACCAAGAAGATCACTCGGGCCATGGAGCTCATCTCGGCCTCGCGCATTCAAAAGGCGCAGGCACGAGTGGCAGCTTCGGGGCCGTACTCGCGCGCCGTCACGCGCGCGGTGTCTGCCGTCGCAACCTACTCGAACGTCGATCACATCCTGACCACGGAGCCCGAGACCATCACTCGCGCCGCGGTCGTCCTGTTCACCTCGGATCGCGGCCTCGCCGGTGCGTTCAGCACCAACATCATCCGCGAGTCCGGGGAGCTGACCGCTCGCCTTGAGGCCCAGGGCAAAGAGGTCATCTACTACCTGGTTGGACGCAAGGCCGCCGCCTACTTCCTGTTCCGTCGCCGCGACGCAGTGCAGACCTGGACCGGTGGCACCGACAATCCCGAGTTCGCGACCGCACAGGAGATCGGCAAGACGCTCGTCGACAAGTTCGTGCAGTCCGAGGATGAGGGCGGCGTGAACGAGATCCACATCATCTACAACCGCTTCATCAGCGCACTGACGCAGGAGCCGCAGGTCGTCCGCCTGCTCCCACTCGAGGTCGTGGAGGGCGTCGAGGCACCAGAGCCCGGCGAGTCCCTGCCGTCCTACGAGTTCGAGCCGGATGTCGGCGATGTGCTCGACTCGCTGCTCCCGGTCTACATCGAGAGCCGTATCTTCAACGCCATGCTGCAGTCGGCCGCTGCGAAGCACGCCGCGACGCAGCGCGCGATGCACGCGGCGAGCGACAACGCCGACAAGCTCATCAAGGACTACACCCGGCTGGCCAACAACGCGCGCCAGTCCGAGATCACCCAGCAGATTTCCGAGATCGTCGGCGGCGCCGACGCACTCGCGAGCAAATAGTTCCAGTAGATAAGTAAAGGGAAGCCATCATGACACCCACCGCGACAGCCAAAGCTGCGTCCTCAAATTCCGGCTCGAAGGCCGACAAGGCGCTCGGCGTCGGGCGCATCTCGCGCGTCACCGGCCCGGTCGTCGACATCGAGTTCGCTCACGACTCGATCCCCGGCATGTACAACGCGCTCAAGTCGACCATCACGATCGACGGCGTTGAGCGCGAGATCACGCTCGAGGTCGCCCAGCACCTCGGCGACGACGTGGTCCGCGCGATCGCGCTCAACCCCACCGACGGTCTGGTCCGCGGCCAGGAGGTGCGCGACACGGGTGCCGCGATCTCCGTGCCGGTCGGTGACGTCACCAAGGGCAAGGTCTTCAACGTCATCGGTGAGGTGCTCAACGTCGATAAGGACGACCCGACCAAGGTTGGCGGCGTCAAGTTTGAGATCACCGAGCGCTGGCCCATTCACCGCAAGCCACCGGCCTTCGACCAGCTCGAATCGAAGACCTCGCTGTTCGAGACCGGCATTAAGTCGATCGACCTCCTCACCCCGTACGTCGAGGGTGGCAAGATCGGCCTGTTCGGTGGTGCCGGTGTCGGAAAGACCGTCCTCATCCAGGAGATGATCCAGCGCGTCGCACAGGACCACGGTGGTGTGTCGGTGTTCGCCGGTGTTGGCGAGCGCACCCGTGAGGGCAACGACCTCATCGGCGAGATGGAGGAGGCGGGCGTCTTCGACAAGACGGCGTTGGTCTTCGGCCAGATGGATGAGCCGCCGGGAACGCGTCTTCGCGTGGCCCTCTCGGCCCTGACGATGGCGGAGTACTTCCGTGACGTGCAGAACCAGGACGTGCTGCTCTTCATCGACAACATCTTCCGGTTCACGCAGGCCGGTTCCGAGGTCTCCACGCTGCTCGGCCGCATGCCGTCCGCAGTTGGATACCAGCCGAACCTCGCGGATGAGATGGGCGTGCTCCAGGAGCGCATCACCTCGACCCGTGGTCACTCGATCACCTCGCTGCAGGCCATCTACGTGCCTGCGGACGACTACACCGACCCGGCTCCGGCAACCACGTTCGCGCACCTCGATGCAACGACCGAGCTTTCCCGTGACCTCGCGTCGCAGGGCCTCTACCCGGCCATCGATCCGCTGACGTCGACCAGCCGCATCCTCGACCCCCGCTACCTGGGCGCCGACCATTACCGGGTTGCGACGTCCGTCAAGGCGATCCTGCAGAAGAACAAGGAACTCCAGGAGATCATCGCCATCCTGGGTCTCGACGAACTGAGCGAGGAAGACCGCACCACGGTCAACCGCGCCCGTCGCATCCAACAGTTCCTCTCGCAGAACACCTACATGGCGAAGAAGTTCACCGGTGTCGAGGGTTCGACGGTTCCGCTCAAGGACACCATCGAGTCATTCGACGCGATCGCCAAGGGCGAGTTCGACCACGTTGCAACTCAGGCGTTCTTCAACGTGGGAGCCATCAGCGACGTCGAAGAGCAGTGGGCGAAGATCCAGAAGGAGAACGGCTAGCGATGGCCGCGTCACCTGCGGCGCCGCTCGAACCGGGTGAGCACGAGCTGGCCATCAGTATCGTGTCGGCCGACAGCGAGGTCTGGTCTGGCATTGCGAAGCAGATCATCGCGAAGACGACGGTCGGCGAGATCGGCATCCTGGCCGGACATGAGCCGGTGCTCGCAATTCTGGCCGAGGGCCAGGTTCGCGTGACGCTCGCGTCGGGAGAAGTCGTTACGGCACAGGCCGACGACGGCTTCCTTTCGGTCGACCACAATCGCGTGACCGTGGTTGCGCGAGCCGCCGCGCTCGTCTGAGCCGCATGCTGATCGCGATGGCCGGCCTCCCCGGCGCAGGCAAGAGCACCATCGCCGAGATTCTGGGTCACCGGCTGGGATATCCGGTGGTCTCGGTCGACCCGATTGAGTCGGCCATCCTCTCGGCGGGCATCGAATCCGAGCAGCCGACCGGGCTCGCGGCATACCTCGTCGCCGAGGCGATCGCGGATGCGGCCCTGGCGAACGGCGTCAGCATCATCGTCGACGCCGTGAACGCCGTCGACCCGGCCCGCGAACAGTGGGTCGCGCTGGCGGAGAAACATGGCGAGAAGCTGAGATTTCTCGAGGTCGTGTGCTCGGACACCGACGTGCACAAGGAGCGGCTGGCGTCGCGGGACCGCAACCTTGCGCACATTCCGGACCCGACGTGGCACGCGGTCGAGCAGAGCCTCGACGAGTACTCCGACTGGACCGGTGTCACCGCCGCGGTTCCTCGGTTGACCCTGGATTCCGTACTGCCTCTTGGCGAGGTCGTCGAATCCGCGCTGGCGTTTCTCGAGGCCTGAGCCGCGTGCTGATCCTGCTTCCGCCGTCCGAAACGAAACGGGATGGCGGTGCCGAGGGGACCGCTCTCGACCTGTCCGCCCTCTCGTTTCCCGCCCTGACCGCGCAGCGCAAGCGAGCCCTGTCGGCGCTGCGGGGCATCTCTCGGAGCGTTGCGGCATCCACGACGGCGCTCGGGTTGGGACCGACGCAGCGGTTCGAGGTCGATCGGAATCGTGCGGTATCGGTCTCGCCAACCATGCCGGCAATCGAGCGATACACCGGGGTTCTCTATGACGCGATCGACGTGGCCACGCTCGGCGAGATGGAGCGAGCATTCCTGAGCGACCACATCGTCATCCATTCGGCGCTGTTTGGGCTGATTCGCGCGGATGATCCCGTGCCGGCATACCGGTTCTCCCACGACACTCGGTTGCCCGGGGCATCGCTGGCCAAGCTGTGGCGCGATGCGAACCGGGACGTCCTGGCAACCGAGGCCGGTCTCGTGCTCGACCTGCGCTCCGAGTCGTACGTTCATCTCGGGCCGGCCGGCGACGGAAGCTACTTCGTCCGTGTCGTGACCGAGGACGGCGCGGGAACGAAGCGCGCTCTCAATCACTTCAACAAGCACGGCAAGGGTGAATTGGTTCGCGCGCTGGTCAGGTCCGGTCGCGACTTCTCGAATCTGGATGACCTGCTCACCTGGGCTTTGGGCAGCGACTTTCGACTGGAACGGTCGGCGACCGGCGAAGTTTTCCTCATCCTCTGACGGTGGCGTGCGAGCAGGTTAGGGTTGCGTCATGACCTATGGATATGGCGACGGTTCGGGCTTCTTGGCGGCGCTCCTGGTCGTGTATGCCGCGGTGTTCGGCTTTGCCCTGCTGGTGGCCGTTGTGGTCTACGTGCTCACCGGGTTCGCCTTTATGAAGCTGTTCCGCAAGGTCGGCGTCGAGCCATGGGCCGCATGGGTGCCGTTCTTCAACGTCTGGCGAATTCTGGAGCTGGGTGGGCAGGCCGGATGGTTCGTGCTGTTTAGCATCATCCCTTACGGCTCGATCGTGTCGGCGGTGTTCGAGGGCATCGGCGCGTACCGCATTGGTATCGCGTTCCGAAAGTCGGGCGCGTGGGTGGTCTTGTTCCTGTTCCTGCCCTTTGTGTGGGCATGGCTTCTCGCCGAGGACAGCGAGGTCTACGAACCTGACCTCATTCGTCAGCGTGGATATGGCCCACCACTCGTCGGCTATGGCTCGGCGCGCGGTCCATATGTGGCGCCCCAGCACCCGCCGGCAACGCCCGCAGGTTAGTTGGCGCGCCAGCAGCCGGTGACGTGGTCATCGACCATGCCCGCGGACTGCATCAGGGCGTACATGGTCGTCGGACCGACAAAGCCAAAACCGCGTTTGCGTAGCTCTTTGCTCATCGCCAACGACTCGTCGGTGACAGCGGGCACCTGAGACATCGAAGTTAGTCGCTTTGTGCGCGGCGCCGGCGCGAAGGACCACATCAGCTGGTCGAGCGCACCGGGAGAGTCTTGCGTGAGTTCGAGTGTCAGTTTGGCGTTCTTGATCGTCGAGAGAATCTTGGCGCGGTTGCGGATGATGCCCACGTTTCCCATCGCCGCCTCGATTTCGTCATCGCCCATGGCGGCGACTCGCTCCGGGTCGAACTCGTGGAAGACGGCTCGAAAGGCTGGGCGTTTGCGGAGGATCGTGATCCAGGACAGTCCAGCCTGGAAGCCCTCGAGGCACATCTTCTCGAACAGAGGTCGATCGCCGTGGAGCGGTGTTCCCCACTCTTCATCGTGGTAGCGGAGGTACTCCGGGTCGGCCAACGCCCACCGACACCGCGCCCGACCATCTTCGCCGACTATCGTGTCGGTCAAACGACCGCCTCGATGCCCTCGTGCTCGAGCAGCCAGACCTTGGTCGGGATGCCGTTGCCACCGCTGTAACCGGTGATCCGGTTGTTGCTGGCAAGCACTCGGTGGCACGGGATGATGATGGGGATCGGGTTGGCGCCGACCGCGCCGCCGACCGCGCGGCCGGCGGTCGCCCGACCGGTCGCGATGCCGAGCTCGCCGTAGCTGCGCGATTCGCCCCAGTCGATGTCGGCGAGCTGGTTCCAGACCGACTCCTGGAATTCCGTTCCGCGCGGCGCGACTGGTAGCTCGAACGTACGGCGCTTGCCGTTGAAGTATTCGCCGAGTTGCTTCGCGGCGAGGTCGAGGAGCTTCGACGACTTCTCGTCGAGCTCGTCGTAGGGCAGCGACCCTGCGCGCTCTATCGATAGGGAGGTGATGGCGTTGCCATCGCTGGTGATTTCGATGCGGCCGATCGGAGAGTCGATCCGCTTGAGGTAGGCCGGGGGAGCGGCGGCATATGAACGACTGAACATCTCACCACTGTAGCCAGCGCGTCAGACACGCTCTGGCAGAAATCGGACACGGGGGAGCCAGCGCGCGCGACTTCGGTGGGGGAGGATTGGATGGTGCCAGAAATCCAGTATCGAAACGTCGGCCCGTCCGGACTACGGGTGTCCACCGTCGGCCTCGGCTGCAACAACTTCGGCCGACCGAAGACCGCCACGGAGTCCCAGGAGGGCACCAACGCCGTGGTCTCGGCCGCGCTCGACTCGGGAATCACGCTGTTTGACACGGCAGACATCTACGGCGGGACCCGCGGGCTCAGCGAGACGCTCATGGGCAACGCCCTCAAGGGCAGGCGCGGCGAGATCGTGCTGGCCACGAAGTTCGGCATGGATATGGATGGCAAGAACGGCCCGGACTGGGGCGCGCGCGGATCGCGGCGCTACATCCGTCTCGCCGTCGAGGCGTCACTCACGCGACTGCAGACCGACTGGATCGACCTGTACCAACTGCACGCCCCCGATCCGCTGGCGCCGATCGACGAGACGCTCGCCGCCCTCGACGAGCTGATCCAGGAGGGCAAGGTTCGCTACATCGGTCACTCCAACTTCAGCGGCTGGCAGATCGCGGACGCCGAGTATCGCGCCCAGCTTGCCGGGCACCCGAAGTTCATCTCGGCCCAGAACGAGTACAGCCTGATCGAACGCTCGGTTGAACTGGATGTCCTGCCTGCGGTCAGCGCCTATGGACTTGGCTTCCTGCCGTTCTTTCCGCTCTTCAATGGCCTGTTTACCGGCAAGTACACCCGCTCCGGCGGGGGACCCGCGGATGGCCGGCTCACGGTGATCCGCCCGGAGGCACTCGCTCGCGTCGACTGGGACGCGATGGAGCGGTACCAGGCGTTCTGCGACGAGCGCGGGATCACCATGCTCGAGGCGACCTTCGGCTGGTTTCTTGCCCGGCCCGGTGTGACCAGCGTCATTGCCGGTGCCACGAAGCCCGAGCAGATCGAGCAGAATATTGCGGCCGGGACCGCCTGGACGCCCTCCGCCGAGGACATCGCGACGATCTCGGATTTCTTCCCTCGGTAGGTGACTTACTCCCTCGGGAGTATTGCGGAGTGAGTACTCACTCATTTAGGGTCGACGGGTGAGCAAAGTGGACGAGCCCACCCGCGTGCGGGCGAAACCCATGTCGGTGGACGAGCGTCGGGCGATGATCGTCGACGCCGTCATCCCGCTCCTGATCGAACACGGCCGGGAGGTCAGCACCCGACAGATCGCGGATGCCGCGGGCATCGCCGAGGGCACGATCTTTCGGGTCTTCATCGATAAGGAAGAGATCTTCGCCGCGGCCGTCGAGAAATTCCTCGATCCGGGAGAGCTTCACGAACGGCTCCGCGCGATTGATCCCGAACTGCCACTCGAGGGCAAGGTCAACGACATCCTCTTCCAGCTCCGCGCCAGGATGACCGGGATTTTCGGCATCATGAGCGCGGTCGGCATGCAGGGACCGCCCAGGGGCAGGAGAACGACAGACAACTTCGCACTCGTCATCGACGAGATACTGCGGCCCGATCTTGAGCAACTCAATGTCCCGCCCGAGCGCATCGGATCATTTCTGAGGCTCGTCGCGTTCGCGTCGGCCATTCCACACTTCAACGAGGGCAGAGAGATGTCCACCGCCGAACTTGCCCAATACATCACCTACGGAATCGCCGGCCACCCGGCGGAAAGGGATAGCTCAGATGCTTCTTAAACTGCTTGCGCGCTACCTCAAGCCCCATTGGAAACTGCTCGTCGGGGTGCTGGTGTTTCAGCTCGCCCAGTCGATCGCGTCGCTGTTCCTGCCGAGCCTCAACGCGAGCATCATCGACGACGGTGTACTCAAGGCGGACACCAACTTGATCCTGCGCTACGGCGGCATCATGCTGCTGGTCACTCTTGGCCAGGTCATCGCCTCGATCATCGCGGTCTACTTCGGCGCAAAGGCAGCCATGAGTTTCGGTCGTGACCTGCGCGGGGCGATCTTCCACCGGGTGAGCGTGTTCTCCGAGCGCGAGGTCTCAAAGTTCGGCGCACCGTCACTGATCACGCGCACCACCAACGACGTCCAGCAGGTGCAGATCCTCGTTCTGATGACGTGCACGCTCCTCGTCTCCGCCCCCATCCTGGCGATCGGTGGAATCATCGCCGCGCTGCAGCAGGATGCGGGACTGTCCTGGGTGCTCGCCATTGCCGTGCCCCTCATGTTGATCGCCATTGGATCGATCATCATTCGCGTCGTGCCACAGTTCCGTGCGCTTCAGAAGCGCATCGACACGGTGAACAGGGTGCTGCGTGAGCAGCTCCAGGGCATCCGCGTCGTTCGCGCGTTCGTGCGCGAGCGGGTCGAGGTCGACCGGTTCGATCTCGCCAACAAGGATGTGACGCAGAGCGCGCTGAAGGCGGGGCGACTCTTCGCGCTGGTGTTCCCGCTGGTCATGCTCATCATGTATTCCACGTCGGTGGCGGTGCAGTGGTTCGGCGCATTCCGGATCAACGACGGCACCCTGCAGGTCGGAACGCTCAGCGCGTTCCTCGCCTACATCATCCAGATTCTGACCGCGGTCATGATGGCCACGTTCATGGCGATCATGATCCCGCGTGCCGCCGTCTCCGCCGACCGGATCTCCGAGGTACTCGCCACCGAGTCGAGCGTGGTGCCCCCGCTGGCCCCCGTGACCCAACTGCGCGGCACCGGCACGATCGAGTTGCGCGACGTGAGTTTTGCGTACCCCGGCGCGGATGCACCCGTGCTTCGGAACCTGAGCTTCAGCGTTGCGCCAGGAACGACGACGGCAATCATCGGCAGCACCGGCGCGGGAAAGACGACACTCATCAGCCTGCTGCCCCGGTTGTTCGACGTGACAGATGGCAGCGTGCTCGTCGATGGTGTCGATGTTCGCGACCTCGACCCGGACCTGCTGTGGAGCCGAATCGGCCTCGTCCCACAGAGCGGATACCTCTTCAGCGGCACCATCGCCTCTAACCTTCGATACGGAAATCCGGATGCGACGGACGACGAACTGTGGGCGGCGCTCGACATTGCCCAGGCGACGGACTTCGTGAAGGACGAGCCCGAGCAGCTCGAAGCGGCGGTATCGCAGGGCGGCACCAACTTCTCCGGCGGCCAGCGGCAGCGACTCGCGATCGCCCGGGCGCTCGTCAAGAAGTCGGAGATCCTCGTTTTCGATGACTCGTTCTCGGCGCTCGATACGGGGACGGATGCGCGGCTGCGCGCGGCACTTACCAAGAAGGCGCGAGCAACGACACGCGTGGTGGTCGCGCAACGGGTGTCGTCGATCCTCGATGCCGACCAGATCCTGGTACTCGACCACGGCGAGATCGTCGGACGCGGCACCCATACCGAATTGCTCGCGTCAAGCGAGACCTATGCAGAAATCGTCAACAGCCAGCTGAAGGCCGAGGAAGTCGCATGAGTAACGCGAGTCGTGAAGAGACAACTCCACGTCCACCTGTTCGCCGGGGACCCGGCGGTGGTGGCCCGTGGGGCGGGGCCGGAATGCCCGTCGAGAAGTCGCAGAACTTTCTTCCGTCGGCGAAGCGTCTGGTCGGGCGTCTACGCCCCGACCGCGCCAGCGTGGTCTTCGTCGTCCTGCTGGGCATTGTCAGCACCATCCTGAGCGTCGTGGGCCCGAAGCTTCTTGGCACCGCGACCAACGTGATCGTGGCGGGCTCCGTGGGCAAGAACTTCCCTGAGGGCACCACCAAGGCCCAGGTTCTCACGCAGCTCCGCAGTAGCGGTCACGGGTCGGAGGCCGACTTCCTGAAGGGCGTGGACTTCCACCCCGGGCAGGGCATCGACTTCCAGTCGCTCGGCAACCTCCTGTTGATCGTGCTGGCGCTCTATGTGTTCTCATCGATCTTTGGCTGGGCGCAGGCCTACGTGCTCGCGGGCGTGACCCAGCGAACCATGTACCGCCTGCGCAGGGACGTCGAGAACAAGATCAACCGCCTGCCGCTCAGCTATGTCGACAAGAACACCCGCGGTGAGCTACTCAGCCGGGTCACCAATGACATCGACAACATCTCCACCAGCCTCCAGCAGACGCTGTCGCAGCTGATCTCGTCGGTGCTGATGGTGCTCGGGACGGTCATCCTGATGTTCACGATCTCGTGGGAGCTCGCGCTCATCTCCCTCATCACCGTGCCGCTGACCCTGCTGGTCACGACGCTCGTGGCTAAGCGGTCACAGAAACGGTTCGTCGCGCAGTGGAAGCACACCGGCGTTCTCAACGGCCAGATCGAGGAGGCCTTCACCGGTCACGCACTCGTGAAGGTATTTGGTCGCCAGAAGGAGGTGCAGGCCAAATTCGACGCCAAGAACGAGGAGCTGTTCCAGGCCAGCTTCGGCGCCCAGTTCATCAGCGGCATCATCATGCCGTCGATGCTGTTCGTTGGAAACCTCGTCTACGTTATTGTCGCGGTCGTGGGTGGTCTGAAAGTCGCCACCGGAACGCTGAGCCTCGGAGACGTGCAGGCGTCCATCCAGTACACGCGTCAGTTCTCACAGCCGCTCAGCCAGCTCGGCTCGATGGCGAACCTGCTGCAGTCGGGTGTCGCGTCCGCGGAGCGAGTCTTCGAGTTGCTGGACGCGCCCGAGCAGTCCCCCGACGCCGATCCGGCGTCGTCGCCGAAGTCGACGGACGGTCGCCTCACGTTCGAGAACGTGAAGTTCAGCTACGACCCAGAGACGCCGCTCATCGACGACGTCTCGCTTACCGCGGAACCCGGCCAGATGATCGCGATCGTCGGGCCGACCGGGGCAGGAAAGACGACCCTCGTCAACCTCATGGAACGATTCTATGAACTGGATGGCGGGCGAATCACGCTCGACGGTGTCGACATCGCGACGATGACGCGCGACGATCTTCGGTCGCGGATGGGAATGGTGCTTCAGGACACCTGGCTGTTCGGCGGAACGATCCGGGACAACATCGCATACGGGCGAACGGGTGCGACCGAGGAGGACATCGTCGAGGCCGCGACTGCGGCCTACGTTGACCGCTTCGTGCACGCGCTGCCCGATGGCTACGACACGGTGCTCGACGACGAGGCATCCAATGTGAGCGCTGGCGAGAAGCAGCTCATCACGATCGCACGAGCCTTTCTGGCCCGACCCAGCGTCCTCATCCTCGATGAGGCGACAAGCTCTGTCGACACTCGCACGGAGGTGCTGGTACAGCAGGCCATGAAGGCGCTGCGCAAGGACCGCACGAGCTTCGTGATCGCGCACCGCCTGTCCACGATTCGAGACGCCGACCTCATCCTCGTCATGGAGCACGGCTCGATCGTTGAGCAGGGCACCCACACCGAACTGCTCGCCGCGGACGGAGCGTACGCGCGTCTCTACGCCGCGCAGTTCGCGGCGCCTGTAGGTGCCGCGGACTGACGATTGTGGGGAAGCTACAGGGCGTTCGTTCTGTGGCTTCCCCCGCAAGACAATTGCTTCATGACTGAGAAGGCTGAGCGCTCGCGCGTCGTCGAATGGGAAGACCCGCTAATCGGGGCGGAGTTGGCGAAGGGTATGTCGGGCATGGAATACATCCAGGCCCTGCTTGATGGCAGCATTCCGCCGCCGCCCATCGTTGCTCTCATGAACATGACGCTGGTCGCGGCCGAGGTGGGCAGGGTAACGTTCACGTGCGAGCCGAACGAGTCGCAGTACAACCCGATCGGAACCGTGCACGGCGGCCTGGTCTGCACCCTTCTCGACTCGGTTGCGGGATGCGCCGTCCAGACCACGCTCCCAAAGGGGCAGGCCTACACGTCGCTCGAGATCAAGATCAACTACCTGCGCCCCGTGCTCGCGACGACCGGGACTCTGACGGCCGTTGGAACGGTCACCAAGCCCGGTCGCCGCGCCGCGTTCGCGGAGGGCACGGTCACCGACTCGGAGGGGCGGCTCGTCGCCACTGCCTCGAGCACGCTCCTCATCTTCCCGGTCGAGTAACTGGAGCGTGCGCGTTCAATGCGAAGCATTGAACAGCCTCTCCGAGGCGCTTCCGCGCCGACGGAGAGGCTCCCAGCGCACATTGGCGCCGCAGGGGCGGCGGCGCCAATTGGCACAGTTACTTCTCGAGGTCGACCTGGAGGTCGATCGTGATCGTGACATCGTCGCCGAGGGTGAAGCCGCCGGCCTCGAGCGCCGCGTTCCAGCTGACGCCGTAGTCCTGGCGGTTGATCTTGGTGGATGCGGTCACCCCCGCCTTGGTGCGGCCGTAGTCGTCGGTGATGACACCGCCGAACTCGCCCTTGAGGGTCACCGGCTTGGTGACGCCACGGAGCGTGAGGTGGCCGTTGATGGTGAAGTCATCACCATCGAAGACGATGTCGTGGCCGGTGGCCTCGAACAGGATGGTGGGGTGCTCGTCGACCTTGAAGAAGTCGCTGGAGCGCAGGTGGTTGTCGCGTGCCTCCTGCTTCGTGTTGACGGAGGCAACGTCGACGGTCGCGGTGATCTTCGTGTCCGCGGGGTCCTCCGAGGTGACGACGGTCACGTCGAAGGTTTCGAAGGTGCCACGAACCTTGCTGATCGCGAGGTGGCGGACCTGGAAGGCCAGTTCGGAGTGGGCGGGGTCGAGGCGCCACGTGCCGGCAAGGAACTTTGGATGTGTTGTGAGAACGGTCATGTCACGTCCAAGCCACCGACGGGTCTGGATATTCCGAAAAAGGGTGACATGTCACCAAAAAGTTTGTAAGTGCTTTAGTGGCCGACGAGCGGGCCCATCAGCTTGGCCGCGATCGATGGCCGTGAGGTCACGCTCTCCTCGACATCGGCCGCGTCCATGGCGAGCATCCCGAGATTGGCGCCGACAAATCGGAGCGGCTCGACCTCCCAGTCGGGGGAGTGGTGGCCCACCCAGGGCAGACGGGTGAGCTCGGTGTCGTGGCCGAGGATGAGGTCGGCCAGCGTGCGGCCCGCCAGGTTCGTGGTCGAGAGCCCGTCGCCCACATACCCGCCGGCGGTCGAGATTCGAGTGCCGGCATCGCGTACAACGCCGGCGTGCCAGTCGCGTGGCACGCCGAGTGGGCCGCCCCAGCGGTGGGTGATCCGGGCATCCGCGACCTGGGGGAACACGCGCGCGAGCGCGCTGCGCAAGTGCCCGAAGACACGTGGGTCCCGATCGAAACCGGGTCGGATGACGCTGCCCCAGTGATAGCGCGCACCCCGGCCACCGAAGGCGAACCGGTTGTCGGCCGTGCGCTGCCCGTAGATGAGGAGGTGCCGGTAGTCGGTGAACGTCTGGCCGTGCTCGATGCCAATCTCGTCCCAGGTCGAGTCGGGCAGCGGTTCGGTGGCGATCATGAGCGAGTAGAGCGGGAGCACCCGGCGATGGGTCTGCGCGACGGTCGCACCATAGCCCTCGAGCGCAATCACGATCTCGCCGGCGGACACGGTCCCACGAGCGGTCGTCACCGTGCCAGCGGACCACCCGGTGACCTCGGTCTGCTCGTAGACCGTCGCGCCGAGACCCTCGACGACGCGGGCCAACCCGCGCACGAGCTTGGCGGGATGCACGCGCGCGCAGTTCGGGTCGAAGACGGATGCCTCGCGCCGCTCGAGCGGGTCGACGCCGAACAGCGCCGCCTCGGCGACATCCGCATCGGCCGCTCTCGCCTGGACGGCGGTTCGCGCGAACGCGATGGTCCCACCCTTCACGAAGTCGCAGTCGATCCCGTTGGCCGCCGTGACGGCACCCACCTCGTCGACGGTTGCGATCATGGCCCTGCGCATCGCGAGTGCCGCGTCGCGACCGTGGGCCTTCGCGAGGGACGCCGTCGACCGCGGGAACAGCGCGCTGCACCATCCGCCATTGCGGCCGGATGCTCCGAACCCCGCGATCTCCTTTTCGAGCACGACGACGCGCAGCCAGGGGGACGCCGTCAGCAGGTAGTACGCCGTCCAGAGTCCGGTGAGGCCGCCGCCAACGATCGCGACGTCCGCGCTCGCGTCACCTGGCAGCGGCGCGCGTGGGCTCAGGTCGTCGGGGACGGAGTCATGCCAGAAGCTGAGGCTCCGATAGTTCGCCCCGCCCTCGGCCTGTCGAAGGGTCAGAGCCGGGACCAGGCCTCGGTCAGCACACCCCGAAGAATGCCCTCGATCTCGTCAAACTCGGCCGGACCGATCGTGAGCGGCGGGGCCAGCTGAACGACCGGGTCGCCGCGGTCATCCGCCCGGCAGTAGAGGCCGGCCTCGAAGAGTGCCTTCGACAGGAACCCGCGCAGCAGGCGCTCCGACTCGTCGTCGTCGAACGTCTCCTTGGTGACCTTGTCCTTGACCAGTTCGATCCCGAAGAAGTATCCGTCGCCGCGGACGTCGCCGACGATCGGGAGATCCATCAGGCGCTCGAGGGCGGCGCGGAAGACGGGGGAATTCTTCCGCACGTTCTCGTTGAGCTTCTCCTCCTCGAAGATGTCGAGGTTGGCGAGCGCGACGGCGGAGGAGACCGGATGGCCGCCGAACGTGTAGCCGTGATAGAACGCGGTCGATCCGTGCTTGAACGGCTCGTAGATCCGGTCGCTGATGATGGTCGCGCCGATCGGGGAGTACCCGCTCGTCATGCCCTTCGCGCAGGTGATCATGTCCGGCTGGAAGCCGTAGGTGGTCGACGCGAACATGTTGCCGATGCGACCGAAGCCGGTGATGACCTCGTCGGCGACGAGCAACACGTCGTACTGGTCGCAGATCTCACGCACCCGCTTGAAGTATCCGGGCGGGGGCGGGAAGCAGCCTCCGCTGTTCTGTACGGGCTCGAGGAAGACGGCGGCGACAGTGTCGGCCCCCTCGAACAGGATCATTTCCTCGATGCGGTTGGCCGCCCACTGGCCGAACTCCTCGGGAGTCCCGGAGAAGCCGGCCTCTTCCGCTCGGTAGTAGTTCGTGTTCGGCACGCGGAATCCGCCCGGTGTCACCGGCTCGAACATGGCCTTCATCGCTGGGATGCCCGTAATCGCAAGCGCGCCCTGGGGCGTGCCGTGGTAGGCGATGGCCCGGGAGATGACCTTGTGCTTGGTCGGCTGGCCCTGCAGCTTCCAGAAGTACTTGGCCAGCTTGAAGGCGGTCTCGACCGCCTCGCCGCCACCGGTGGAGAAGAACACCCGGTTGAGGTCACCCGGTGCGTAGGACGCCAGGCGGTCGGCGAGCTCGATGGCCGCGGGATGCGCATACGACCAGATCGGGAAGAAGGCGAGTTCCTCGGCCTGCTTCGCGGCGACCTCGGCGAGGCGCTTGCGTCCGTGCCCGGCGTTGACGACGAAGAGGCCCGAGAGGCCGTCGAAGTACTTTTTGCCCTTCGAGTCCCAGATGTGGTGGCCCTTACCGCGCACGATGATGGGGACTCCGCCGCCCTCCTCCATCACGGACTGGCGGGAGAAGTGCATCCAGAGGTGGTCTTTGGCCTTCTGCTGCAGTTCGGCTTCGCTGAACTTGCTTCCGGTGGTGGGGACTGCCTGCTCTGTCGTTGTCATATCAATTCCTTAGTTACTGCTGAAAAAACGTCGTTTAGCGCGTGCCCCAGTTGTAGAACTGCTTTTGGAGTTTCAGGTACACGAACGTCTCGGTTGACTGGACGCCCGGGATTTGTCGAATCTTCTTGTTGAGGAGCTCGATGAGGTCTTCGTCGTTCTCGCAGACGATCTCGGCGAGGATGTCGAAGCTGCCTGCCGTGAGAACGACGTAGTCGACCGCGGGGATGCGGCCAAGCTCGTCGGCCACCAGCGTCGTGTCGCCGGTCACGCGCAACCCGATCATGGCCTGGCGGTAGAAACCGAGCTGCATCGGGTCGGTGACGGCCACGACCTGCATGACTCCGGCATCCGTCAGCTTCTGTACGCGCTGGCGAACCGCGGCCTCGCTGAGGCCGACCGCCTTGCCGATTTCCGCGTACGATCGCCGTCCGTCGCTCTGGAGTTGCTCGATGATGGCCTTGGATACGTCGTCGAGCTGAATCGGCTTGGTCGCGGCCGGTCGACTCTGAGGGCTCATGATCCGATTCTGTCAGCGTCTCCCGTCCCGAACAAGGGAATCCGCATCATTGTCATCTATTTACAGGCGAAATCCGCAGCCACGACCCTAGAGTGCCCCGGTCGTTCTCAGTACAGTTATTGCTATGAGTGAGCGGACGATTCGAAACTTCATCAACGGCGAATATGTGGAGGCGACGGCGGATTCATCCTTCGAACTCCTCGATCCGGCAACCGAGGCCAGCTACGGTGCCTCGCCCGTCTCATCCAAGAAGGATGTCGACACCGCGTTCAAGGCGGCCGCGAAGGCCTTCGAGACCTGGGGCGAGACGACGCCGGGCGAGCGCCAGCTCGCGCTGTTCAGGATCGCGGATGCCCTCGAGGCCCGCGCAGACGAATTCGCCGATCTCGAGTCGAAGGACACGGGCAAGCCGCGCGCCAGCCTCGTGGGCGACGAGATTCTCGTCTCCGTCGACCAGATCCGCTTCTTCGCGGGAGCCGCGCGCAACCTCGACGGCAAGTCGGCCGGCGAGTACCTGAAAGATCACACCTCGTTCATCCGCCGCGAGCCGATCGGCGTCATCGGCCAGGTCACGCCCTGGAACTACCCGCTCAACATGGCGGTCTGGAAGATTGCCCCCGCGATCGCCGCTGGCAACACGACGGTGCTGAAGCCCAGCGACACGACGCCGTCATCCACCCTTCTGCTCGCCGAGGTGTGCGCGGAGTTCCTGCCCGCTGGAGTTTTGAACGTGATTACGGGCGACCGGACCACCGGGGCGGCCATGATCGATCACAAGATTCCGCAGATGGTCTCCATCACCGGCTCGGTGCGCGCGGGAATGGAGGTCGCGAAGGCGGCGTCCAGCGACCTGAAGCGCGTGCACCTTGAGCTTGGCGGTAAGGCGCCCGTCATCGTCTTCGACGACGCCGACATCGAAGCCGCGGTTGCCGGCATCGGCACGGCCGGATACTTCAACGCCGGCCAGGACTGCACCGCGGCGACCCGCGTGCTGGTGCACGCGAACGTGCACGACGAGTTCGTCGCCGAGATTGTGAAGTGGGCCACGGAGAACGCGAAGACCGGGATGCCGGATCGCGAGGACATCCTGTTCGGACCGGTCAACAACGCGAGCCAGCTGGAGCGCGTGAGCGGAATCATCGACGCCCTGCCCTCGTCGGCGAAGGTCGAGCTGGGCGGTCACCGCCAGGGCACAAGCGGCTACTTCTACGAGGCGACCGTGGTGTCGGGCCTCAAGCAGACGGATGACGCGATCCAGAACGAGATCTTCGGCCCGGTCATCACCGTGCAGAAGTTCACCGACGAGAAGCAGGCTCTCGAGTGGGCGAACGGCGTGCAGTACGGACTGTCGTCGAGCGTCTGGACGAGGGACCACTCCCGCGCGATGCGGTTTGCCAAGAACCTCGACTTCGGCTGCGTCTGGATCAACACGCACATCCCGCTGGTCGCGGAGATGCCGCACGGCGGCTTCAAGCACTCCGGTTATGGCAAGGACCTCTCGTCCTACGGGTTCGACGACTACACCCGCATCAAGCATGTGATGTCGTACATCGGCTGATGCGCGGCCGACTGCGCGGGGTCTTGTTACCGATGCGCCCTCGATGGAGGACACACGACTAACAAACCAGCGCATCGTTTGTCGAATCCGGCGTGGCTAGGCAAACATGGTGGACTCAGATCAACCCGGACTGGATGTAGAGAACTACCGCGATTTCGAGTCCGACGCCGACAGCCACCAGAAAAATTCCGCCCCTAGCCAGAGACCGGAACAGCGCTTCGTAGTGAACCCGACCCTCCGATCAAACGCATTGCCTTGGGCGTTCGCGATTCGGACGCGGAACACGATCACGAGCGCGCCAAGAACTATTCCAAGAGCAGGGAACAGCGAGCCCACCAGAATTTGGCCGTGCCAACCCTATTGGTGCTCTGACGGCGCGGTGGTTTGTTACCGATGCGCCCTCGATGGAGGCCACAAGGCTAACAAACGGGCGCGCGGCCACGGTTTCAGCGGATAATCAGCATGTGGACGACGAAATCGACGACGAAACCATCACGGTGCCTCGGCGCCCGATGGTTCGCCCGGTCCTGTCGCCGCTCGGTGACCTTGAGGACACCGCCGTTCCGACGGCCGAGGAGTTGCCCCGCGCCACTGCGTCACCGCCTCCGCTGGTCGAGCCAAAGTCGCGGCCGCGGCGGGATGAGCCGTCGGGCATCGAGCTGACGGCGGTGCCGGCCAAGGAGGACGTCTCGACCAAGCCGTATACCCGCGGCGAGTACGACGAGGCCACCTTCAACCCGCAGATGTTCTACCGCTTCCGGATTGGTCGGACGGTCGTCTGGCTGGACGCGGTCTCCTATGTGGGGCGTCGTCCGAGCAGCCCGCGCATCATCTACGGGCAGATGCCGCGCCTCGTTCGCGTGCCGTCGCCGAAGCAGGAGGTGTCGAGCACGCACGTCGAGCTGCGCCAACTCGGCGCATCCGTGGTCCTGACCGACATGCGCTCGACCAACGGTTCGATCGTGTTCCCTCCGGGCGGCGAGCCCCGAAAGCTCCGTCAGGGTGAGTCGGTCGTCGCAACACCCGGCACTCTGGTGGATATTGGTGACGGCAACGTCATCGAAATTCTCCCGCTCGAATCCCGTCCCCCTGCCGATGGGCTGTCCGCGAGCGTGAGCTGAGGAAGGGTAGCAGTGACCGAAATCGGGGGAAGCACGGCGAGCTACGAGCTTGCCCTCCCGGAGCGCCCCGGTGCGATCATCCGGCTCACTTGGGCGGCCGCCACCGACCGCGGCCATCGCCGCAGTGCGAATGAGGACAGCTACGTCGCCCAGTCACCGATTTTCGCCGTCGCGGATGGGATGGGCGGCCACTCGGCCGGCGACCTGGCGAGCGCCGCGGTCGTCACGAGGCTGGCCGAGGTCATCACCGAGGGATTCGCGACGACCAGCGCGATCGATCGCGCCCTCGAGCGGGCAACGAGCGACATCGAGATCGTGGGCGAGGGAAGTGAGCTCGGCGTTGGCACGACGGTCACCGGAGCGGTGCTCACCCTGCAGGGCGGCGAGCCCTACTTCGCGGTCTTCAACATCGGGGATAGCAGGGTGTACCAGTTCGAGCGGGGCGAGCTGCGGCAGATCACCGTCGACCACTCGGTCGTACAGGAGATGGTCGACTCAGGGCTCATCGATCGTGAGCAGGCCGAGCACCACCCTGACAGCAACGTCATCACACGAGCGGTTGGGTTCAACATGCCGCCGACCGCGGACTACTGGATGATTCCGCTTCGCCCCGGATTCCGCCTTCTGATCTGCTCGGATGGCCTCACCAAGGAGCTGGGCGACGATCGCCTGCTGTTCCATATGTCCGCCGGACTGGATGCCCGGGATACCGCGCATGCCCTAGTCGACGCCGCGCTGGCGGCGGGCGGACGGGACAATGTGACCACGATTGTCCTCGATGTGGTGGATGCGCCGACAGAATATGAATTCCACTCGACGGCCCCCCGTTCTGGGGGAAGGACGGTCTAACCGGGGTTTTCCCCACCTACAATTGACAAGTCCGTCGATCCGCGAGGGGGTATTGTGGCGCGCCGATTGCCTTCGCAACCGCCCGTGCTACCCG
>JAUZFP010000060.1 GCA_030838475.1 Actinomycetota bacterium
CTCCTGGCCCCCGGTCAGGTTCGGCCAGAGTGTGACGTCGCCGGGAACGTAAGCGAGGCGTTTGTGCAGCTCGACCGCATCCCGCCACGGGTCGCCACCGAGGAGCGTCGCGGTTCCACCATCCGCCTTCAGCAGGCCAAGCAGGATGCGGATCGTCGTCGACTTTCCCGACCCGTTCGGCCCGAGGAACCCGGCCACGCTGCCCGTGGCGACACTCAGATCGAGGCCGTTGAGGGCGTGCGACGAGCCAAAGGACTTGGTGAGTCCCGCGACGTCGACTGCGAGTGTTTCTGACATCTACTGCTCCTATTTACTTGCCTGTTGGTGATGCTGCACCAGGCCCGGTGCCTGTTTGACGTACTCCTCGAGGAAGCTGGTGGTGGTCAGCAGTCCCTGCGTGTAGAGCTCGAGCAGCGCAAATGTGGTGCTGTCGGAGACGCTGCGGATGAGGGCGGCACCGTCGCTGAAGTCGGTCTCGCCCCGGAGTGTTAGCTGCAGCAGCATTCCGCCGATCGACTGGGTCACGAGCAACTCGAGGCGCGCCTCCTCGTCGGCGCTGGGCTTCACCATTCCGGCCTCGATCGCGGTCGCCATGTATTCGCGAGCGTCGTCGATCATGCCGCGAATGAATGCGCGCCCGACCTCGCCGCCCTCGCGGACGCTGCGAAGGGTGTAGCCGAAGCTTGAGCCGAACTCGTCGAGCTCGGCGATTCGGCCGATCGCCTGGCTTGGCGGCATCCGGATGGTGTCGACCTTCAGTTCGAGGATGCGCCGGAGGACCTCGGCATCGCACTCCTCGCGGAGCGCCTCCTTGGAGCCGAAGTGGTGGGTGATCAGGCCGGCGCTCACGCCCGCCTGCGCGGCAATCGTTCGCACGGTCGCATCGAACCCGGTCGCGGCGAAGCAGGTGATTGCGGCGTCCCGGATGCGGGCCCGCGCGGTCAGATCGTCCATGGCTAAACGCACGTATAGCAGGCTATACACGTGTATAGCGGCGCGTCAAGAGGAGAGATTACCGAACCGAACCTCGCCTCGCGTGGGTACGCTGGCGACATGGCCGAGCTGTCCCGCAGGCACCTGCTGGTCCTCGGCGCGGTCGGACTCGTCGCGGCGGGATGCGCGCCGGTTGCCCCGATCAGAACCGCGTCGCCGCGGCCGACACCGGCTGGTCCGCCCGACTGGGCCGCGCTCACCAGCAAGATCACGGGAACAGTCGCCCGACCCGGCGACGCCAGCTACAACACGGTGAAACTGACCGAGAACCCGCGCTGGGACTCCGCGCAGCCGCTCGCCGTCGTGAGCCCGGCCGGCGCTGCGGATGTCGCGGCCGCCCTCGCCTTCGCGATCAAGTACCGGCTTCCGCTCGCGCTTCGTTCCGGCGGCCACAGCTATCCGGGCTACTCGGCGGGTGGTGCACCGGGCACGGGAGTGCCGCCGTCGCTGGTCATTGATACGCGGGGGATGAACACGATCACGTTCGCCGGAAACAGCGTCACGATCGGGGCGGGCGCCTCGCTCGCCGAGGTATACGACACGCTGGGGAGCAGGGGCGTGGCCATCGCAGGCGGATCCTGCGCGACCGTCGGCATCGCCGGTCTCACCCTCGGTGGGGGAGTCGGGGTGCTGGTGCGCGCCTACGGGCTGACGATCGACTCGCTCACCTCCGTCGAGATCGTGACGGCGGATGGCACCACCCGCACGGCCAGCGCGACCGAGAACGCGGACCTGTTCTGGGCCTGCCGCGGCGGAGGCGGTGGCCACCTGGGGATCGTCACCGCGCTCACGTTCACCACGGTCCCGGCGCCGACGGTCACCATGTTTTCGCTCAGCTGGCCGTTCGCGAGCGCCGCCGCCGTCATCGCGGCGTGGCAGGCGTGGGCGCCCGGTGCCGACTCCCGGCTGTGGTCGACGCTCAAACTCCTTAACGGACCCAAGTACGGTTCGAACCCCGGACTATTCGTGTCCGGCACCTGGCTCGGGCCGGCCGCCCAGCTCAACGCACAGTTCGCGCCGTTCTTCGCGGCGGCCGGGGCACCCGCATCCAACCTCAGGGGAACCCACAGCTACCACGACGCGATGATGAGCTACGCGGGCTGTGCGAGCATCCCGATCGCGCAATGCACGACGGCGCCTGGTGGATCGCTGACGCGGGAGTCCTTCGCCGCGACCTCGCACATCGCGAACGCGCCACTCAGCGCCGTCTGCATCCAGCAGGTCATCGCGAAGGTGATCGCCGCGAAGTCGGTGCCCGGGGTTCGCGAGGCGGGGATCTCGATGGATGCCCTCGGCGGAGCAGTCGCGAAGGTTGCGCCGACCGCCACCGCGTACCCGCACCGGAACGGGCTCGCGAGCATCCAATACACGGCGACATTCCCGGACGGCACGAACCCGGCGCCCCTGGACGCGTACGTCCGCGGGTTCCGGGCGGCGATGGTGCCGTACTGGGGCGACGGGGCCTACGTGAACTACTCGGACTCGACCCTCGCGGACCCCCTCGCCTCCTACTTCGGACCGAACGCCGCTCGGCTGAAGAGGGTCCGCGCGAAGTACGATCCTCGTGGGGCGTTCACGCAGCCGCAGGACTACTGAGACACCAACAGCGAAGTCATTGTTCGTTCATAGATTGCACTCAGGGTCAAGGCGTTGAGTATCACCAACATCCTCACTTCACTCAGGAGCACGTCATGAGCATCACCCCCGAAGGCGACTACCAGCCAGAGAACCCGGTCACGCCAGAACCGGCCCCGAAGAAGCGCGCGCCATGGATCCCCATTACCGTCGCGATCGTCGCCGTGCTGTGCATCGGCGGACTCGGGACCGCAACCGTCGCCGAGCTCACCGCGAACAACTCGACCGCGGCATCGTCGCCGTCGACCCCGAAGGTCACTCCGCCGACCGACCCGTTCTTCAATGGCAACGGACGCGGCGGCCTCCAGGGCGGCCAGTCCATCGGTCAGCAGGCGACCGCGGGGGAGGCACCAGCGACCGCCTCGACCGCCGCGCAGCAGGTCGGCGTGGTCACGATCGACACGGTCCTCGCCTACGACACCAGTGAGCGCGCCGCCGGGACCGGCATGATCCTGACCTCGAACGGCTACATCCTCACCAACAACCACGTCGTCGAGGGCTCGACCAGCATCACCGTGACCGTCGAGTCGACCGGACAGAAGTACACCGCGACCGTCGTCGGAACCGACAAGACCGCGGATGTCGCGGTGCTGAAGCTCACGGGAGCATCCGACCTCCACTCGGTCACCTTCGCCTCAGCGGAGAAGGTGGTCGCGGGCCAGGCGGTCTACTCCGTTGGCAACGCCGAGGGAACCGGCAGGCTGGTCACCGCCGTCGGCACCGTCGGCGCCGTCAACCAGTCGCTCACCATCGGCAGCGACTCGGCCGATACAGCGGAGCACCTAAGCGGTCTCATCCAACTCAACTCCGACGTCGTCTCCGGAGACTCCGGGGGCCCGCTGTTCGACAAGAGCGGCAAGGTCATCGGAATGGTTACCGCCGCCTCCAGCGGCAGTGCCGTCGTCACCGGCTACGCCATCAACATCGCGCAGGTGCTGAAGATTGCGGATGCGATCGAAGCGGGGAGCACCTCGACGGACATCGTTCTCGGCTACCCGGCGTTCGCGGGCATCAACATCGCCAGCACGCCGAACGCCACGGCCGGGGTACCGGTCGCGTCGACCTTCCCAGGAATGCCGGCCGCCACGGCGGGGATCACCACCGGTGACACCATCACCTCGGTCAACGGCATCGCGATGAGCAGTGCCACGCAGCTGAGTGCGGCCATCCAGGCCCACAAAGTCGGCGACACGGTCACGATCACCTGGGTCACCGCCGCCGGCGTCGCGCAGTCGGCCGCGGTCACACTGATCGCCGGACCCGCCGCCTAGGGCGAGTCTCCAAAGGAAGCGACGCGGCCCTGCCCACAAGGGGGGCCGCGTCGCTTCGCGGGGAAAAACCGGGCGTACTGGTAGAGTGGCCGACGGAGCAGGCTGGCAAGACGCTGGTCACCGGTGGTGAATTTCCCAACTGCATGATCTAAATGCGCCCTGGGAGACTTTCTACTGTTGGCCAGACATGCGCCCCACTCTAGGGATGACTATGTGCCCGTGATCTATCACGGTGCCTCGAACCCGCTCCTGCTCCTTGAAGAGTCGCCTTCCACACGGGAAGACGACGTAAAACAAAGGAGAAGCCCCCCTATGGAGGGTCCAGAAATCAAATTCGCCGAAGCCGTTCTCGATAACGGCAAGTTCGGCAAGCGCACGGTCCGTTTTGAGACCGGTCGCCTCGCGCAGCAGGCACAGGGTGCCGTTGCTGCATATCTCGACGAAGAAACCATGATCCTGTCGG
>JAUZFP010000072.1 GCA_030838475.1 Actinomycetota bacterium
GCGTAGCCGGTTCGCTCCTTGCCGGTGGTGGTGACGATGGTGTGCCACCAGACGTCGGTCGGCAGCTTGCCGCGCGCGATCTTCTCTGCGCTCACGAGGCCCGGTGCCATGTACGGCTCCCGGTCGACGGTGGCGTTGTCGAAGTAGTAGTTCTTCGGGTTCTTTACGTAGACGAGGATCGTGTCGTGTTTGGCCGGCCAGCGCCCCGCGGACTTTGCGCCGTAGTCGTAGGCCCAGATGATCTCGTTGAGAAAACTGTCGCGGCCAAAAAGCGCGTCGAGCGCGACCTTCGCGTAGTGCACCTCGCGATAGTCGAGGTGCAGGTAGAGCGTCCCGCGATCATCCAGCAGTCGCCACGCCTGCTCCAGTCGCGGTTCGAGAAAGGTCCAGTAGTCGGCGAACTCGTCATTGTAGGAGTAGAGCGTGCCCTTCACCGTGTCATAGGTCTGGCCCTTGAACCCGACGCGCGAACCGCCCGCAGCGCGGGTTGTCGATATGGTCTGCCTGCTCTGTTTCCTGCCCGTGTTGAACGGGGGATCGAGGTAGATGAGGCGAAAGGATGCGTCGGGCAGCTCCGCCGCGACGTCCAGGTTGTCGCCCAGGACGACCAGGTTCTCGCTCTCGGGCGTCCACAGTAGCGGCATGCTCGCAAGATTAACAGCGGGCTACCCTCGAAGGGTGAGCGACGCGACCCCCAACCCGAGCAACGAGTTGTCGACGAACGGGGTCGGGCCGTGGCGTGGTGACCTGCCGAACGATCCGCACTACGACCGCGAGCTGCTGCAGCACGGTGACTCCCGGAACGTGATCGACCGCTACCGCTACTGGACGATCGAGGCGATCGTCGCGGACCTCGATCAGCACCGCCATCCGTTCGCCGTCGCGATCGAGAACTGGCAGCACGACATGAACATCGGCTCGATCGTGCGAAGCGCCAACGCCTTCGCCGCGGAGACGGTGCACATCATCGGCCGACGCCGGTGGAACAAGCGAGGCGCGATGGTCACCGACCGGTACCAGCACGTGCTCCACCACTCCACCGTCGAAGAGTTCGCCGACTGGGCGCGTGCCAGAACCCTGCCGATCATCGCGATCGACAACGTGCCGGGCTCCGTGCCGATCGAGACGTTCCCGCTGCCCGAGGCGTGCATCCTGCTGTTCGGCCAGGAGGGTCCCGGCCTCAGCCCGGCAGCGGTGGCAGCGGCGGATGCCGTGGTCGAGATCACCCAGTACGGATCGACCAGAAGCCTCAACGCCTCTGCGGCCGCGGCTGTCGCCATGCACGCCTGGATAACCCAGCACGCTAGGTAGTATTGGGTGTAATCCCCGCCAATTCAGTTACGGAGATGGGCTATGCCAGCTGTCGTCATCATCGGCGCCCAATGGGGCGACGAGGGCAAGGGCAAGGCTACAGACCTGCTCGGTAGTCGCATCGACTACGTCGTCAAGTTCAACGGCGGTAACAACGCCGGTCACACGGTCGTCGTCGGTGACGAGAAGTACGCGCTGCACCTGCTTCCAAGCGGCATCCTGACGGAGGGTGTCGTCCCGGTCATCGCGAACGGTGTCGTGATCGACATCGAGGTGCTGTTCGACGAGTTGGATGCGCTGAACGCGCGCGGCGTCGATACCTCGAAACTCCTCGTCAGCGCCAACGCTCACGTGATCACCCAGTACCACCGCACGCTCGACAAGGTGACCGAACGTTTCCTCGGCAAGCGCCAGATCGGTACGACCGGACGTGGGATCGGACCGTCGTACGCCGACAAGATCAACCGGGTCGGCATCCGGATCCAGGACCTGTTCGACGAGAACATCCTCCGGCAGAAGGTGGAGGGTGCCTTGCACTCGAAGAACCAGCTGCTCGTGAAGCTCTACAACCGTCGCGCGATTACGGTCGACGAGATCGTGAACGACCTCCTCTCCTACGCCGACCGACTGCGCCCCATGGTGGCCGACACCGGCCTGCTGTTGAACCAGGCGCTCGACGCCGGCAAGACCGTGGTCTTCGAGGGCGGCCAGGCGACCATGCTGGATGTCGACCACGGCACCTACCCGTTCGTCACGTCATCCAATTCGACGGCCGGCGGCGCGTCGACCGGTTCGGGCATCGGCCCCGGCAGGATCGAGCGGGTCATCGGCATCGTGAAGGCCTACACGACGAGGGTCGGTTCCGGCCCCTTCCCGACCGAGCTGAACGATGAGTCCGGCGAGTGGCTGCGCGTGAAGGGCTTCGAGTTCGGTACCACCACCGGCAGGCCGCGACGCACCGGCTGGTACGACGCACCCGTCGCGCGCTACGCCGCACGTGTCAACGGATTCACCGACTTCGTCATGACCAAACTCGACGTGCTGACCGGCCTGAAGGAGATTCCGGTCTGCGTCGCGTACGAGGTCGAGGGGAAGCGGGTCGAGGAGATCCCGGTTTCGCAGAGCGACTTTCACCACGCCGTGCCGATCTACGAGAACTTCCCCGGCTGGACCGAGGACATCTCCGGCGCCCGCGTGTTCGAGGACCTGCCGAAGAACGCGCAGGACTACGTGCTCGCGCTCGAGGCCATCAGCGGTTCACGCATCTCGGCCATCGGCGTAGGAGCAGACCGCGACGCCATCGTCGTGCGTCACGACCTGCTCGACTAGCTCGAGCGCCTTCACACCTAGTAGGGGTCGAGCACTCCGATTCGGTGCGTGACTTCAGCGATGTCTTTCGCTGAAGTCCAAGTTAGAGTCGGCTCCGGAAACCAAGGGCGCAAGAGACTTCGCGCGATGGCGATGACGAGGTTGTTGTCAAGCCAACCGAGGAAGCCGCCGAGAGAGACCTGTTGCCTGTAGGTCCATGGCAAGGTGACGATCCACCCAACGAAACCTAGCGGGATAAGCACCCACAGCAGAATGCCACGCACGACCAAGAGCGTCACCCCGGGTACCACACCACTGGGCTTCGCATTCATGCGAACCCCGGCAGGGCGCCACGATGTGTGCTCACGGCATCAACCTGTCTGGTGACCTCATGCGTTCAACAGGAAGACCCTAGACATTTCGCCGAATTCGTCCTGTTGAACGGGTCAGCAACCGAAATCATCCTGTTGAGAGCGACAGAAGTCGCCGAATCAGGCGCCGTGGAGGTGCGTGACCCAGTAACCGGCCAGCACAAAGCCGCCGTATGCGGGCAGCGCGAAGCCGAGGAGGGCGACCGCCCAGTCACCGATCTTGGGGCTCACGGCATCGGGCGGGTTTGGCATCTTGCGGGAGGAGAACGTGGGCTGAGCCTTCGGCCCCTCGCGGAATTGTTGGCCGAAGATGTTGAAGCTGCCGAGGAACACGCGCTGCACGCTGCCGCGGAGTTCAATCACCAACGGCACCAGCGCCATGATGATGAACACGATTCCGAGGATCAGGCCGACTGCTCCAGCTCCGGAGAAGAACGCCAGCAGGAAGAACCCGCCGAGGAGGCCGAACAGGATCGGCCAGGCCCAGACGCGCAGCTGGAAACCGATTCCGTTTGCGAGTGCGACCGCGATCCCGACCGCGATGAGGGCGGTAAAGACAACCCAGGGGATGAAGGCCGTCGCGTCCTCAGGGCACTGAACCGCGATCGTGTACGCGGTGTTGCCGCTGGCGCAGGCGCCACCCACGGACATCACGGAGTAGACCGAATAGAGGAACAGCACGAAGCTGAGGCTGAACAGGAACCAGGAGAACAGGTACGTGATCAGCTTGACGAGTGGGCTGTTGACAAAACTGACGGGTTTGGGTGCTGCCGGCTCGGGCGCGGCGGGTGTCGGGGAGGTGTAGAAGGTCATGTGCGTCAGGGTATTGCTCGGGTAGGAACGCCGCACATGAGTAATTAATACCCCGATTTGGACCGCTACAGGATGCTGTACCGCGGCCGAAGCGGACGGCGACCGGTCAGGGCGAACAGGATGGCCTCGCCGTCACCCTTCCGCACCGCGACGCGAGCCGCAAGATCCGCGACGTTGGCGACGACCTCCGCGGGGATGCCGTGCTCCTGGTTGGTGGCGCGCGCGATGTCCATTCCGTGCACGACCAGCTCAAACACTCGGGTGCGGAGGTATTCGCCGAGCGGGATCCCAATCGGGCCGATGGCCACGGCGCGGTCGGGGCCATTCTCCGCGATCAGGGCGAGAGATCGCTGCAGGGTGGCCTCGAGCTCGGCGCCGGAATCCTCGTTGAGGGCCTTGCCCGCCTCGACCCCGCGCGCGGCGATGGCGTCGTTGTCGGTGTACTCATTAAAGACGCGAACGTAGTATTCCTCCGCATCGGCGGCCGTCACCTCGGGCGCGGGGTCCGCGAGCAGGTACTGCTCGACGGTCAGGATTGCGCGGGACGTGTGCCCGACCAGGCTGCGGACGTCCCAGACGCCGAGCGCGGGCTCCCCCCACTGCGAAACCTTCACCTCAGCGACGAGGTCAAGAAAAGAGTGGGCCGCCGTCTCGAAGTCTGTCGCACTTGTCATGAAACCATCGTGGCACGACCACTCTGGCAAGATGAGCGGATGACCGCGAAACGTCCCGGCCCGACAGTTCTCACCGGCAAATTCATTCGGCTCGAACCGCTCACGTTTGAGGTGCTGCCCGAGCTGCACTCCGCGATCGGGACACCGGCCGTCTTCGCCGGCGGCTACGGCGGCGGCCCGCAGGGGTACCGGGCCGACGTCGGCGACTTCGTCGAGTGGGCGAAGACGTACTACTCGTGGGAGACGGGAAACCCGTTTCTGCTGCGCGCGCTCGGCGGACCGCTGGACGGAGTGGCGATCGGTACGTCCACCCTGGGCGACTTCGACGAGCGTCGAGAGCACGCCCACATTGGCTGGACCGCATTCGACCCGAGGGTCTGGGGCAGCCAGGTCAACGCTGAGGCCAAGCTCCTCATGCTGGCCCTCGCCTTCGATGCCGGCTTTGGCCGGGTCAAGATCCAGATGGACATTCTGAACGAGCGCTCCCAGGCGGCGGCGGCAGGGCTCGGAGCGGTGCGCGAGGGCATCGTGCGCCGAGACGTGCTTCGGGCCGACGGCAGCTGGCGCGACACCGTCGTCTATTCGATCCTGGTCGACGAGTGGCCGGATGTTCGCGCGGGTCTCACGGCGAGGCTCGCGGAGTGGGGCGATCGCCCGGTCGAGTACCGCGAGCGCTAGGCGGGCGAGCGACTAGATTCGTTTCATGGAACCGACGAAAGCGGAGCGCTCTGTCCCCGATGTCATGGACGAGTTGACGGCGATCCGACTCAGTATCGACAACATCGACGCGGCCATCGTGCACATGCTCGCGGAGCGGTTCAAGTTCACTCAGCAGGTCGGTCGGATGAAGGCGCGCAGTGGCTTGCCCCCCTCCGATCCCGAGCGCGAGCGGGTGCAGATCGCGCGGCTGCGCGTACTCGCCGAGGAGTCCCAGTTGGATCCCGCGTTCGCGGAGAAATTCCTGAACTTCCTCGTCGCCGAGGTCATCCATCACCACGAACAGATTGCCCGAACCGGCAGCGTCACCACTCAGGTGCAGCAGCAGTAGGGGCGCTATCCGCCGTAGTCGCCCATCACATACAGGGCGTCGCCATTGTCGGAACAAATCTGCCCGGCAATGCTCATCGCGCTCGCGTACCCCGAGGGGCCCACGAACGCTCCCGGAGCGACGCCGGTGGCGCCGAGCGAATCGCCCATGGTCTTGAGTTGAGCGTTGAGGACGTTCGGCTTGTCCGACAGGACGGGCTTCAATGCAGCTGACGCGTCCGACACCTTCTGTCGCCACTGCGCGAGCGACAGCGCGCCCAACGTGAATCCCTGCTCCGCATTGTCAATGTCCGAGCCGACGGTCACGAGAGCTGAGCACTGCCGAGCGAGTTCGCTGTCCGCTGCGAAGTGGCTAGCCGAAAACCGCGTCTCGATGACAAAGCGCGCGTCCTTCGCGGACACCTGGATTTCGAGGTCGAGGGTCTCTCCGCCCGCGACGGCCAGTTGGTACAACTGGCTGCCCGGCCCGCAGCCGCCATTCAGTCCCCCTAGGTCTTTGTTAAGGACGCCGCTCAGATTGTAGGAGCCCCCTCCGCTACACACGACATAGACGGTGGCCGAATGGGCGCCTTTGGGTACCGTAATACTTCTGCCCGAGTCGTAGGTTCCCGAGAACACGACCGGCGTGAAGTGCGCTGCGGCGGTCGGTGTCGCGCGGGGCAACAGTGTCGCGGTGCACCCGACCAGGGCACCGAGAACACTCGCCGCCAGGAAGGCGCCCAGCACGGGAGTTTTTCTCATTGGCTGTGACACTAGCAGCGCCTCGGCGCGGACAGTAGACAGCCCTGTCGCCCATGTGGATTTGAGGGGCTTCCGAGCAAAGTATGGTCAAACCATGCCTTCAGAATCCGCGTGGGATCCCACGGACCTTCCCTCCCAGTCCGGCAAGACCATCGTCGTCACCGGAGGCAATGCCGGCATCGGATATTTCGTCGGCGAACAGCTGGCCGCCGCGGGCGCCCGAATCATTATGGCCTCGCGGTCGGCGGAGAAGGCGGATGTTGCGGCCGCCTCCATACGCGCTCGCGTTGCCGGCGCGCAGGTCGAATTTGTGAGGCTCGATCTCTCGTCGCTGGGCTCCATCCGGGAGGCGGCCGAGAAGATCCGCAAGCTCGGATCCATTGACGTGCTGATCAACAATGCCGGCGCGACGACCGGATCGAGCAAGCGGACGGTCACCGAGGACGGACTCGAATACGTGGTGGGATCGAACGCTTTCGGCCCGTACGCGCTCACCGCGCTCGTGTTCCCCGCCCTCGCGAAGACGGGACGCGTCGTCAGCCTCGGCAGCATGGCGACCCGACTGGTGAAGCTCGATCCCGCGAACCTGCAGTCGACGACCGGCCGGTACAACTTCTTCCGGGCGTACGCATATTCGAAGCATGCAATGCACGCATTCGCGCTGGAACTACAGCGCAAGCTCGCGGCGACGGGCAGCCCGATCCAGTCGCTGCTCGCGCATCCGGGATCCGCGGTCGATTTGCTGTCCTCGAGACGTCCGGGAATCAACGACCGGACAAAGCCGCTCGATGTCCTGTCCGCCATCATTTCGCAGGGCAAGGACCGCGGGGCATGGCCGATCGTGCGCGCTGCCATCGATCCTGCTGCGCGAGGCGGCGAGTTCTACGGTCCGCATCGCAGCGTAGCCGGACGACCCGTTCTCCTGGACCCGGTGGCCTCCAGCGCGAGTGAAGAGTTCGGCGCCGAGTTCTGGCGCCAGGCCGAGGCGGCCACCGGAATCACGTTCGATCCGTCCAAGTAGGTATTGACGCCGCAGCAGGCTGGCGGCCACGATGAGTGCCATGACGGACGACAAGGTGTACGGCAACTCCGGACTGGCTGGCCTTCAGGCCGCCCTCAGTTTCACGGATGCCGACCTCGCAGAAAATCGACTCGGCCGGATGTCCAGTTCACAGGCCTCCCGGATGGCAAAGGGTCAGTCGCAGAGCCGCGTCGCCATCATCGTGGTGGCGGTCATCTTCGTCGTGCTCCTCGTCGTCATCGCGGCGATCGTGCTCCCACCGTCCCTCGCACCCCAGGCCGCGACATCCTCGGCGATCCCGCCGTGGATCATCGGGCTCGTCATCATCGTCGTTGTCGGCATCATGGCCATCTCGTTCCTGCGCACGCGCCGCGGCATCCGTGGGCTCACCGGCGCGCTGCTGCACGTCGACGGCGAGGCGAACCCGAAGTCGAGCACCTTTGGCGACGCGAACCAGGAGGGCTTCGACACAGTCCACCGCGTTCGCATTGGCGGGGTGAACTTTCCGGTTGCGAGCGACATGCAGGTGCGAGCGTTCGATAAAGGCCGGCATTATCGCGCGTACTACGTCAAGAGCACCCTGCCGGTCATTCTCGCCGCGGAGCCACTCGACTCGTAGCCACGCAGGTCGTGCCCAGCGATCCGGGGGCGCACTCTGATTTGCTAGGGAGATGGATGCTCTCTACACCGCCATCGCTCACGCCACCGGGGGTGGTCGCAACGGCCACGTACTCAGCGAAGACAACCGAATCGATATGGATGTCCGGACTCCCAAGGAGATGGGCGGCAGCGGTGAGGGCACCAACCCTGAGCAGCTGTTTGCCGCCGGCTACGCGGCGTGCTTCCTGAACGCCGCGCTGGGGGTCGCTCGCCGGATGAAGCTCGATGGTACCGATGCCGCGGTGTCCGCCAGCATCAGCATCGGAAAAGTCTCGGAGTTCGCGTTCGGCCTGTCGGGCGAGCTCGACATCTACCTTCCCAACATCCCGGCGGACCAGAGACAGCAGGTCGTTGACCTGGCCCACGCGAACTGCCCGTACTCCAACGCCACTCGCGGCAACATGGACGTCGTTCTCACAATCGTCGACTGACGCGCCCGCCGTAGGATTGCCCCCATGGAGTTGCGCCAACTCGAACATTTCGTCGCCGTTGCGGAGGAGCGTCACTTTACGCGGGCGGCACAGAACCTGCTGATCTCCCAGTCCGGGCTTTCGGCATCCATTCGCGCGCTCGAAGTTGAGTTGGGCGCGCCGCTCTTTGTGCGCAGCACGCGCCGGGTAGAACTGACGGCCGCGGGCAGGGCGCTTCTTGCCGATTCCCTTCGCACCCTCGCGAGCGCGGCGGCCGCGCAAAACGCAGTTGCGGCGGTGCGGGGACTGCTCCGGGGCACCCTGATCGTTGGGGCGGAGCAGTGTGTCGGCCCCGTGGACATCCCAACCGAGCTTGCACGTTTTCGCAAAGCCAACGCGGGCGTCGATATTCGGCTGCGATTCGCGGGTTCCGTTGAGCTTGTCGAGGCGGTCGCAACCGGACAGACGGACGTCGCGCTCGTGGTCGACAGCGGACTGCCGAGCCAGGGCATCCGGCTGGTCCCTCTCGCAACCCACGGGCTTATCGTTTTGTCACATCCCGACCGTGGACTTACCACGGAGCCGTGCGACATTTCCGAGCTGGCCGCCGAGCAGCTTGTCGGGTTCCAGGCCGGGTGGGGTTGTCGCGTGCTCGCAGAGCGCGCATTCGCGTCGGCGGGGATGGACTATCGGCCTTCGATGGAGGTCAACGACGTGCACTCGCTTCTCGATCTGGTAGGGCTGGGCCTGGGTGTTGCCGTCGTTCCGGCGCCATTCGGGTTGAAGCGCCCAAACCAGTTGCGGGCGACACCGCTGGGTGCCGGCTCACCGCAGTGGACCGCCGCGCTCGCAGTGGCGGAAGAGCCGAGCCCCGCCGCCACCGCGTTCCTCGACCAACTCGTGTCGAGGGTGCGACCTCACGCTGCGTCGAGCGTCGCGATCTCGTCGGCAGTCAGTTCGATGTCGGGAGCCTGAGCCGAGTCGATGATCGTCTCGGGCCGCGACGACCCGGGGATCGGCACAACGATCGGCGACTTCGCCAACTCCCAGGCCAGGCAGATGACCTGCGGGCTCACACCATGCGCATCCGCCACCTGCTGGAACGGCGCGAACCGCTCGCCGAGTCCACCGGCGCGGGTGATTCCGCCGAGCGGGCTCCACGGAAGGAAGGCGATGCCGAGTTCGTCGCACAGCGTGAGCTCGGGCTCACTTGAGCGGAACACCGGCGAGAATTGGTTCTGCACCGAGACGAGACGGCCGCCGAGGATCTCCTGCGAGAGCCGAATCTGTTCAGGGTTGGCGTTGGAGATGCCGGCCATCCGGATCTTGCCCTCGTCGAGCAGGTCGCGAATCGCCCCGACCGAGTCGGCGTAGTCCACGGTCGGGTCTGGCCGGTGGAACTGGTACAGGCCGATCACGTCGACGCCGAGCGCCTTGAGGGACGCCTCCGCGGCCCTCTTGATGTACTCGGGATGCCCGTTGAGCTGCCATGCGTCCACGACCGGCTCCTCGCGCAGGTGACCACCCTTAGTAGCGACGAGAACGTTCGAGGTGTCGCCTGGATAGCTCTTCAGCGCCTTGGCAATGAGCAACTCGTTGTGCGAGATGCCCTCCCCGGGGAGACGATATGCGTCGGCCGTGTCGATGAACGTGATTCCGGCGTCCAGGGCCGCATGGATGGTCGCGATGGCGCGCGCCTCATCCGGTCGCCCCTCGATGGAGACGGGCATTCCGCCGAAACCGATTGCGGAGACGGTGACGTCGCCGATGGTGCGTGTTTTCATTCTTTTCTTTCTGTTGGGGCTGTCGGGGGTTCTGACCGGGCTACCAGGCGTAGTTCTCTGGGGCGGGCTTCTTCCCCGGGAAAATCTCGTCAAGCTTCACGAGCGCGTCAGCGTCGAGCTTCACGTCGAGCGCACGGATGGCCGAGTCCAGCTGTTCCTGAGTGCGCGGTCCGACAATGGGGGCGGTGACGGCGGGCTGGTGCAGTAGCCAGGCCAGCGCAATATCCCCCGGGGCGTGACCGAGCTCGTCGGCGAAGGCCTCGTACCGTTCGATCTGCCCACGCATCTTTTCGAGCGACTCCGCGGCGCGACCCTCCAGACGGCGCTTGCCCTCGTGCTGCTTCTTCAGCACGCCCCCGAGCAGTCCGCCCTGCAGCGGCGACCACGGGATGACGCCTAGCCCGTTTGCCTGTGCGGCGGGCAGGACCTCGACCTCGAGGTCACGCGTGATCAGGTTGTAGAGGGACTGCTCGCTCACCAGGCCCACCGAGTTGCGCTTCCGTGCGGCCTCCTGGGCGGTCGCAATGTGCCAGCCCGCAAAGTTACTGCTGCCGGCGTACAGGATCTTGCCCTGGC
>JAUZFP010000083.1 GCA_030838475.1 Actinomycetota bacterium
GAAGCCGCACCGCGTCGACGACGGTCGCGACGGCGATCCCCGCCTCGAGCTGGTCGAAGTTCGGGTCGCGCGAGTAGATGGGTTCGGCGACGTTTTCTCCCACGGTCAGCCGTCCATCGAGGGCCGCCCCGGCGTCCTGCGGCACATAGCCGATTCGCAGTGACAATCGGTCCCGCTTTCGCTGCGAGATGTCCCGCACCGAGGTGCCGAGTACTCGAAGCGATCCGCCGGAGATGATCGGGTTCGGCCCGCCGGTGCCCGCGAGTCCTGCGACCGCACGCGCCAGCGAACTCTTCCCAGACCCCGATTCACCGATGACGGCGAGGATCTCCCCCTGTGGGATGTCGAACGTGACGCCGTTGACGGCCTGGTGACGCGAGGTAGACCGGCCGGCGGCATAACGAATCGACAGGTCGTCCGCGTGCACCGCGACGATGGGAGGGACGGGGCCCGGCTGGGCTAAAGCGTCGGGCACGTTATTCCTCGGTCTGTAGCGTTCGCAGCTTTTCGCGCCGGATTGCCTGCTCCACCGGGTCAGGGACCGGCAGCGAGGCAAGCAGACGCTGGGTGTATGGATGCTTAGGTGCCACGAGCACCTCTGCTCCAGTTCCTTCTTCGACAAGCTTTCCCTGGTAGAGCACGGCGATGCGGTCCGCCAGCAGGTCAACAACCGCGAGGTCGTGGCTGATGAAGAGGGCCGCAAAACCGAACTCTTTCTGCAACTCCGAGAATAGCTCAAGGACGCGAGCCTGAACCGACACGTCGAGCGCACTGGTGGGCTCGTCGGCGATCAGTAGTGTCGGCTCGAGGGCGAGGGCACGCGCGAGGCTGGCGCGCTGGCGCTGCCCACCGCTCAGCTCGTGCGGGTAGCGGTCACCATACGACTTCGGGAGTTGGACGGCCTCGAGCAGCTCATTGACCCGTCCCCGCGCGGCGGCCGCATCGTCGGCCCGCCCGTGGACGACGAGGGGTTCGGCGACGCACTCGGCGATCGTGAGAAGGGGGTTGAAGCTTGAGGCGGGGTCCTGGAAGACAAACCCGATATCGCCGCGCAGGGGACGAAACCGGTGCTCGCTGATGCCGTTCATCTCCTGGCCGAGAACCTTCAACGAACCGCCGGTGACACGGGTCAGACCACCGATCGCCCGCCCGATCGTCGTCTTGCCGGAGCCACTCTCGCCAACCAGGCCGAGAACCTCGCCTGCATGGATCTCGAAGCTCACGTCATCCACCGCCCGGAAGCCCCTGCGACCGAGTCGACCGGCGTACTCGATGACAAGGTGTTCGGCGGCGACAACCGGGGCTGCCTCGACGGTGGGTCGCCCCGCGGCACGGGCACGGGTGAGGGCTACAGCGGTTCCCAGCTTCGGAACCGCGGCCAGCAGCCGCTTCGTGTAGTCCTCCCTGGGGTGTGCGAAGAGGTCGTGTACCTCCGCCTGCTCGACGACCTCGCCGTTGTACATGACGGCGACGCGGTCGGCAAGGTCGGCGACAACACCCATATTGTGCGTGATCAGGATGATGGCGGCGCCGAATTCGTCGCGGCAGCGACGCAGCAGGTCGAGGATCTCGGCCTGCACCGTCACATCCAGCGCGGTCGTTGGTTCGTCGGCGACGATGACGTCGGGTTCGAGCACGAGCGCCATCGCGATGACCGCGCGCTGCTTCTGGCCGCCGGAGAACTGGTGTGGGTAGTAGTCGACCCGTTCCCCCGGCTCGGGAATGCCGACCTTGCCGAGGATCTCGATTGCCTTAGCCCTGGCCTGCTTGCGGGTGTACTTGCCGTGCGCACGCAGGCCCTCGGCGATCTGCCAACCCACGGTGTAGACGGGGTTGAGTGCCGTCGACGGCTCCTGGAAGACCATCGCGACGTCGACGCCGCGAATCTCGCGGAGTCGCTTCTTGCTGAGCTCAACTACGTTGTTTGCGCCGACCAGGACGATACCCGTCTCGGTGGCGGTCTCCGGCAGCAGGCCGAGGATCGCCTTGGCAGTCACGGACTTGCCGCTGCCGGATTCGCCGACGATGGCGAGGACCTCCCCGGGCTTGACGCTGAGGCTGAGGTCGCGGACCGCGACGACCGGCTCCGCATCGGTGGCGAATGAGATATCGAGGTGTCGGATGTCGACGACGGGTTCCACGGTCAGGCCTCCAGCTCGTCGATGTCGACGACCTCGTCGTCGAGGGCGCCGCCGCCCTGCACCGAGATCGTGCCGAGGGTCGTTACACCAACCGCCCGTCGGCGAGTGCGGAGTCGCGGATCGGCGAGGTCGTTCAGGCTCTCGCCCACGAGGGTCACGCCGAGCACGACCAGAACGATCGCCATGCCGGGGAAGATCGATGTCCACCAGATGCCGCTGGTCACGTCCGAGATCGACTTGTTGAGGTCGTAGCCCCACTCGGCCGCGGAGTTCGGCTCGATACCGAACCCGAGGAATCCGAGGGCCGCGAGCGTGAAGATCGCCTCCGACGCGTTCAGTGTGATGATCAGCGGGAGTGAACGGGTCGCATTGCGCAGCACATGCCGGAACATGATGCGAATGACACCGGTTCCCACCACCTTCGCGGACTCGACGTACGCCTCCGACTTAATGCGTACCGCCTCGGCCCGAATGACCCGAAAGTACTGCGGGATGAAGACGACCGTGATCGACAGCCCCGCCGCGAGAATGCCACCGAACAGGTTGGACTGGCCCTGGCTGATGATGATGGCAGAAACGATCGCCAGAAGCAGCGTCGGGAACGCGTAGACCGCGTCGGCGATGACGACGAGGACCCGGTCGAGCCAGCCCCCGATATAGCCGGAGACCACTCCAAGCACGATGCCGAGAAAAACGGACAGGACGACCGCGACGAGGATTGCCAGCAGCGCCGTCTGCGCGCCCCAGATCACCCTCGAAAGAACGTCGTAGCCACCGACCGTTGTCCCGAGCAGGTGCTTACCGCCGGGCGGATCCTGCGCACCAAAGTCGCCGTGGGCATCCTGCAGCTGGGCAAAACCGTACGGCGCGATCAGCGGCGCGAAGATTGCCGTGAGGATGAAGATCCCGGTGATCGTGAGACCAACGATCAGCATCCCTCGCTGCAGCCCGACGCTCTGCCGCAGTTGATGGATGACGGGCAGCCGAGACCAGATGCGCGGTCGCTTGATCGTCGGTTCGGCCGTCATCAGTACCTCACCCGGGGGTCGATCAGGGCCGCGATGATGTCGACGATGAAGTTGGTGACGGCAACGATGACCGCGAGCACCGCCACGATCCCCTGCACCGCGACAAAGTCGCGGGAACCGAGGTACTGCACGAGCTGGAACCCGAGGCCGCGCCATTCGAACGTGGTCTCCGTGAGCACCGCGCCGCCGAGAAGAAGAGCGATCTGGAGGCCGATGACCGTGATGACTGGGATCAGCGCCGGCTTAAAGGCGTGTTTACGCACCAGCCGGAACTCGCTGACGCCGCGCGATCGGGCCGCATCCACGTAGTCCATGGACAACGTGCCGATGACATTGGTTCTCACCAGTCGCAGGAAGATGCCCGCGGTGAGAAACCCGAGAGCCAGGCCGGGAAGAACCGCATGCTGGAGAACATCGCCGATCGCGGCCGGATCGCCGAGTTGGATGGCGTCAATCAGATAGATCCCGGTCGGATGCGGGAGCGAGTCAAGGTCGAGTTCGGTCCGAGTCGACGCTCGTCCCGCGACCGGCAGGATGTTCAGCCACACCGCGAACACCAGCTTCAGCAACAGGCCGACGAAAAACACGGGGGTCGCGTACCAGAGAATTGCGAAGATGCGCAGGATGGCGTCCGGCCATCGGTCCCGGAAGTACGCGGCGACCATCCCGAGCGGGATGCCGACGAGCAGGGCGACGATCAGCGCGTAGATGGCGAGTTCGAGCGTGGCTCCGCCGTACGTGACGATGATGGCCGAGATGGGACGGCCGTCGGTGATCGACTTGCCGAAGTTGCCGGTGAAGACCTGGCCGATGTACTCGAAGTACTGGACCGCGATCGGGCGGTCGTATCCGGCCTTGTGGATGCGCTCCGCCAGCTGCTCGGGCGAGAGCCTGCCGCCGAGTGCCGCCGTGATGGGATCGCCGACGACCCGCATGATGATGAAAACCATGGTGACGAGGATGAACACCGTCGGGATGATGAGCAGGAACCGAACGATGATGTATCGGATCAGAGGACTGCTGGTCAGCGACTTTCGCCGCGAAGTCTTGACGGAGGGTGACGGGGGCGAGGCCGTCGCAGACACCGTCGTGCTCATGCTGGGAACTCGAACAATTGGAACCTAACGAAGAGAACGAAGTGATCGGGGCGACGTGCTTGAAGCACGCCACCCCGATCGAGCTACAGGAAACTATAGCTTTTGAGCCTTAGCCCGATTACTTGTAGAGCCCTCCGAAGCGGAACTTGAACGACCCGTCGAGCTGTACGCCCTTCACGTCCGCACCGGCAACCGCGACCTGCGAGCCCTGCAGGAGCGGAAGAGTGGAGAGATCCGCGGCGACGAGCGCCTGAACCTTCTCGATCTCGCTCTTGCGGGCGGCGGGGTCGGTCTCCGTCGCTTCCTTCGCAATCTCGGCCTGAACCGGCTTGCTGTTGTAGTGGTTGGTGAGGAAGTTGTTCTCCGTGAAGAACGGCGTCAGGTAGTTGTCCGCATCCGCGTAGTCCGGGAACCAACCCAGCTGGTAAGCCGGGTAGGTGTCCGCCGTGCGCTGCTTCGAATAGGTGACGTACTCGGTCGACTTCAGGTCGACGGCGAAGATGCCGTCAGCCTCAAGCTGGCTCTTGATCAACGCGTACTCGTCCGCGGAGGACGGGCCATAGTGGCCGTCCTGCACGTACTGCAGGCTCAGGTTGACCGGAGTCGTCACGCCTGCTGCGGCGAGAACAGCCTTCGCCTTGTCGGCGTCCGGCTTGCCGTTTCCGTCGCCGTACAGCGACTTCAGGACATCAGTCGATCCGGACAGGCCAGCAGCAACGTAGGAGTACAGGGGCGTGTATGTGCCCTTGTAGACCTGGGTCGCAATGGCCTGGCGGTCAACGAGGTCCGCAGCGGCCTGACGGATGGCGAGAGCTTTCTTCGCATCCGGGGTGCTGGTGGTCGCGCCGAACGGCATCGTGTTGAAGTTGAAGACGATGTAGCGGATCTCGCCACCTGGGCCGAAGTGAACCTTGACCTTCTTGTCACCCTTCAGGCTGTCGATGTCCGTCGCGGAGAGCGAGCGGTACGCAACGTCGATGTCGCCCTGCTGCACATCGAGCTTCAGGTTCGAGGCCGACGTGTAGTACTTCAGGACAATCGTCTGGGTCTTTGCGAGACCCTTGTTGCCCTTGTAGCCCTTGAACGCGGTGAACTTGACCAGGTTGTTGAACTTGTAGCTGGAGATCGAGTACTGGCCGGCGAAGGCCTTGTCCTTGACGATGGTCGCGTCCGGCGTCACCTTGTCGGCAGAGAATGACTGCTCGTCGACGATCGGGCCAGCGGGGCTGGAGAGAACACCGACGAAGGTCTGGTCGTTCGCGGCCTTCAGCTTGAAGACGACGGTCAGAGGGTCGGGTGCGGAGACGCTGTCGACGTTGCCCAGCAGGTACGACGGTCCGTTCGCGTCAGCGATCTTGGTCTGACGGTCGAAGGAGAACTTGACGTCGGACGACGTGAGCTTGTGGCCGTTGGCGAACGTGAGGCCCGGCTTGAGCTTGACCGTGAACGTGGTCGGGGTGGTGAACTTACCCGACTTCGCGATATCCGGAGTCGGCGTTGACGAGCCGACCGGTGAATCGAAGAGGTACGGGAATACCTGTGTCTGAACCGCGAGCGAGCCGTTGTCGTATGAACCGGCCGGGTCGAGGAACGTCACGACGTCCGTTGTTCCGACGATGAGCGACTTGGCGTTCGAGCTGGTCGATCCGCCGCCGCCGGCGCAGCCGACAAGCACGAGCGAAACCGCCGCGGTTGCCGCGACTGCGACGAGCGCTCGAGTCGCAAATTTGGATGGGGACTTCATCCGTTACCTCTGTTCTGTTGGATTGAAAGAAGGCGCGCTGTTGTACAGCGGCTTCATTACTGTTGTTCAGGTGTAACACAAATGCGCGGTCCGCCCGACGTCGAACGAAATCGAAACCGGATTGTTAACGCACGCGAAATGTTCGCGGTTTAGTCTTCGCGCAGCCTGCGACGCTCGGTTTCGACGCTCATGAGCTGTTCCTGTAACTGGCGATACTTATCCGGCTCGGCCGCGGTGTCGGTTCGCTGGAGCGCGCCAAGCAGGTCGGCCTTCGTTCGAAGCAGGTCACGGTCGACCAGGTCGCTCGCGACGCGGGCGCAATACGCCGCCATTCTGTCTTGCCGCTCCGGGATCGGTCCCACGGCGAGTTGCTGCACGAGGCTCGCGTAGGTCGCCGGAACCTCCGCTGTTATCGCGGATACCCACTCGGGTGAACCGAAGGAAGCGATGCTGGTGGCAACCGCATCCCGAACCACCGTCAGCGTCCCGTTCACGAACCGCACGGTTGCGACCCGCTCGACGAGCTCGCGACCAACATCGGACGGATGCTGCAGGATCGCCATCAGGGCGTCGCGTTCCTGACGCGTCGGCTGGTCAATCGGGAGATCGGTGAGGGAGAACTCGGTTTGCGCCGGCTCCGGTTCCACGGGGGTCGCCTCCGGCGCCGAGCGCGGGGTCGACTTGCGAGCCGCGGTGATGGCTCGGGCGACCTCGGCGGGCTCCATGCCGAGCCAGCCCGCAAGGCTGCGCGTGTAGCCGACGCTCATCGCCTGGTCCCGGATACCCGCAACGACCGGGGCGGATTCCCTGAGCGCGGCGACCCGCCCCTCGACGGTTTCGAGGTTGTGCGCATCCAGGTGTCGCTTGATCATGAACTCGAACATCGGACGCCGGCGCTTGATCAGAGCGCGAACGGCATCGTCACCCTTGTTCAGGCGCAGGTCGCACGGGTCGAGACCGTCCGGCGCGACGGCGACAAAGGTTTGCGCGGCGAAGCGCTGCTCCTCCGCGAAGGCGCGGCTGGCCGCCTTCTGGCCCGCCTCATCCGGATCGAACGTGAAGATCACCTCGCCGGTGCCGGTCGTGTCGGCGTTGTCGACGTCACCGATGACCCTCCGCACGATCTTGATGTGGTCGACGCCGAAGGCCGTTCCACAGGTCGCGACCGCAGTCGTCACACCGGCGAGGTGGCAGGCCATGACGTCGGTGTAGCCCTCGACGACGACGACCTGGCGGCCGCGAGAGATGTCTTTGCGGGCGAGGTCGAGGCCGTAGAGCACCTGGCTCTTGTGGTAGACGGCCGTCTCGGGGGTGTTCAGGTATTTGGGTCCCTGGTCGTCGTCCAGCAGTTTGCGCGCACCGAATCCGAGCGTTGCGCCGGTGATGTCGCGGATGGGCCAGACCAGCCGTCCCCTGAACCGGTCGTAAACATCGCCGCGGTCGCCGCGGCCGAGCAGCCCCGCCGTAACCAGGTCCTCCTCGGAGTAGCCCAGCGTCTTGAGGTGCTTGCCGAGCGCTCCGCCACGCGGAGCGAAGCCGACGCCGAACCGCTCCGCCGCCGATGCGTCGAACCCGCGTGAGCCGAGGAAGGCATGGCCGGGCTCGGCATCCGCGGTCTTCAGCTGCGCAATAAAGAAGTCCTCGGCCGCCTTGTTGGCGGCGAGGATGCGCGCACGGACTCCGTGATCGCTGGCCTGCCCGCCGTCCTCGTAGTGCAGCTCGTAGCCGATCCTGGCGGCCATCCGCTCGACCGCCTCGGAGAAGGTGACGTGATCCATTTTCTGGAGAAAGGTGAAGACGTCGCCGCCCTCGCCGCACCCGAAGCAATGGTAGAAACCCACCTGCGGGCGCACATGAAAACTCGGGGAACGCTCCTCGTGGAACGGGCAGAGCCCCTTCATCGAGCCGACGCCGGCGTTCTTCAGCGTCACATACTCCCCGACGATGTCGGCGATGTTGGTGCGTGACCGAACCTCATCGATATCGCTCCGTTTGATGAGGCCTGCCACGCCCACGATTCTACGGTTGGGCTACCGACGCCGCTGGCGTCGTCCACGGGGCTACTTGACGAGACGGTCAAACCACGCGTTCGCGGACTGGTCCGTAAGGGATGCGATTTGGTCGACTACGGCGCGCTTGCGCTGCGCATCCGTCGAGGCCTCATGCCAGTCGGCCGCGAAGCCGGGATCGAGATTGTCCGGGCCGGTGTGCAGCAGCAGGGCCGCAAGCTCGCTCAGAATGGTGCGTTGGCGTGTGTAGAGCGGCTGGCGAGCGTTCGTGGACATCACGTTGGCGGCCACGATCCCCTTGAGAACGGCGATCTCGGCCTGGATCTCGCGTGGCACGACGACATTCGCGGAGAACCGGATCAGGGAATCCTGCGGAAATTCCGCGCGAGTGGCGCTGACCGCTGCGCCGAGGAACCGCCCGATGAGCTGACTGGTCAGGTTCTTGAGCCGCCCCTGGGCCAGGCGGCTTCCGTCCCACCGCTCGAGCCAGACCTCCAGGTTGTCGAGACGATCGAAGGCTGCGATCAGTTCGTCGTGCGACAGCTCGCCGCCGATCCAGGCGAACATTGAGTCGACCAGCGCATCGTGATTGACCCGCGACCCCAATTCCGCAACGTCGATGTAGCCCCCGACGACGGCATCCTCGAAGTCGTGCACCGAGTATGCGATGTCGTCGCTCAGGTCCATGACCTGCGCCTCGATGCAGAGCTGTCGCACCGGAGCGCCGGCGCGCAGCCACTCGAACGCGGCAACATCATCCGCGTAGAAGCCGAACTTGCTGCGACCGCTGGGATCCGGGATTCCGTCCGACTCCGGCCACGGGTACTTGCAGCTCGCATCAAGGCTCGCCCGGGTCAGGTTGAGACCATAGCTGCGCCCATCCGGCCCGAACACCTTCGGCTCGATTCGGGTGAGAACGCGAAGAGTCTGCGCGTTGCCCTCGAAGCCCCCGATGTCCATCGACCAGTCATTCAGCGCACGCTCGCCGTTATGGCCGAAGGGTGGATGTCCGAGGTCGTGGGCGAGGCAGGCAGTGTCGACGACGTCCGGGTCGAGCCCCAAACTGGATGCGAGTTCGCGGCCGATCTGTGCGACCTCCAGCGAGTGGGTGAGCCGGTTGCGAGCGAAGTCGAGACCGGCCGCCGGGCTCAACACCTGGGTCTTCGCGGCGAGCCGCCGCAGGGCGCTGGAGTGCAGCAGCCGCGCGCGGTCGCGGGCGAAGTCGCTGCGGCGGCTCGAGTGCTGTTCCGGGAACCAGCGGTCGGAGTCCGCCGGGGAGTAGTCAGCCACCACTGTGATGCAGCTCCGCCTCGGTTAGCTCTCCTCGGTCGGTCTCCTGCAGCTCGCGGCTGTCGAGCCAGCGGTCCGGCAGCGACGGGTTCTTCGGAGTGCCCGCGCGACCGCGCTGCCCCTCCGCGTCTGGCCCCGGGTAGGGCTGGGTCCAGTCGAGTTGCGCGAGCAGGTCATCCATCATGGACAGCGACTGCACCGTCGCGAGGCTCGCGCGCAGGTCGCCGCCGACGGCGTAGCCCTTGAAGTACCAGGCGACGTGTTTGCGGATGTCGCGACAGGCCCGATCCTCGTCGCCGTCGAAGAATTCGATGAGCAGTTCCGCGTGCCGTCTGAACGCGGTCGCCACGAACCCCAGGTCGGGTTCGAGTTTGTCGGCCCGGCCCTGAAAACCCGCACTCAGGTCGCCAAACAACCACGGTCGCCCGAGGCAACCCCGGCCGACGACCACACCGTCCGCGCCCGTCTCGCGCATCATCCTGAGTGCGTCATCCGCACTCCAGATGTCGCCGTTCCCCAGGACGGGCACACTCGTGACCGCGTTCTTCAGGGTCCCGATCGCCGCCCAGTCGGCCGTGCCCGAGTAGAACTCGGCGGCGGTACGGGCGTGCAAGGCGATGCTCGCCACGCCGGCGCCCTCCGCGATGCGCCCGGCCTCGAGGTACGTGAGGTGCTCGGAGTCGATGCCCTTGCGCATCTTGATGGTGAGCGGAATGTCCCCGGCCGCCTTCACCGCACCCTCGACGATGTCGCGGAACAGGTCCGTCTTCCAGGGCAGCGCCGCTCCCCCGCCCTTGCGAGTGACTTTGGGCACGGGGCATCCGAAGTTCAGGTCGATGTGATCGGCGCGATCCTCCGCGACCAGCATCGTGACCGCCGCGGCAACGGTCTTCGGGTCGACACCATAGAGCTGGATGCTGCGGGTCGTCTCCGACTCGTGATGCCGGATGAGCCGCATGCTCTCGGGCGTTCGCTCGACCAGCGCTCGGCTGGTGATCATCTCGCTCACGTACAGGCCGGCGCCGTACTCCCGGCAGAGACGACGAAACGCGGTGTTGGTGATCCCGGCCATGGGGGCCAGGACCACGGGCACATCGAGGCTCAGCCTGCCGATCTTGAGGGTCGGCACCGAACGCCGCGTGGCGGCGGGCGACTCGGTGGGGACAGTCGTGCCTGGCCCGGTGATCGATGGCATTACGCCAATTCTCCCAGACTTGGGACCAGCGTGACGGCGCCGGCGCGCAACCCGCACTGGGGTGACCCGCCGCGTCACACAGCGGGCAATTGATTCCCGCGACCCGGTAGTTTTAAGGGGCAATAACGTGCTTGATGCGTGAAAGATCTTCGCTATTTCGCCCGAGCAGTGCTGCGACCCGTTTCATCCGGAAAGTAGGGAAAGCATGGCCGATACAGACCGGCTCGACGTGCTGCGCTTTGTGGATCTTGCCGTCGAGCGCAAGTCGGCGTGGGGCCCGGGCGAGTACGCCAGTCGACAGATCGAGATCAACGGGCAACTGCTTAGCGACTACCTGACGGCGCGAACCGGCAGCGCCATCGAACAGTCGACCCCCATCGTCGAGGAGCACGTCGGAATCATCACCCCGGCCGCCTACCTCAGGGCACTCCTCGGCGGGCCAAAAGATGACCCGCTTGATGAGGGCCGCGTGGCAATCGGTTACTGCGATGCGTGCCTCGATGGGACCTGCGGAAAACTGCTCGCGGTGACCCTCGGGGTCGAGGGCGACACCGTCTCATGGACGGGCGTCGGGTGGGAGCTCTTCGATGACGGCCAGGCGCCGAAACTGACACCGTTCTGGAAGAAATCTGGCGGAGAGTCCGCTGGCGAGGCATCCGCTCGGTGGTCGGCGGCGCCGTTCGCACCGGACGTTAGCCTGCGCTTCTCCCGCGACCAATATCTCGTTGCGTTCCAGTCCGAACGCATGCGGCTCGCCACAGGGCTGTGACCGGACGGGAGCGCGTCCTCGCGGATGCCACAGCGCGCGGCATCGACGTCGAATTCGTCGAGCGGCCGGCCGCCGGTTCGCTCGAGGAAGCCGCGGGCCTGCTCGGACTTCCCGCATCCGGCGTCATCAAGACGCTTGTCGTGAAGCGCCACGACGGCGACTTCCTGTTCGCACTCGTGCCGGGCGATCGGCAGATCTCCTGGGGCAAGCTCCGGGCGCTCGTCGGCGTCAACAAACTGAAGCTTCCGGATGCCGCCGTCGCACTCGAGGTGACCGGGTATGAGCGCGGCACCATTGTTCCGCTCGGCAGCAGCACTGCCTGGCCGGTCTACGCGGATTCGCGGGTCGCCGGTCGGATCGCGCTGGGTGCAGGCGAGCACGGAGTCAGTGCCCTCGTCGACGCCGAGCAGCTCATCGCCGGTCTCGGCGCGACGGTGGCCGACATTACGGACTAACTACGTGCGGAATAAGAGCGCGCAGTCGGCGGGAACCGCCGACTAGCGATCGCAAGGCGCCGCTGGCGTCGCAGCGATCGCTCCCGGCGCGCACAGCGCCGCAGGGGCGGCGGCGCTTATTTATACCGCGTCGTCATCCAGCCGCGCGTTAACGATCGCCTGTTCGTGGTGATCCGGGATTTCGCAGAAGTCGCCTTCGCAAACGGCGGCGGACGGATCGCCAATCAGCGTCAGCGGGCTGGTGTTGGGGTCAGTCACTTGGTGCTCTCCTGCGTCAGTTCTGCGTTCTCCAGCCGGACCTGTTCGAGCACGTTAGCGAACGTTGCCGCATCCTGAGCGCCGGACACCCCGTACTTCTCCGCAAACACGAAGAACGGAACCCCGTTGATCCCGTACGTCTCCGCCTGCGCGACATCGGCCTTGACGTCGGCGAGGTAGGTTTCGTCTGTCAGAACCCGGACGACCTCGTCGCGGTCGAGTCCGATCTCGGCAGCAAGGTCGGCGAGGTCCTCGATGCGACCCACGTGTCGACCATCGATGAAGTACGCCTTGAGCAGGCGTTCCTTCATGTCGAGCTGGCGGCCCTTGCTCTTGGCGTAGTGCAGCAACTCGTGAGCCTTGATGGTGTTGGTCTGGTGCACGTGGTCGTAGTCGTAGTCGAGGCCCACGCTCGCGGCGATGCCGGTCACACGCTCGAGCATCTGGTCAACCTGGTCGGCGGAGATACCCCGGCGCTGCGCCAGGTAATCCTTCGGGGAGCCCTCGAAGTCGACGGGGGTGTCTGGAGCGAGCTCGAACGAGTGGTACTCGACATCCACCTCGCCGTCGAAGCCGGCGACGGCCGCCTCAAACTTGCGCTTGCCGATGTAGCACCACGGGCACTGCACGTCGGACCAGATGTCGACCTTGATAGCTTCACTCACCTTCACCCCAACTCTCCAGATTCCCCTGTAATTCCCGCCTCATTCGTGCGCCTTGTCGAAAATTCAGGAGTTCTGCGTCGAGGTCGTCTCCGCCATCCAGTCATCCCGCGATTTCCTAGTGGGTGCAGCGACCGGCTTCCTGAATTTTCGACAACCGGATGAGGTTGGATTCGGGCGGCGATTGCCATCTCGACTGCACGCTCGAAATGGTCCCATCTGCGGAATATGGTGCGCGCAGATGGGCGGAGTGCGTGAAGGTTCATGAGTGTGATGTCGATGTCCTTCAAGCGATCGGCCTCGAATCGCTCGCGGTGATGCTCGTCACCGTCGACCTCAACCGCGACAACGCCATCGACCACCAGGTCAATTCTCCGACCGTCAACCATCGGATGCTGCGTAGTTACAGAATGGCCGCTCAGTCTCAGCCGAGTTCTGACAAGACTCTCGGGCAGGGATTCGCACTGCGGATCAATCCAGTCCCGAATCCCACGACGTTCGAGCGGCAGTCTGAGCATGAGTGACTCGAAATCAATGATGTCGAGCTCGCCAGCATGTATTGCCCAGTCGATCGCGGCGACGGCGACCTCGAGCTCCTCGTCGAGGGCAACTCGCTCCAAAGCATCGAGAAGTCCAACAGATACGGCGGTCCCGTATTGTGTCTGCTCGCGCGATTCCCAGTGAAGAACAATTCCGCCCGGCGAGCGCACCTTGAGTTTCTGGTGTCGATTGTGTGCCGTGCGCAACCTCGCAGCGTTCTCATTGATGGCGACATGTAGCCGATGATCACCGAGCACCCATCCGCCCCGTGCCGCGATCGCGGAAATGCCAGTCAGCCGACCGCCCACTCGCACTGCGCGGAGCTCTGGGCTGGTTTCGTCCATTGTCGAATACCAGCCGTTGCGCACTCGCACGACATCTCGGCTGCGGACCGCGGCTGTAAGGTCACGGTCGCGTGCCCCTCGGCGCACTAGTTGTTGCTTTTGAGCCATCCCACCCAGGCTGTTGACGATCTCCGAGAGCAATCCCATCTGGGCATACTTGGACGTCGCCGGCCGGTCGCGAGCATAGTCCCCCTTGTTTGTGCCCTTTCGCGTGGTCGACGCCTCGTGGAGGAGGAGTCGTACTCAGACGCGCAATCCCGCTGTCGAAAATTCAGGCATCTCGTCCGCCCGGTCTTCCAATAATCGCGTCAACGCTCTCGACCTTCTGTCACGGTTGACGAAACTCCTGAATTTTCGACAAACGACCTGACAGGGACGAGACGGGCCGGACGGCGGCTACGCGCCGACGAGTTGCTCGGCGAGGTAGCCGGTCAGGCGGTCGAGCGAGACCCGCTCCTGGCCCATGGTGTCGCGCTCGCGCACGGTGACCGCGTTGTCTTCGAGGGAGTCGAAGTCGACGGTGACGCAGAACGGCGTTCCAATCTCGTCCTGGCGGCGGTAGCGCCGACCGATCGCGCCCGCGTCATCGAAGTCGATGTTCCACAGCTTGCGCAGGTCGGCCGCGACCGTCTTTGCGAGCGGCGACAGCTGGTCGTTGCGCGACAGCGGAAGCACGGCGACCTTGACGGGCGCCAGCCTGCGATCGAGCCGCAGCACCGTGCGCTTGTCGACTCCGCCCTTGGTGTTGGGCGCCTCATCCTCGCTGTAGGCGTCGATCAGGAACGCCATCAGCGCGCGGGTCAGGCCGAACGCCGGCTCGATCACAAACGGGATCCAGCGCTCGTTCTTGGCCTGGTCGAAGTAGGACAGGTCGACACCGGATGCCGCGGAGTGCGTCTTGAGGTCGAAGTCGGTGCGGTTGGCCACGCCCATGAGCTCGCCCCACTCGCTGCCCGCGAATCGGAAGCGGTACTCGAGGTCGACCGTGCGCTTGGAGTAGTGCGAGAGCTTTTCCTTCGGGTGTTCGAACCGACGGATGTTGTCTGCCGCGAGCCCGAGTCCGGTGAACCATTCCTCGCAGTTGTCGATCCAGTACTGGAACCACTCGTCGTCGGTGCCCGGCTCGACGAAGAATTCCATCTCCATCTGCTCGAACTCGCGCGTGCGGAAGATGAAGTTTCCCGGCGTGATCTCGTTGCGGAAGCTCTTGCCAACCTGGGCGATCCCAAAAGGCGGCTTCATCCGCGACGAGCCCAGCACGTTGGCGAAGTTGGTGAAGATGCCCTGTGCGGTTTCGGGCCGCAGGTAGTGCAGCCCCTCCTCGTTGTCGACCGGGCCGAGGAACGTCTTGAGGAGTCCGGAGAAGTTCTGCGGTTCCGTCCACGATCCGGCCTGGCCAGTGTCGGGGTCTTTGATGTCTGCGAGCCCGTTGACGGGGGGATGACCGTGCTTCTCCTCGTACTGCTCGAGCAGGTGGTCGGCGCGGTAACGCTTGTGCGTGTGCAACGACTCGACAAGGGGGTCGCTGAAGACGTCGACGTGGCCGGAGACTTCCCATACTCGACGCGGCAGGATGACCGCGGAGTCGAGCCCGACGATATCGTCGCGGCCCTGCACCATGAAGTTCCACCACTGGCGCTTGATGTTCTCTTTGAGAGCTACGCCGAGCGGCCCGTAGTCCCAGGCGGAGCGTGAGCCGCCGTAGATTTCCCCGGACTGGAACACGAAGCCCCGTCGTTTGGCGAGGGCGATGACGGCGTCGAGAGGATTGGGCGTTGCCACGAAGTTACTCCAGTGTTTCAGCCGAGCTGGATGCCCGGTCGAGGGTGAGCCCCAAGCCTATCGGGCTAGTGGTGGACGGTTTCGCTCGGCGGCTCGTCGCGGAGTTCCCATGGGATCTCGCCGGTCAGCTCGACGTCTTCCTTTGGCGGCGCGCCGAACGCGACGGGGCCGGGGCCGTAGACGGGAATCTGTATCGCGAACGGTTGGTACGCCATCGGCGGCTCTTCGACGTCGTCGGCGAGGTCGTCGCCGCGCCCGAACAGGATGCCGTGCTCGCGGGGCTCCTTCTCGGTCATCCGTCCAGCGTAGCCGTCGACTAACCGCGCAGTGCGGCGACCACCGCGGCCACGTCGGCTTCGGTGTTCCACAGGTGGAAGGAGGCCCGCAGGCGTCCGGCCCGACCGGATGCGCGGATTCCCGCGGAGATCAATCTGTCGAGTTCGGATCTGTCCGGGTCGGCCCAGGTGACGATCGCCTGGTGCTGTTGCGGGATTCCCAGGGCGTCGCAGAGCCGGTCGCCGAGGCCGGACGCGTGCGCCCAGACGGATGGGATGTCGAGGCTGGCGAACAGTGAGATGGACTGTTCGGCGCCGACCCAGGCCTGCCAGGCCGGTGACACGTCGAACTGGCGCGCGTCGGTCGCGAGCGTCATGGCCGGTCCGTAGCAGGACTGCCAGACGTCGTCACCGGCGTACCACCCTGCCTGTAGCGGCGTCAGCTTTGCCTGCAGTTCGGGAGTGACCGTGAGGAAGGCGACTCCACGTGGCGCGCACAACCACTTGTAGGTGTGGCAGACGGTCGCGTCCCACTTCGTCGCATCCACGGGAAGCACGCCTGCAGCCTGGGTCACGTCGCAGTAGGTCAGCGTTCCGTGCGCGGCCGCAGCGGCGGAAATCGCTGCCGTGTCGGCCACTGTTCCGGTCGCCGACTGCACGAGCGAGAAGGACACCAGCCACGTGTCGTCCGTGATCGACTCCGCGAGCGCCGCGAGCGGCACGGATCGCACCCGGATGTCCGGTCGCTGCAGGAATGGGAACACGATGGAGGAGAAGTCTCCTTCGACGCACAGCACCTCTGCCCCCGCCGGGACGGCGGCTGCGACCAGGGCGGTGAATACGGACGTTTGTGAGCCTGCGGCGACCCGATCTACCCCGATGCCCACCAGTCGCGCGTAGGCGGATCGCGTGTTCGCCACGATGGCGTCGTAGCCCTGCGGATCGCGATCGGCGCGGAACCAGGCATCCAGGTCGGCACGCAGCGCCTCGACGGCCGCGCGCGGGGGCAGGCCGATGGATGCGACGGCCAGATATCCGCTCGCGTCACCGAACTCGGCCGCGGCGGCCTCGATGGACGCGGACGGGGTGAGGAGGGATGCCGATGTCATGTCCCCAAGCTTCGCCGCCCGCAACCTATCCAACAAGGGCAGCATTCCGATGCGATCAATAACGTGGCATTATGAATGGGCAATGGACACCGACCTCGACCTTCATTCGATCCGGATCGTGCGAGCGATCGCCGAGACCGGCACGATCACGGGCGCCGCGCGGGAACTCGGATTCAGCCAGCCCGCGATAAGCCAGCACCTGCAGCGCACCGAGGCGCGTCTCGGCGTACCGCTCGTGATTCGCGCGGGACGCAGCATCCGGCTCACCGAGGCGGGCCAGCTGCTCGCCCGGCACGCCGTCGCGATTTCGTCCGCACTGGATGCCGCCTCGGGCGACCTCGCCGAACTGGCCGGAATGCGGACGGGCACCGCCAGAATCGCCGCCTTCCCGACGGCATCGTCGACGATCGTCCCGCGGCTGTTGCGCACGATGGCGGAACGACACCCGGGCATCCTGGTCACCTACGTCGAAGCGGAGCCCCCAGAGGCGCTGGCGATGTTGCGAGAGGGCGCCATCGACCTCGCGATCACCTTCAGCTACCCGGGCGACCGCGCCGATCCGCACCGCGACATCGCCTCCGGCCTCAGCCTCACTCCGCTCTTCACCGAGGAGGTGGTGCTGGCGCTCCCCGACGATCATCCGCAGGCCGCGTTCCATGACGTCGACGTACGGCTCCTGGACCGCGAGCGATGGATCGCCGGATGCCCGCTCTGCCGCGGACACCTTCTCGCCCTGTGCGAGTCGGCGGGCTTCGATCCCGTCATCGACCACGAGACGGATAACGCCGTCGCGGTCCTCCACCTCGTCGCGAGCGGCCTCGGCGTCGCGCTGCTCCCCCGGCTCGCCCTGGCCACCGCCGTCGTCCCCGCCGGCGCCGCGATCCGGGCGACCTCGCCGGGCAGCACTCGCAGCATCCAGCTCGTTCGTCACGCCGACGCGACGAGGGTACCGAGCCTCGCGGTCACGATTGCCGCCGTTCGTGCGGTGGTCGGCGACGACTGGGGCCTGCGCCGGGCATCCTGAGTCGTGCCTAGGTGCGGACGACCGTCCAGCGGAAACCGGACCAGGCTACGGAGATCGGCGGCAGCGCGCCCTTCACCGGATCGTTGAGGTAGAACACCAGCTTTTGGTGCCGCCGGTCGCCCGGCTCCGGTGTGGCGATGACGCTGTCCGAGGTCAGGAACCCGGTCTCGAGCTTCAACAGCGCGGCACCGTCCGCGGTAGTCGCTCCTCCGCCCATGACGGCAGCCGCGTCACTGGGACTCGGACTGATCAGCACGTTGCGTAGCGCCCCGATGTACGAGTCGAGTGACGAACTGTCCGAGTTGGGGTCGGTCGAAATAATTCCGGACGGCAGGTTCGACGACGACGCAACTACTGTCGTCCCCTTGAACGTCGAGGTGAATGGCAGTCCGAGCGGGCCGGTGAAGTGAACGGTGATCGACGTCAGGTACGACACGGCCTTGTCCTTCGGACGAAGCTGGAACCCGAGATACCGCAGCGCGCTGCCGTTGAGTTGGTAGGGCGCGTGCGAGGCGTTGAGCACCCAGTTCGGGCGACCGCCGGAGCTCACTTTCGAACCGCTCTGCTCCCGCTCGAGCAGGACGGTCGGATCCTCGGCCGCATCCGACACATTGGTGGTAATGCTCTGGATGGTGATCGGCCACGGCGCGGTGTTCCGCAGCCAGCCGACCTGGGCGTAGACGGGGTCGCCCTTCGCCGCCTGCAACAGTCGGGAACCGGATCCACCGAACGTCAGACCGGTCGAGGTTCCGAGGTAGAGAACGGCGAACGCACAGCCGACGACAATCGCGACGAACAGGATGGCCGTGATCGTCCGCACCGTTCTTCGCATGCTCTCCCGCTGCCTTTATACGCCCGGCGCGTCAATCGCGCCGCCAAAACGACGATTCCTCGAAGCGTACACGGCGACCGCTTCCCAGAGGTCGAGCCTCGAGAAGTCCGGCCAAAGCGTGTCGAGGAACACCATTTCGGCATAGGCGCTCTGCCAGAGCAGAAAGTT
>JAUZFP010000120.1 GCA_030838475.1 Actinomycetota bacterium
CCGCTGTCCTTCGATGTGCGGTCGAACATCCGGAGCCTGCAGGCGAACGCTCGGGCCGGTCTCGGACTGCCGTTCGCCATGGACTACAAGGGCGAGTTCGCTGGCCAGCTGAACGTGTCATCGATCAGTTACGGCTCGCTCGGCTGCGCAACGATCGGCTACTGGGTGGCGGAGCGCTTCGCCGGCCACAACATCACACCGATCTCGGTGGCGCTCGCCACCGACCACTGCTTCTTCGGTCTGGGGCTGCACCGGATGGAGATCTGCATCCGTCCGGAGAATGAGCCGTCGCTCCGTGTGGTGCAGAAGCTCGGCTTCCGGTACGAGGGGCTGAGGCGCCGGTACATCCACATCAATGGGGACTGGCGCGACCACTTCTGCTTCGCCCTGACGGTGGATGAGCTGCCGCAGGGCGTTCTGCGCCGGTGGCTCGACGGCCTGGCGCCCGAGTCGGACGCCGACGTCCCCGCCGCGGACCGCGCCAAGGCTGCAACCCCGCTCCGCATCGCCCCCCGTCGCTAACACCGCTGCACTTTGTTGACAGGGTGGTCCCTGTAGGGCCGGCGCGGTCAACAAACCGCAGCGTACCGCGTGGTGAGCGGGCATTTCGGAGAACCGCTCGTACCGTAGTCCCATGGGATTCACGGGCTTCGACGGCGGCATCATGGTGGCACTCGCCGCCGGCCTCTGGCTCGTCTACCTGATGCCCACCTGGTTCAGGCGTCGCGAGTACGCGGCCCTCGAGAAGACCAACGTCCGCCGTCAGCAGGCCCTACGGGTTCTCGAGGAGACCGCGCCGGTTCCTACCGTCGAGCGCGTCGCAGCCATCGTCTCGCCGAGCGGCCAGGTGACGGATCGGGACAAACTAGCCGAGGCGATCAAGCGCTCCCGGGATGCGCAGACCGCACGCGTCGCGAGCCGCCAGTATGCGGAGGAATCGACGGCGCCCGCCCAGGCGGCGACCTCGAAGGCTCGGGTCGCGCTGCGTATTCGCCGCACCCGCGCCGTGTCGGCTCTGCTTCTGATCGCCGCACTCGTCACCCTCGTGGTGCAGGTCGTGCTGATGTTTGCCACCGGCATCGGGGAGGGCGCCTGGTCGATTCTTGGCTTCGCGGCCGTCGTGGGTGTGGTTTCGTTCTCGGCGCTCGGTCGTCTCGCCAGCATCGCTCGTCGACGCTTGTCGATCGTGGTGGCGCCGGTACAGGCTCGCCCGATGCGCACCCGCATCGCCGAGGATCGCGAAGCTGCTCGCCCCCAGGTCGCGACGTGGACTCCGGTTCCGCTGCCGAAGCCGATGTATCTCACTCGTTCCGAGGCAGCGCCGGTCGAGTCATCCATCAGCCCCCTCGAGTCTCTTCGTGCGGCTGCCCTCGAGTCGGATCGTGCGCTCCGCGAGGCGCAGGAATCGCCCGAGGTCGCACCGATCACGAAGCCAGAGCGTCCGGCGGCCTCCAGCCCGTTCCGCGAGATGGGTATCGTCAGTCGCGCGGATGTCACCGGTCCCGACCTCGACGAGGTCCTCCGTCGTCGTCGCGCTGGCTAGCACTGCCGTCGCTGGTTGAGTAGGACGACGCGAAGCGGCGCCCGTATCGAAACCCAGTTCGTAGCCAATCTCCCAAACTGATAACGTAGCTACGCAGCAATCGGGCCCTTGGCGCAGTTGGTAGCGCGCCTCGTTCGCATCGAGGAGGTCAGGAGTTCGAATCTCCTAGGGTCCACTGCCTGGGATGCCCCGCCTAAGTTCGCTCGGCGGGGCATCTCTCTTTGCCCCACTCCCGAGATCGTTCTCTCGGTGGGTTCGAGCGCAACTGCCGAGCAATGAAGCTGCCGATCAATAGAGGCCGCCGAGACTAAGGTCAAGCGCCACGGGAGCAAGCGACGCGATCGCGTCTAAAAACCTTTGCGGGATTCCGAGGTACTCGGCTAGATAGCCTTCACCCTGAGTCGCTTCAATCGTGGTCATTGCCAAGGGCAGACTCGCCGGGCTCTCTATCCTCAAGTATCGGCCCGGTTCGCGAAAGCTTACCCACACCGGCACTTCCTTATCTTTCGTATTTCGCAGCATCTGGCGCCGAAAGTTCTTTGAGCGACTTGCGAGTTCGACGATCGCCAGGCCGTACTCCACGGGTGTGATGCCACCGGAGTCCCGCAATCTCCGCAGTATCGAAGACATCTCGACGCCGAAGTACTCTTTCAAATCGGCTATCGCGTTCCAGGGCACATCGTCGCCCGACTTCCATGGGCCGGCGCCGTTCGCTCGTATGTGCTGTGCGGCCGCGATCATCTCAGACTCGGGAGTCAAGAACTCGGCAGCAAATACGCTCGCCTCATCCTCCAGGACCTTTTGTCCCCTTTCTCGGTACCTGCTCCCGCGGGGATGCAAAAGAAGATGTCCGAGCTCGTGCGCGAGCCAGAATCGTGACTCGTATCGATCGCCAGTTCTCGCGTTGGAGAGCACCACCGGGCGCCCAAGCACACGGTCGCCATATGAGTAGAGGCTTCGAACGTCGAGCGGTGCGAACGCGACCACAATGCCGTGCTGTTCCATCAACCGAACAAGGTTCGATACCGGCCGCGACCCAAGCCCGAACGACTCACGAGTTATTGTCGCGGCTTCAACCGCAGAAAATCCCTCGACGCTCGGAAGCGAGACAGGGGTTAGCTCTTCCCCCACAGCGTCGGCGACTTCACCGACTAGCTGGAGCACGCCGCGTGCTCTCCTGGTGGCTGCGCTAGTGGCGTCGCTGAGCTTGTGGAACAGAGGTACGCCGACTGGAGCTTCGCGTCTCGCGAGAAAGAAAATCGGGGCGAACCCGAAGCGAGCTTCAATGGCCTCTAAGCTGTCCTGGCCCGGTGATTTGGGGTCGGCCTTGCTTTGCCAATACCGGACTAGCCTGCCTTGATCGCGGTGCCCAAGCTCTCGCGCGAGATCCTTCTGCTTGAGACCCCATAGGTCCTGGATAATCCGCGTCCGGGCACCGTCAGCAGGGTTGCCTAAATACTGATGAGTCGCCATAAGCTCTCCACAAGGCTGGGCCTATCAACGTAACCTGATTAAAGAAACAACGGCTTTTCTGCTACGGCGTGTCGAGAACCCCAAGGCGTCGGCGGCACAACAGGCCCGAAAACCGGAACTGGATCGGCGTGTCATATCCAAAACCGGAACTGCGCACCGCGCAACCAATCAAAATGATTCTGAAACACTTGCTCAATTGCCCGAAAACGAGGAGCGCAATGGTCCAGCGGCTGCTCGGCCAGTGTCGCACCTCGAGGACGGCCAGGTCAGCATTGACAGACAAATCGCCGGGTCTCATGATCACGGGTGCAGTGCAGCCCCATACCCGAATAGAATCCAATTCACCGAATATTCTTCCCTACTCGACTCGGTTGGGGACGAATGACACCTATTCGAGTCGCGCCGGTCAAGTGTCCGTCCGCGGGACAGCTGGTACGCGGAGGCGACTGATTTGGAAACTGCGGAGATCGAGCGCGTGGCTACGCTCCCCGATGGAGGGGGCGCACGAAGCGGATCGGTTTGGCGTATCGCGGGAACCGGCGATCCTCGCGCCTCATTGCGCAAGCAACTCGGAAAAAGGCTACGCAGGGACGCTTGGGTTTTCGACAGAGACCAGCTGGCGTTCCTTACTTCTGGAGCTTCGGGTGACCAGAAAGCCGATGTCCTCGTCGTCAGGGCCCACACCCGACGCGGCACCAATCCACTCGTTCGCAGCACACTCGCAGACCTTCGTCTCTACAACAAGGGTGACTCCTATCGCGGGTCGAGCAAAGACGAGACTTTTTTGGAGTCACTCGCGCTCGTCGCGAAATTGGTACGGATCGTTCGTCCATCGGACTGGAAAGACGATGGCGGAGAGCTCATGAGAAATCAGACCGAGCGAAAATACCAGGGCGCGGGAGTCCGCGGCGAGAGGTTCTCTTGGCACTCTGGCGAGTTCATGACCATAGAGAAGTCGCCCAGACAAATTTCAGTCTTGTGGTCAACCAAGTTGTCTCTTGCCTCGCTCATTGCGAGGCTGAACAAGGACGAGAACGTCGCCCCCTCTACTCACGTGGACTTTCAGACAGAGGACTCGGCCAGTGGCGCCCGAGTACCCCACGAGGGTACTTGGAGCGAGCTCCTCAACTTTGCCGGATCTGGACGAGACCACCTAGCGAGCGTCAGCGTCGAACTCGCAAACTATGAAATCTGGTGGGGAGAGGCAAGCACTGCTCGCCAAGAACTGTACCCGTCCATCGGGCTTACATTCGCGAGCCCTGACATCACACCGGTCGTACAACAGTATGTTGAAACGACTGGAACAACAGATGTCCAGGCGCGCGGCCGACAAGCGCTAAAAAGCGCACTAGGTGCTGGCTAGTTCGACGCCGACGTTCGACCCTCCAATTCGACTGACTGTTCAAAGGCCAGCACTTGAGACAAAACTCGCGCGCCGTCCCATTGCTCAATGCATTGGACGAGGAAGAGAAGGACATTCTCTGTCTTGCTTGGGTTGAACCGCGGCCGGCGTCAAACACGTGGATCGAGAAGCGATTCGTTCTTCGACTGCAGTTTTCGAGCGACACGCCCGCAAGCCTCATCAACATTCGAGGCGCGTTGGAATTTACTCAACTCGACGGCATGGAGGCCGGGTTCTTAGACGAAGACGAGCTCTTCTGGGACATCAAGCCGACCAAAGTCAACGTAAAGAAGATTCGCAACGCAGAGATGATCGAAAAGCGTTTTTACATTCGGCCAAAGAAGGCATTCCCGATTCCGCGAATCGAGGGAATCGTGGCCGTTAACAGACTTCAGAATCCCGCTCTTATTTTCAAGGCCAAAGTTGACGTCGAGATTTCTGCGGGTCGTTCGTGAACTGGACCTGGAACTGGACGGCCGCTGAAGCGGTAGCCCTCACCGATTTCGTTTTCATCGCTGGCTTGCTCCTTCAAAGTTTTTGGGTGGAGGGAACCGCAGACCGGTTAGTCGACTATTTCAGTGTTGATGCAAGCAACTCGCCAATGTCCGAAAGCAAAGTCGCCGAGAACAAAACGTACATTCTCGAGCGATTGAGCCTTGATGCGGATCGCGTTCAAGCGGCGGCGACACTGCTCACAATTCCATTTGCCGCCATCTTGTTGCTAAGGCTTGATGCTGGCGCACTGGCGGCGCTGTTTGCTGCAACGCTCGTCGTCGTTGGCGGGATATTCGGATTACTAAGTCGTCTAAAGCCGGAAAAGAATCACTTCCTCAAGAACCTGAGCTGGATTTCTTTCTGGTCGGTCATCGTCCTCGTTGTCTACACTGTGGTGATTCCGTTTGTGACGCCCACGACTGTTCTGCGTTAATGTGCTCGCTCCCAAGCGATCGATGGCGTTTCGAGCCATCTGACGCACCCCAAGGCGAAAGTTCGAACCCCGATCCGCCGTCCGGCTCGGAAGAGTGAGTTTTCCGGTCAGATCACCACTTGTTTGATCACTTGCGTTGCAGATGGGGTCAAATTCGAACACCGTCGTCTTACGTCCACTGACTGGACACCCGACCGGACACCGGTCGGGTGTCTTCTTTGCCGGTCAGCGTTGTTCTGGGCCGTACGACATGGAGTCGACAACGCCCCATATAGGCGCGTGTGCTGCGACGCGGTTGGGCTGGGGATACCTAACCGTGCAGCAGACCCGATGATCCGACGTTTGCGCCGACCCACTTGACCGCTGCGCCGACAGCATGGATCTGAGTTGGTGATCCAAAAGTGAATGGCTGGTGCGCAGTTTTCTCATGCGTGCGAGGTCATTTTTTCGGCGACTCTAGGTTCAAAACGGTAAAGTCCGATCGGTTGCCAGAACTGCTTGTGTTTGATCGCCCCGACAATCCCACGTATGCACACGCCAAGTCATATTTCTTCGGGTCCACTTTCACTACAACCTTTGCCGACGCGCTACCACTGACGTCGGGCCCCGTCTGGCCCCACGACAGGATCTCTCCATGTGATCCGAGAGGTGGATCGAACCACCAAGACTCGTCTGTGTTGCAATCGTTCTTGATCTGCATCCCTTGCACATCCTTGAGTGCGACAACACGTAGCAGCAAATTCTCCGTACTCCTGAGAGACGTGGCCGACCCAGTTACGGTCAGGGTGATGACCCCTTGGTTCGCTGCATTCCATGAGGGATCAATTGATACAGCTGGCATTTCTCGGTCCTGCGAACTGACGGATGCCAGAACGACTGCTCCGAGAGCGGACACCAGCACAAGAACAAATGCGCCGCTGCGCAACGCCGCTTTGATTCGTGGATGCTTAGACGATATAGACAGTACGGGCAGGGCGACGCCGATAACGATCCCGGCGAACACGAGAATCGTTCCCCACTCGTTGTCGCGCACCATCCGCGCAAGTAGGTTCCCTTGGATGCCAATCGCCGCAAGGATCGCAACAACTAGTGCAACCCCTAGGACAATTGTGGCTCGCGCCTGTAGCGCCAGCGGTTCCGACGTTTTTTCCGCGGGTGCATCCGATGGTTCGTTCGACATGTGACACCCCTCGCTACTCCGATGAATGCCCCGAACCTACTCCGCCAGCCTTCGCCACCGCACTACCCAAGCCACAAAGACTGGGCTAAGGCATACAACGGCGTGCGGTGAAGATCTTCGACGCCGGACGATCGCCAGTACCTGCTCTTACCGGCTCATGCGGCGCTGTCTTACTCGATTTGCACTCTGGGATCGCTACAGTCGGTTCCGTCACCATCCATCTGACGCACGGGGTCAACACAGAGCAAGTGGGACGGCCTTATAACAAGACTCGCCAACTCGACTACCCATTGAGAGAAGAAGGAGGCTGACTCATGGACAGCGCCCAGCATGGTTGTGCGTGACCAGCTATAACGCTGCGCTTGCGGAAGCGTTCCGCGAGCACAGGGACGTTCTTTACCGTATTGCGGTAGCCCGCCTGCGCGGAGCGGGCCTTCAAGGTGACGCCCAGGATGTTGTTTCGACGGCCGTGCTCAGCTTGATGGACCACCCGGTAGCGGCCGTGACCAACTGGAGGGCCCTTCTCATCGACGTAGTTGAGAAGAAGGTTGTCGACCACCTTCGCTCTGCGTGGTCGAGACGACGTGACGGGCGTGAGCCTAAGCCGGATGACGTTAAGGACGATCGTTTTGACATCGCCGACGCTGAGGACGAGATTGATGTACTCAAAGCGATTCAGGTAGCGACAGACGCGCTTAACGCGCTTCCTGAACCGCACCAGACAATTGCGCGCGAATGCCTGTGGCACGAACGCAAACAGAATGAAGTCGCGACTGCGCTGGGAATAAGTCAACCTCGAGTCAGCCAAGTGCTCAAGGAGGCGAAGAACATGATTGCATCGAAGATTGAAGAGAGCGGGGTGACGAGGTGAGCGACACGTTTGACGGACACCAGCGGGAGAGGCTCCCGGCGATCGCACTTGAAGACCTGTTCGCGGGAGCAGCGTACCAACCGCCGCGCCTCGAGGACGACCCAGCAGCCCGCATCTTGGGTCTCGTCGTGGATCCCGCGCTCCGTTTTGATGGATCCGCGGTCAAGCGTGCGCGGATAAGAGCGGGTCTGAAGCTACCCCTGCTCGTCCAGAAGCTCATTCAGCGAGGATGGGAGGTCACCAATTCTGAAGCGCTTGGCTGGGAAAACGGCAGGTCGGGCGCGATCGCGCCCGCGTTGATTGCTGCGGTCGCCGACATTGTTGGGGCGTCACAGAGCAGCCTCGCGGCGAGTGCGCCCACAAATGACCCTGTTTCGGCAATTCGAACATCGGAGTCATTTCGCCAACTCGTAACCCGTGCCGCTGAAGCGCTGTCTGTGCCTTGGGACGTGGCCGCCGCCAAACTCGAGTCCGCTGCCGCCATTCCGGTTCACCGAGGTGGCACGCCAGATATCGACGCGGCATTGCAATCGCTAGAGGTGCTTGTCGAGGAGCTCGAAAGCCGACGACGATGAAGTTCGACAAGCTGGTTAAGGTCGCAGTCGGCGACTTGGCACCAGACGTTCGCGAGAGCTTCGTGCTTGACCCGATCCGAACCGTCGAGGAATGTTTCAAGCTGTCCACCCGCGCCGTCGATCATCTGGGCGATGTGCGCGGCGACGGTGGAGCATGCGACGGGATGTCCTACCTTGACCACGGGGTGCTGCTGTACGCGCCGTCTCCGTACAGCAATCGTCAGAACTTCACCGTCGCCCATGAATTCGCGCATTGGCTGATCGAGCACAATGACTTCCTCATCGGCTGGGTTGCCGATCAGGACAAGCCTGAGCGCATTCTGGAGTCGCTGTGCGACGCGATCGCTCAAGTGCTCCTGCTGCCTGATGATTTGATCGACAGCGCAATCAGCCATCCGATTCGAGCTGCACAGGTCGTCGAACTACAAACGCAGTCGTCAGCGGGCCTGCCGGTGTGCGCCATCGCTGCGGCCACTCGACTACGAAGCCCAGGAGCAATTGTCCTAATCGATCGCAAGACTATGCAGGTCACAAGCTCGAGCGTTCATCCTGACGCAGACAAAGGGTGGCCAACGGTCATCCCGTGGCCCGGCGAGACTGTCCCGTCGGGACACTTTCTCGCATCAATGGTCGAGGAAACCCATGACACGCGTCACTCTTCTTGGCGCAACAAGTGGGGGCGCAGCGAAGACTATTTCGTCGACGCGGTAGCGACCGAGCGGCTAATTTGCGCGGTCTTCTCGGCCGACGACATCTGGGGCCTCTCGGCGCTTCCGTACCTCGTCGACCACCAGTATGTCGTGCGCCCGAAGGGGGCATTTCAATGTTGCGGCGAATGGCGCGAAGTCCGGGGATATCCGTGCCCGCGGTGCGGTCAAGGGTTCTGCCCGCTCTGTGGCAACTGCAAATGCACCAAGGTTGCATCGACAGAGCAGAAATGCAGTCAATGCTTCACGATCACTCCGGCTCATCTGCTGACCGATGGGCGTTGTGAGATGTGCGCATAGATCGACTTATATCTGTCTGCGCCATCTCGACTAACAAGTGAAGTCCTTAAACACAATCACTTGGAGGTACGAGCACCATGGGTATTAGCGACATGTCGGAGCCATCGAAGAAGGACGACAAGATCTTCGGGATCGAAGTCAACCGCAAGCCGGTTGGGATGATCGGCAAGTTCCACACCGGACTGCAGATCAAGGAGTCCGCGATCAAGGAGGGCGTCAAGATCAAGCTTGACTTCTTCCTGGTCGAGCGCAAGGGCAACCAGTCGATTCCCATCGCCGACGACCAGGTTGTCGAGCTGCACGAGGACATGAAGTTCCGCGCGAACGACGGCGAAGACAACTCCTGATGGCTCTCACTAACGAGGTGGCGCGCGCCATCGAGGAGGTGCGCGCCACCTTTCCCGAATCCACGGTGACGTCCGACGAGGACGGCAGCGGCGGCGCTTTCGTAACCGTCAGCGAGCTGTCGATCGGATCTCGGTTCAGTGAGTCGATGTCTTGGCTTGGCTTCCACATCACGTTCAACTACCCCGAAGCTCAGGTCTACCCGCACTTTGGCGTGCCAGGGCTCACTCGTCCGGACGGGAGCGAATACGAAGCAGGCGACGGCATCCAGCAGGTCGAGTGGGGCCCGGACACGAATAAGGCGAAGGCGACGCAGTTCTCGCGGTCGAGCACTCGATGGGACCCGGTCGTCGACACCGCGGCTAACAAGCTTCTCCGTGTTCTGGAGTGGCTCCGCGATGGCTAATTCCTGGAAGATCGTTATCGCGCAGCCGCACTGGCGCGAGCTCGAGGCACATCTCTTTCCTGGCGACGACGACGAGCACGCAGCGGTGCTCCGGTGTGGTCTCGCACGCTCGAAGCGAGGCTATCGCCTCCTCGTCCACGACGTCGTCATCGCGCGCGATGGCGTCGACTACGTTCCTGGCACCCGCGGCTACCGTCGTCTCCTCCCCGAATTCGTGTCCGACGTCGCGGAGAGTTGCGCCGACGAGCAGTTGATCTACATCGGAGTCCATTGCCATGGCGGCGACAACGAAGTCGAGTTCTCAAATACCGACATCGCGTCGCACGAGCGAGGGTACCCGGCCCTCCTGGACATCACTGCGGCGCCAGCAGTCGGAGCCTTGGTCTTCGCAGAGCGCGCCGTCGCCGGAGACATCTGGCTCGCAGACGGCAACCGAGTCGAGATCTCAGAGCTCTTGGTCGTCGGACGCCCACAGATTCATCTCACCCCTCAACCGATTCGGTCGCGCGCAGCAGCGAGGGGGTATGACCGCCAGGTTCGCCTGTTCGGCGACCGCGGACAGGACATTCTTTCGCGCCAGAAGGTGGCCATCATCGGCCTCGGCGGCGCTGGTTCCCTTGTGTCGGAATACCTCGCACGCCTTGGCGTCGGCACATTACTCCTCGTTGATCCCGATCGTGTCGAGACCACAAACCTCCCGCGCCTCGTCGGTGCGCGACGATTCGATGCGATGGCCTGGCTGACAAACGAGGACCGACCTGTTCTCATCCAGCGACTCGGTCACGCGCTTGCTCGTTACAAGGTCGATGTCGCCGCCCGCGTGGCCCGCCAGGCAAGCCCGGACATTCACATCGATACGCTCGCTGACGATGTGATCGAGCCAAATGTGGCTGCAGCGCTCACGGACTGTGATTTCGTGTTTTTGTGTGCAGACTCACATTCCGCTCGGCGATTGACCGACGTGCTCACGCATCAGTATTTGATTCCTTCGGCTGAGGTCGGCGCCAAGATCAACCTCGACGAAGATTCCGGCGACGTGACCGATGTCTTCTCAGTGTCGCGCGTTAGTTCCCCCGGCGGAGGGTGTCTCCGCTGCAACTTTCTGGTGTCGCCACGGCTGCTCCAGGAGGAGGGGAAAAGCGACGGTGAGCGCCGCAGAGGGCGATACCTGGACGATGAAGATGTGTCGTCGCCGAGCGTGATCGCGTTGAATGCCGTCGCAGCGAGCCAGGCAGTCGATGACTACCTCATGGCGGTTACTGGCCTAGTCGATCCTTCAGTCGACCTCGATCGCTGGGTCGGGTTCCATCCCGCGACCGACGAGCTCGAAGAGTTCACGCTGCGGAAGGATCCCACATGCACCAGCTGCGGTCCGACCCGATTCGCGCGCGGCGACGCTGTTCGCTTGCCGGTGCGCTTGAAGTAGTTCGCAAGGTTTGCCTATTTTGACACTGTCCGGCCCCCCGTTTTTCGGTCCATTCCTTGTGTCTCTATTTATTGTCTCGAGACCATCGCAGAGGGCGGCGAAGACAAGGGAGTTCGAACGCGGGGGCGCAGAGTTCGAACGCGACAGCCCCAATCTCCGATTTCTGTACAGAGCGACCGAAATGCGACCAGTTCAGGAACCCTAGGAGATAGTTCGAACTTTGCTCCTCGGAGGCACGGAACAACAACACGAAGCTGGTCAGACAAGCCTCTTCGATAGCACTCGCTCAAGTTCCGGGGTCAAGTTCGAACATTGTCGCCTTAGGTCCACTGCATTGGATGCCCCGCTCGAATTCGCTCGCGCGGGGCATCCTTCATCTCGAAAGAAGGTTTGCGGTGGCGACGAAGAGCGAGCAGACGACACGGCCTTCTCAGCTAGTGGCGGATACCCGAAGTTGGCGTGTGTGATCAAGTTCGTTGGGAGTATGCCTCCATGTGAATGGCGAAGTGCTTCGCGAGATCTTGTGGGAACTCAGCGCATGACCGATAGCGGATGAGCGGTTGCTCAGGGAATCTGCACGAGAGTTGACATTCATTCGCGGAGGTTCATTGAGCAAGACTGAATCCCCTCGCAAAATGAATCGCGACGGAACCGCGCACGGTTAGGTCTCTAGAGGGCGTTTCCTATTTGGAAACGGCTATTCCTATTGGAATAAACTGTCGGCATCCTGAACCCAGAAACGGTTGCGAGCGCGAGCAACCGTTGCCCACCAAGGGAATGGCGCCCAAGCGTGCTCCAGGTTGTCACCGTCCTAGACAAGGGAGTTGAGCCATGTTGGCAGAGGACTATCCGAGCGGTCAGACGACAGGGGTTGAACTTAACCGGTCACTCGCCGGCGGGGGCGATTCGCAGGAGGCTATCGCTATCGCAATCGCAGCGAGCAAGGACTGGAACGAGTTTCGACGCCACGGGGACGCAAGAAAGACGCCCGCCGAGGTTCGCGAGGCTCGCCGTACCATAGTGGGCGCGTGGTTTCGCAGCTTGGGTGTCGAAGATGCGGCGGAGACCGTGAGCAAGTACGGGCGCGAACGGTTTGATCAGCTCATCCAAATCGCCGGTCGCTACGACCGGTTTGCACCCGCACCGGCACCGGCACCGAAGAAGAACCTCGACATCGGTGAAATGTGGTGGGCACAGACCGACTATTGGGCCGCATCGAGTCCCATAGGCACGCTGGCATATTTCGACAGCAATGCCGGCGGCGTGAATTTTGTCGGCCAACTTGATTGGGACGACGGCGACCTGATCATCACCCAGCTTGGCCTCAGGGCAACGTTCGGCCTCGGAACCGACCGACTCCCAGCCCCCGGGACCTACTGGTCGCGACCACCGTCCACGCTGATGGGCGACATTACTGGATTCACCGGCATGAGCTGGCCGGGATTCGGCGACCAGTGGGCCAAGTGTTGGCTGAACTCGTCGCAAACGGTCCGCAATAAGACCGGACAGATCCTTGCCCAAGGCGCCGGCTCGGTGCGACCGGTGTTCCTCGAGGACGACGGCAGTTATGCGGTGGCGTCGCTGCCTGGGCGACTCCCTCTGCAAGATGTGTCATTCGACATCGTGCCGGGTGAGGTCATCACGATTACTGTCGAGGCGACGTTCGACATTCAACTTGAGGGCACCTCCACAATTCGATTCGGCAACTTAGGCGGTCTCGTGCCGGCATTTGTTCGGATCCCGCAGTGGACCCTTACACCAGCCTGAACCAAAACTATTTGGAGGAACGATGCCAACACCGCGGGTCGACGCAATGTCCCAAAGCAAAGTCAAATGGGAAGACGTGGAGAAGCAATCACGAGCCAGGAACGAAACAGTTGAAAGATTGGTGAGTTCGCTCGGACTAGCGGATGTCTTCTCGGTGGCAGCGAAAGGCCTGCCGAAACTCGCGCGCCGGCCGGCAAAACTTGCCAAATCACCGCACCCCGGCACACCGTCGCGGGAGCTCCTGGATCATTTCACTTTCACGACCCCGATCAGGCTCCCGGAAGACAGGCCGCACCGCGCAGCTCCGGTGCGACAGGGCCCGTTTCATAGTATCGAGTTTCTTATGCCACCATTTCTGCCGGGAATACTGCCGTCGCCTCTACCGCATGGTGGCAATCCGCCCCACTCGCACTACGTCGCTGTGAGTGATGACGGCTTCAACTTTTTCAGTGTGATCGACGACGACTCCAGTCAGCTCTTTGACGACGCGAACCTTTACCTGCCGATTACGCCACGTACGTCTGGTGGCTCTTTGTCTTTCCGGCCCTGGATCCAATTCAACTATCAGCGATATCTCCAAGCCGCAGGCTTTGCGGAGGCGCACAGCCGTGGCCGAGTGAACAGCGCCATTTATTCGTCGGCGCACCCCCGGCCAGGTGCCGGACCTCTGCGCCTGGAGGGCATCGCTCCCGGTGCGGTCTTGTGGGACACGCGGTATTCGAGCGCCTCTCCCAACTCGACGGGTCATCAACATCCGACGGACCCCTCGGACGGGGAGGGAACCGTCTGGCCTCCGAGCGTTCAGGTCGACATCGGCAACGTTAATCAGAGTCGGCACTATTTCGGCCTCGTACAGGTCGAAGTCAGTTCGGATGCGGACGGCCGACATTTGTTCTACGCGAGCGGTTCTCGCGTGTCACTTTTCGTGACTGTCCCATGGGCAGTCGTAGAACAGAGCGCCTCCTAAGCCTCGCCTTGGCGCAGTATCCAATTGGAGGAGAACAAGAGCTACAGCCTTAAGCGATGGGATCCATAATCTGTAAGGCGTGAATGAGTCGAAGGACCGAGTCCCGATTGTCTCCTCTTCGCCGCGACGCGAACGTGGGGATCAGCGGGACGCCGATGAGTCTCACGGTCGTGAGGAATGGTGCGAGGGCTTGAGTCATCACCATTGGAGCGACTGTCACACCGGTTTTCATCGCCACGCTATTCATTACGTCTGTCGAATTCGACCCGTCCATGGCGATCAACTGGGCCTCGTCGACGGATCGAACATCGTCCAGGTAGAAGCGAGCCATCCACTCCCGGGGAACTCGCCTACCGTAGATCATTGGCTGCTGTGCGAATTCCTCAATCCCGATTTCTGTCGCGTCGGCAAACGCATGCTCTCTTGATATCACCCCAATTCGCATGAACGGGTGCAGCGGAATGGCCTCGATCCCGGGATGATTCGCGCTTGAGATGTCCCACATCACATCGACCCTTCCTTCAAGCAGCGCAGAAGTGACGGCGGGGAAGGGGACCCCAATGCAATGAACGACGGCCCCGGGAATGTCGCGTCGAACTGAGGCGGCCAGTGAGTGAACGTGCATCAATTCCGGGTGGTCGCGCAGTTGCCCCGGTAGTCCGAGACGAAACTCGGGTGCCGGCGTTCCAATCGCAGCCCGACGTGCGGCGTGTGCTTCGGACAGGAGCGTGCGGGCGTGCGGCGCGAACCTCGCTCCAGCTGAGGTTAGCGACGTAACGCCCGCCGGCGTGCGATCGACCAGCCGCAAGCCGAGTTCTGATTCGAGCTTCTGAATGCGTTTGGTCAGGGCCGACGGCGAGAGGTGCAGCGTGCTTGCTGTCCGGCGGTAGTGGAGCTCACCGACGAGCGCTACAAAAGCCTCGACGCAGTCCAAGTCGAGTCCCATAGACACCTCGTTCCACCAGCTGGCTCCAATGTAGAGACACCCTCAGGAAATGACAATGGCTCGGTGCTTCGCTCACCCTCGTTGTCGTCGTTGTTCCCGCCCACATTTGCGCGCCCGAATTCGTGGAATCGGCTCCATAGCCATCGGCCCGTGAGGCGCGCCACTATCGATAGTGACCCGAATTTCTGTGCCCCCTCACAAAAGAAAGAGATCGTCACATGACTAACGCATTTTTTGCTCCGCTACAGGCCGTCGCTAAGCGACTGGGACGGCTCTGGTGGGTTCTCCTGGTCGTCGGAATCGCTTGGATCGTCGTCGGATTCGTCGTCCTGCGCTTTGATACGTCGACCGTCGCCGTCATCTCCATCCTGTTCGGGATCCTGATCCTGTTGTCCGCTGCGGGCGAGGTCTTCCGCGCGATCGTCACGGCCGGCGGATGGCGGGTGTGGCACATCCTGTTCGCCATCCTGCTGATCGTCGCGGCCGCGATCGCCTTCGTGAATCCCGGTGGGACGTTCTTTTCGCTGGCCCTCGTCGTCGGGTTCTACTTCGTCTTCGCTGGAACGTTCGACATCATTTCCAGCCTCTTCAGCGTCGGCACCTCGCCAGCGTGGGGACTGCAGCTCGTCTCGGGTGTTCTGCAGCTGCTGCTCGGCTTCATCGCCTCGTCGTCGCTGTCGGCGAGCGTCGTGATCCTGGTGACCTACGTCTCCGTTTCTGCCCTGTTCCGCGGGGTCGCCGAGATCGCGGCGGCCTTCACCGCTCGCTCCATTTACCAGGCAGCAAAGAACTAGGAGAAGAAAATGGCCCTCTCAGACCAGCTCACCAAACTCGCCGAGCAGACCAGGGAACTCGAAGCATCCGCCACCGAGATCGAGGCGGAGGACTCGCCACGGCTCGAAGCTCGCCTCGCTACCCTGCAACAGTCGATCGACACGTACAAGAATCAGCTCGGCGACCAGATGATCCAGGACGGTCACGACGCCACCGACGACTGGGTGACCGCGCAGAAGAACGTGTCGGACGCGTTCAACTCGATCCACGCGAAAGCGGCGGCTCGTCGCGCGGCCCGCAGGGCGAAGCACGCCGAAGCGCAAGCGGACGAATCCGAATGGAGCGCCGAAGACGCGGTCGAGTTCGCGATCTATGCCGTTCAGGAGGCCGAATACGCCCTGCTGCAGGCGACCGCCGACCGCGAAACTGCAGACGACCTCAAGTCGTAGGCCGTCATCACCCATCGCGCCGGGCGAGCTGACGCGATATTTTGAGGAATGGCCGTGAACCCGCCTTCACCCTGGCCCGGCCTGCGTGTGCTGGCCGAGGAGCTGTTCGACGCGTCGAACAACTTTGACGAACAACTCGCCGCGGCCGTTCTGCGAGAGGTGCCGTTCTACCGCGGCGGGACACCGATCTCGAGTGAGACGCTGCTCCTCGCCTGCGCGACGCACATGGCCTTCATCCTCAACTACCCGAACGCGGAGACGGGGGACGCCGACCTAATTCGCGCGCTCGGTGCCGACCGGGCGCGCGATCAGGTTCCCCTGGTTCCCGTGCTGGACGCGCTGCGAGCGTGCACCCAGTACCTGTGGACCGAGATTGTCGCCGTGGCGCGCGCGGGTCGGGAGGTCAGCGACACGGACCTCGTGGATGTCGCATCCGAACTCTGGCTGATGAACGAGACCATCGTGCGGCTGACGAGCGAGGGATACCGCGCCCAGCAGTCGGCGATGCTGGTGGCCCGGCAGTACGAACGCTTCAGCCTCGTCTATTCGATCCTGATCGGGTCGGACGGCGGCTTCACGATGTGGGAGGCCGTGGACTCTCTTCAGCTGCCACGCACCGGACGCTGGGTGGTCGCCGTCATCCGTGCCGCGGCGGTGGGCCAGCTGCCAGTACCGACCATCGAGGCCGACCTGCTCGCCTCCGAGATTCGGTCGGCCTGGGTCCTCCTGACCGATCTGCAGGTGGGGATCGTGAGCACGGAACTGGATGGCTCCGTTGGCATACTTCGGGAGCGGTTGCAGGCATCCGGGCGTTCCGCGGGCATCAGCCTCGAACTTCTCGACTACAACGACGCACCCCGCGGACTGCGGCTCGCGATCACCGCCCTGACCACCGCGCGGGATGGCGGCGTTGCCGCATTCGCCGACCTGCCGATCGAGTCCATCGCCGCCGGCGCACCGGACATTTCTGGCCAGCTGGCCAAGTCCGTTCTCGGCAAGCTCCTTGGTCTCCCCGTGAGCGAGCGGGAGGTCCTGTTCGAGGTGCTTGAGCAGTGGTTCCGCAGCGATGGGTCGGTGAACGAGGTCGCCGGCGCCCTCTTCGTGCATCCCAACACCGTGCGCAACCGCATCCACCGCATCGAGCTGCTCACCGGTCGCTCGCTATCGCGGCCGCGCGACGCGGCGGAACTGTATCTTGCCGTTTCGGCGTCCGCCCAGCAGACCCAACAGGTGCCCAGACTCCAGCGCCCGGGCAGTTTTCCAGAGGAGACGGAGGAGATATGACCGAGGCATCTGCCGAACCGTTCAGGACATCCACATCGCGGAGAAGCCTGATTAGTAACGCGAGCCGCCATCATCCGACGGTGGTCTCGCTCGAGGCGATCTTCCGCGTCGTGCCAGAGGAGGCAACCGATGGCTCTCGCGATCAATAACCCGCGTCCGCCGCTGCTGCACATTGCGAGCGATCGGGGGGAAGGGCCGACCGTCGTGCTCCTCCACGGGGTCGCGTCCTCGTCGGTGACGTTTCAGAACGTCCTGCCCCTCATCGAGGGCGCGCATCGTGCCATCACGATCGACCTGCTCGGCTTCGGCGAGTCCCCCATTCCGCCGAATGCCGAATACACCCTCGCGGAACACGTTTTGGCTGTGTCGGAAACTATTGACTCGCTGAAGCTGCGGACTCCGTTCGCCCTCGTCGGCCATTCGATGGGCGCGCTGATCGCTGCCCGGTATGCCGCGCGCAATCCCAAGCGGGTCAACAAGCTGGTTCTGGTGAGTCCACCCATCTATCTGTCACCGGATGAACTGAGTGACACAAGGGACCGGCGCGCCCTGGACTTCCGCTTGAAGGCATACCAATACATTCGCGCCAACCAGAAGTTCACCCTTCGGAATGCCCAGATCGTTGAGCGGTTGTTGTCGATCCCCAAGGCGATGGACATCAAGGAGCGCACGTGGGAGCCGTTCGTCAAGTCGCTACAGCACGCTATCGAGTCTCAGACCACGCTGAGCGATCTCGCGGCCGTCCGCTGCCCGATCGAGATTGTCCTGGGCAGTCTCGACGAATTCCAGTCCGAAGGCGTGACGAAAATCGTGAGCCGGATGAGCGGTGTCACAGTCCATCGCGTGCGCGGAAGCGATCACCTGATCGGGAAGCGCCTCGCTCGAGTAGTCGCGGTCGCGATCGACAGCGCACCCGCCAAGGCTGAGTGAGCAGCGTGTACGCGTTCAGCCTCTTCCTGCTCTACGTGGCGATCTACTCGTTCATCGGCTGGATCGTCGAGGTGCTGTGGGTATTCGCGAAGTCCCAGCATCTCGAGAATCGTGGATTCCTGACCGGCCCGTTCCTGCCCATCTACGGGATCGGCGCGATCCTTCTCATCCTGTTCGTCGAGCCGTATGTGAAGAACCCGTTTCTCGTGTTTGTCGCCAGCGTCGTCGTGACAAGCACGGTCGAATACCTGAGCAGTCTCATCCTCGACAAGGTCTTCCACATCTCCCTGTGGGACTACCACGACCACCGCTTCAACCTGAACGGTCGGATCTGCCTGCAGAACTCGTTCGGATTCGGGGCGCTCGGACTTCTGCTGATCTACGTGCTCCAACCCTGGATCAGTGGCGGGTTGAAGACGCTCCCGCACGATGCGGCGATCGCGATCGCGTGGGTGCTCATCGGCATCCTGATTGTCGACAGCGCGAACTCGATCCGGAGCCTCGCCAAGTTGCGTCCGGTTCTGGATGAACTGCACGGCACGCTCGCCGAAGCACATGCTGAGCTCGAGAAACGTGCCGTGCAAATGCACGCGGGTAGGGAAGAGAAGGATGCCGCGCGTCGCTCCGCCAGCCGGAGCACCCTCGCCCGTCTCGCCCGGCACTTCCCCCGCGCGCGGTCGGTGCGAGCGCCGAAGGATGTCGCGGTCACGCAGTAGGTCCGCCCCTGCAGCCATCGCGCTCGCGGCGTAGCGTTACTCGGGTGACGCGACCAACCATTGCAACTGTCGGTGAGCTCCGGAAATCGGGGCATGTTCAGAAGACTCTGCGTGAAGAGATTCGCGAGAATCTGCTCGCGGCGCTGCGCGAGGGGCGCGATCCGTGGCCCGGCCTGCATGGCTTCGAATCAACGGTCATCCCTCAACTGGAACGCGCACTGATCGCTGGGCACGACATCGTGCTCCTTGGTGAGCGCGGGCAGGGGAAGACCCGCATCCTGCGCACGATGGTCGGGCTGCTGGATGAGTGGTCGCCCGTCATCGAGGGTTCCGAGCTGGGGGAGCATCCCTACGAACCGATCATTGCCGCCAGCGTTCGCCGGGCGGCCGAGCTCGGCGACGACCTGCCCGTGGCCTGGCGCAGCCGGGACGAGCGCTACGCCGAAAAACTTGCGACACCCGACACGAGCGTGGCCGACCTGATCGGCGACGTCGACCCGATGAAGGTGGCCGAGGGCCGCAGTCTGGGTGACCCGGAGACCATCCACTTCGGGCTGATCCCGCGTAGCCACCGTGGCATTGTCGCGATCAACGAGCTGCCCGACCTGGCCGAACGGATCCAGGTTGCGATGCTCAACGTGATGGAGGAGCGCGACATCCAGATCCGCGGCTACGTGTTGCGGCTCCCGCTCGACGTCCTCGTAATGGCGAGCGCCAACCCCGAGGATTACACGAACCGCGGCCGCATCATCACGCCGCTCAAAGACCGCTTCGGTGCGGAGATCCGCACCCACTACCCGACCGAGCTGCATGACGAGGTCGCCATCATCCGGCAGGAGGCGGAGCTGGTCGCCGACGTGCCCGACTACCTCGTCGAGATCCTCGCTCGCTACACGCGAGCCCTGCGGGAGTCGAGCGCTGTCGACCAGCGCAGCGGCGTCAGCGCCCGCTTCGCCATCGCCGGCGCCGAGACCATCGCCGCTGCGGCCATCCACCGGGCGAGTCGCCAGGGCGAGGATGACGCCGTCGCGAGGCCGGTGGATCTCGAGACCGCGGTCGACGTGCTCGGCGGCAAGATCGAGTTCGAGTCGGGCGAGGAGGGCCGCGAAGACGAGATTCTCGACCACCTGCTGCGCACCGCGACGGCCGAGACCGTCCGGGCGCACTTCGCCGGACTCGACTTCGGCGTACTGGTCGATGCGATCGAGGGCGGCGTTATGGTGACGACCGGCGAGCAGGTCACCGCGCGCGACTTCCTCGCAGGGCTGCCGGCGCTCGGGGAATCCGAACTGTACGACGACATCTGCGAGAGGCTGGGCGCGGCCAACGACGGCCAGCGAGCCGGGGCCATCGAGTTGGCTCTCGAGGGTCTCTACCTGATGCGCAAGATCAGCAAGGAGACCGGCGGCGGCGAGACCATCTATGGCTAGGGTCAACCGTCGGCTCACCAGGGCCTCCCGCTACGGCAAGTACGCGGGCGGTCCGGATCCGCTCGCGCCCCCGATCGACCTGGCGGAGGCGCTCGACGCCATCGGCGAGGAGGTCATGGCCGGCTACTCGCCGGAGCGTGCCATGCGCGAATTCCTGCGCCGCGGCGGCAAGAACCGCGCGGGGCTCGACGAGTTGGCCCGCAGGGTTGCCGACCGACGGCGCGAGCTGACGCAGAAGCACAACCTCGACGGCACGCTGCAGGAGATCAAGGAGCTCCTCGACCGCGCAGTACTAGCTGAGCGCAAGCAACTGGCGCGCGACGCGGCCATGGATGACGGCGATCGGATGCTCGCGGAGATGCAGCTGGACAACCTGCCGGCCTCCCCGGCGGCCGCGGTCAGCGAGCTGAGCCAGTACAACTGGCAGAGCCGCGAGGCCCGGGCCGACTACGAGAAGATCAAGGACCTCCTCGGCCGGGAGATGCTGGACCAGCGCTTCGCCGGGATGAAGCAGGCACTCGAGAACGCGACGGACGAAGACCGCGCCGCGATCAACGAGATGCTCGGCGACCTGAACCAGCTGCTCGAGTCGCATCGACGCGGCGAGGACACCGAGCAGCAGTTCGACGATTTCATGGCGAAGCACGGCGACTACTTTCCGGAGAATCCGCAGAACATCGAGGAGCTGCTGGACTCCCTGGCACAGCGTGCCGCGGCGGCCCAGCGCATGCGCAACTCCATGACGCAGGAACAACGCGACGAGCTCGATGCGCTCGCGCAGAAGGCGTTCGGTTCCCCCGAGCTGATGGAGTCGCTGACGCAGCTCGACGACAACCTTCGGTCACTTCGGCCTGGCGAGAACTGGGGCGGCTCCGAGAGCATGGACGGTGAGGAGGGTCTCGGGCTGGGCGATGGCACCGGTGTATTCCAGGACCTTGCCGATCTCGACGATCTGTCCGAGCAGCTCTCCCAGTCCTACCGCGGATCCAATCTTGATGACCTCGATCTCGACAAACTGTCGCGCCAGTTGGGCGATGAAGCATCAGTGGATGCCCGCACCTTGCAACAACTCGAGCAGGCGCTGCGCGACTCCGGCACGCTTAAGCGTGGCTCGGACGGAACGCTGAAGCTCACCCCAAAGGCGATGCGCCAGCTCGGCAAGGCCCTGCTGCGGGATGTCGCCAACCGGATGTCGGGACGCCAGGGCAACCGCGACCTGCGTCAGGCCGGGGCGGCCGGCGAGCGCTCGGGCGCCACGCGCGAGTGGGCGTTCGGCGACACCGAGCCGTGGGATGTGACGCGCACGATCACGAACGCGATCACGCGAGTTGCGGGCGATGGCCGGTCTCTCGACACAGGTATCAACATCCAGATCGGCGACGTTGAGGTCCAGGAGACCGAGGCCCGTACCCAGGCGTGCGTCGCCCTGCTCGTTGACACCTCGTTCTCGATGGTGATGGATGGGCGCTGGGTGCCGATGAAGCGCACCGCGCTCGCCCTGCACACGCTCATCAAGAGTCGTTTTCGCGGGGACCACCTTCAGCTGATTGCCTTCGGTCGCCACGCGGAGGTCATCGAGATCGAGCAGCTGACCTCGCTCGAGGAGATGTACAACAAGGGGACGAACCTGCACCACGCCCTGTTGCTGGCGAATCGCCATTTCCGTAAGCATCCGAACGCCCAGCCGGTGCTTCTGATCGTCACGGATGGCGAGCCAACCTCGCATCTCGAGGCCAGTGGAGATGTCTTCTTCAGCTACCCGCCGCATCCGGTCACGATCGCCTTTGCGATTCGCGAGCTCGACAACTCGATGCGGCTCGGAGCGCAGACAACCTTCTTCCGTCTCGGTGACGATCCCGGTCTCGCCCGGTTCATCGACTCGATGGCGAGACGCGTCGGTGGCACGGTCGTCGCGCCCGAGCTGGATGACCTGGGTGCCGCCGTCGTCGCGTCATACCTCGGTTCCCGACGACCGAACGGTCCCGCCGGAGCCTCCGGGGGAGACTTCGACGGGATGTTCGGCCGCGGCTGGGGTTATTGGAACGGGTAATTCGACTCTCATCGCTCTGGCCGAGCGTTAGCGTCGAAGCTGGCTGAGGTACAGCGCCAGCTGCCACTCGCGTTCACGTGTCGCCCGCGCGCTCGCGGCGCGACGACGAGCGAGCAGCTCATCCCGGCTCGACTGCGGGGCAACCGTCCGGGGACGGCGGCTCCACGTGATGAGCGCCAGCCCCAGGTGCAGGGCGGCGCGATCGGCGAGCGACACTGTCCGCACGTTCGCCCGGTGCTCGGGCGACGAGGGCGGATGGGTGTGGTTCTGTTCGTCGACGGGTGTCGACAGCACGGTATTCATGGTGATGGTCCTCACAACTGTTTCGGCTTGTGTCGCCGAAGAGTGCCCGCTTCGTAAGCAGGCGAAATTGTCGCCACGGTAGTGGCGGATCAAACCGGGGAGCCCGGCGTGATCGTGACGGGACGGACGTGTAATCGCGCCGCGGTGCGGCGGTTTGATTACTGGGCTTCTTCGAACGTCGTCACCGTGACCGTGACGAGCGAGGAGCGCGTCAGATCAATCGGCGAGGATGCCGAAGAAGCCGGCAGTGCGTGTCATTGCCGCGTACTTCAGCGGCTCGATTGCGTTAATCATGTTGGCCAGGCTCCTTTCGTAGGTCGGCAGAAAGTTAACCTAGCGGCCGTGAGATGCGCGGCGCAAGGTCAACACGCGATTGTGACCTGCCCGTTAGCGAACGGGGGCACCGTGGGGCGGCACGGGTATCGTCAGGCCGTGACCACTCCACGCGAACTCATCGGTCGGCCCGCAATAATCTCGGCATACCTGACGCCGGTGCTGTTCATCGGCGGCACGATCGTCGCGGGTCTCGTGACTCCCGGCTATGACCCGGTGCGCCAGACGATCAGCGAACTCGCGGCCGGGGATGCGCCGGCGCGCGTCTTCACGACCGTCATCTTCGTCGCCACGGGACTCTCGCACCTGGTGACGATCGCCTACGCGCGAGGGATCGGCATCCCGGGTCGAATCGTGTACCTGGTGGGGGCGCTCGCTTCGCTCGCCGTTGCGGCATTCCCGCTGCCGTCGGTCGCGGGAACGTCGGCCGCACACAACACGGCCGCGATCATCGGGTTCGTTCTCCTCGCCGCCTGGCCGATCCTGGGGATGCGGTTCCGTCCCGACTTCCCATGGCTGGTGCGTCCACTCGGTTCAATTCTCGGCACGGTCATCCTGACCGCGATTTGCCTGTGGTTCCTGGTGGTCTGGACCGCGCACTCCGTGCCCTACGTCGGCGTCGTCGAACGTGTGGCGGCCGATGCTGAGTCGATCTGGCCGGCTGTGGTCGTGACGGCGCTGGCGCTCCGCGCGCGGCAGTTGAACTCGAAGGAGTAGACGGTGGCAGAGAACAAGACCAGGCCGGAGGTGGGGAGTCCCGACGACTTCCTCGAGTCAATTGCCGACGACAAGCGTCGGGTGGATGCGCACGCGCTCGCGAAACTCATGGGCGAGGTCACCGGAGAGCAACCCACCATGTGGGGGAGCAGCATCGTCGGCTACGGCACTCTTCACTACCGCTATGAGTCCGGTCGCGAGGGCGATACACCCGTCGTGAGCTTCGCTCCCCGCACGGCTTCGCTCGTGCTGTACGGCATCGCGGCCCACGACGTGGGTGGGGTGTTGGCCGCACAGCTCGGCCCGCACACGGCGGGCAAGGGCTGCCTCTACATCAAGGATCTTTCGGCCGTCGACAACGACGTCCTTGCTCGGATGATCGGCGTCGCGTACCGAGCAAAGGCGGGCCTGGGTAGCTAGCTGCCCGCCGGAGGCCGGATACCGTCGAGCGCGAGCGCCAGCACGCGCTCGCGTTGTTCGTCGCTGCGATAGGTGACCGACATCAGGCCGCTGACGAGATACATGACGTCGTCGATCTCGAGATCCTGGCGCACGTCGCCCGACGCCTGGGCTCGCTTGAGCAGCGGCGTGGGTGTGGCATACATCGCTTCCTTGGCTTTCGCGAAGAGCTCGGAGTCACGATTGAGTCCGTCCACGAGCGCCCGCTTGTTGCTGCAGTAGGTGACCAAACTACGGAGCCAGACCATGAGCGCGTCCCACGGCGGGAGGTCATCCAACCCCTCGGCCGAACGACACAGCTCCTCGACCTCTTCGACGTAGACGGCGTTGATGAGGTCCGACCGGGCGGGGAAGTTTCGGTACAGCGTGCCAATGCCCACGCCAGCCTGACGTGCGATCTCCTCGAGCGACGCGTCTGCGCCCTTCTGTGCGAACGCCACCTTGGCGGCGGCGAGCACGGCCTCAAAGTTGCGCCGGGCATCGGCGCGCTGAGGGCGCGGTGCCGCGACGGAAGGTCGAGCGGCCGCAATCACTGTGTCAGTCAAAACTACTCCGGACTTGCTAAGTGGAGGTACCCCTCCGTATAATCGGAGGTACCCCTCCACTATACTCCCAACCGAGCCGCCGAAATATTGCTACGCAACATTTCGGACTGCGCCGGCCGGGGCCCACTTGCCATCTGGCTGGTGGATAGTGCCGTGCGCTCGAAAGGACACCATGTCTGCACGAATCCGTTCCCACTACTGGCTCACGTTCGCTGTTCTCGCGACCGCGACCGCCTCGTTTTCACTCCTGCAATCGCTGCTGAACCCGGTGCTGCCGACCATCCAGCACGACCTGCACACCACCCAGACCGAGGTGACCTGGGTCATCACGGGCTGGCTGCTGTCCGCCGCCATCGCGACCCCATTGCTCGGCCGCACCGGCGACATGATCGGAAAGCGCCGCGCTCTTCTGATCGTGCTGAGTGCGGTGGTCGTCGGTGACCTTCTTGCCGCCCTCGCGCCGACTCTCGGAATACTCATCGTCGCCCGCCTGGTTCAGGGACTCGGCGGCGCGATCTTCCCGCTCGCGTTCGGCATCATTCGTGACGAATTTCCACGCCATCGTGTGTCGTCGGCCGTTGGTGCGATCTCCGCCATCATTGCGGTCGGCGGTGGACTCGGGGTCGTTCTCGCCGGGCCGATCGTCGGTGCGCTGGGGTGGCGCTGGTTGTTCTGGATCCCCATGATCGTCACAATCGTGGTCGGCGTTCTGGCGGCGATCTTCATCCCGGAGTCGCCCTCACGCGCGGGCGGTCGGGTCAATATCCTCGGCGCGCTGCTTCTCGCCGCCTGGCTGGTGGCGTTGCTCCTGCCGCTCAGTGAGGGACGAGAGTGGGGGTGGAGTTCCCCGCTCACGATCGGGCTCTTCGTTCTCGCCGCGGCACTCATCGCCGTCTGGGTGAGGGTCGAGTTCCGCTCGTCGAACCCGGTCATCGACATGCGGATGATGCGGCTTCCCACTGTCTGGACGACCAACCTCGTGGCGCTCCTCTTCGGGGCTGGGATGTTCGCCACCTACGCGTTCCTGCCGCAGTTCACCCAGACCCCCACGAGTACCGGTTATGGATTCGGCGCCAGCGTCACAGAGTCGGGTCTGCTTCTCCTGCCGATGCTGGTAACGATGGCCGTGACCGGGTTCATCAGCGGTCCGATCGCGCCGTACGTGAGTTTCAAGCTTCAGCTCGCACTCGGCTCCGCGGGAATTGCCGCCGCGGCCATCCTCTTCGTCGTTCTGCATTCTGAGCCGTGGGAGGTCGCATTCGCGTCCGGCATTTTCGGTCTCGGTCTTGGCATCGCATATTCGGCCATGTCGAGCCTGATCGTGCAGGGCGTTCCCGCCCACCAGACCGGTGCCGCGAGTGGCATGAGCGTCAACATCCGCACGATCGGCGGCGCAATTGGTACAGCAGTCGTGAGCTCGATCGTCACCGGTGGATTGGATGCGAGTGGCTTGCCTCTCGAGTCGTCATACACGAGCGCGTTCATCGTGCTCGCCGGTTTCGCCGTCGCGGCTTTCGCCGCCTCGTTCCTTGTGCCCTCCGTTCGTCGGGCATCCGCACGAGCGTCGATGGCCGCGACCGGCGACGAGCTTCGGGTCCCCGCGGAGGTGGGATAAACCGTTCCCTCCCCGTCACGGGGTAGATGGAGCAGAATCTGAGGATGTCGCAATCGAGGCCATCGCCGGCGACCGTCGAGGTCATCCGGGCTACGACGGCCGTCGGCGAGCACTACTACGCCGCGGCGAGCGCCGTCCAGTTGAGCGTCCAGGAGGCGCGGCTGCTGTACATCCTGAGCCTCAACCCGAGCAACATGCTCGGCCTGACCTCCGCGCTGAAGGTCCCGAAGTCAACCATGAGCGGGCTCATTGCCCGGCTCGAGTCGGCCGGCCTCGTCGTGCGTGTGCAGGATCCGACGGACCGACGCAACGTGCTCGCGACTCCCACAGAGAAGGGAATCGTCGTGGCGACGGGGTTTGCCGGCGATCTCGCCCGGCGAGTTTCCGGTGTGCTATCTGTACTCGACCCAAACGAGCGGGTCGAACTCGCGGACATCCTGAGTGAGGTTCTTTCCGCAATCGAACCGTGATCAGCGTGGCCCGGCGAGGGGAAGGGGCACGGTCGCCCCGGGCAGCTTCGCCATCATCTCCGCCAATCGACGCGCGCGATCCGGATCGAGGATCGTCAACAGGTCATCGATTCGGCCCTCGATCGCGGCATCGAACGCGCGGAGCTGTGCACTGCCCGCGGTGGTGCTGCGGACGATCTGCCTGCGGCGATCGTCCGGATCGCTGACGCGCACGGCCAGGCCCGCTGCCTCGAGCTGGTCGACGACGCTCGTCACGGTTGATTTTGATGAGCCCAGTGCCCGTGCAATCGTGGTCATCGTCGCGCCCTCCTCGGCGACACGAATTACCTGAAGCTGCAGAGCGGTCGTCCCGGACTCACTTCGCGTTTCGAGAACGCGCTCGCCCACCGCCGCTGTCAGGCGGATCAGTGCGGCACCGGCGTCGAGAGACCCACGCGGCTCGTTCATGCGGCTCCCTACTACCCGGAGAGTAGGCGTCCGTGCGCGCCGTACTCCGATCAGACCAATTCTCCGGAATCCTCTCGACATTAGTCCGAAGCGCGTACTAATTTGCTATTAGTACGACCGCCGTACTAATTGCTGAAAGGTTCTCCCAATGCCTGCTCCCGATACCGCGAGTCCTGCAAGTTCGAGCCCAACCCGCCTCCGCACCGTCGCCATCATTGCTGCGGGCGCCACCATCGCCATTCTCGCCAATTTGGTCATCGCCACTATGGCTCACGCCGCGGGAGCCGCCTCCGATTTCTCGCCGCTCCAGGTGTTCGTCTACGCGCCATTCACTCTCGTGGGACTAATCGCCGCGTATCGGGGATGGCTCATCGTTCGCCGCCGTGCTCGTCATCCCGCGGCCGTGCTGCGCATCCTTGTCCCGGTCCTCACGGTGCTGTCGTTCGCCCCCGACACGATTCTCGCAATCGCGGGATTCATCCCCGGGGCATCCCTGACGGCCGTGATCGCGCTTGGCCTCATGCACCTCGTTGTCGTCGCGATTGCCGTGCCAATCTGCGCGAAACTCGCTCCCGTTCGCTGATTCTGTGAACGCACCCCCAATTCGCGTGCAACGACCGATTCCTGACCGTTAACTGCATGCGGATCGGGGACATTACCAATAGTGTTGCCGGAAGGTTGCCCAGGACCACGGTTGCCGCAAACACTTTGAGTGCAGCATTCGGCTGAGCGCTTTGGGTGCGACCGAATCGAGGCTCTACGTGAGCAGCCCCGTCATCAACATCATTCGCACGAAACCGCGCGGCGATCGGGTCAACCCCACCACCGAGTACGCGGCACTGCTGCACACGGTTCGTGACGCCGGCCTTCTTCGCCGCCGCACCGGTTTCTACGTCGCCATCTTTGCGGTACTCACCGTCGCGCTCGCCGCGGCGTTCGTCGGAATTGCGCTGCTCGGCCACAGCTGGTTCACGTTGATTATCGCCGCCGGACTCGGCCTCATCTTTACGCAGTACGCGTTCCTCGCCCACGAGGCCTCGCACCGCCAGGTCTTCGAATCCGGCCGAGCCAACGATCTCGCCGGCCGCATGATCGGCAACCTGCTTGTCGGCATCAGCTACTCGTGGTGGATGACCAAGCACAGCCGTCATCACGCGAACCCCAACATCATCGGCAAGGACCCCGACATCGAGCGCGACTACGTCTCGTTCATGGAGTCGGATGCCGCGAAGGCCAAGGGTTTCTATGCCTGGTTCACCCGGCGCCAGGGTTACCTGTTCTTCCCGATCCTGATGGGCGAGGGACTGAACCTCCACATCCGCGGACTGAGCACGGTATTCGGTAAAGGCAAGGTAGAGAAGCGCTGGCTCGAGGCTCCGATGCTTGTCGCGCGCATCGGCATCTATGTCGCGGGAATGTTCCTGCTCCTGCCGCCCGGAATGGCATTCGCGTTCATCGGCGTCCAGCTCGCCGTGTTCGGTGTCTACATGGGCGCATCCTTTGCCCCGAACCACAAGGGCATGCCGATCCTGCCGCACGACTCCAAGGTCGACTTCCTGCGCCGCCAGGTGCTGACCTCGCGCAACATCCGCAGTGGCTGGTTCATGAACTTCTACATGGGCGGACTCAACCACCAGGTCGAGCACCACCTCTTTCCGAACATGCCGCGCCCGCACCTCAAGCGTGCGCAGGTCATCGCGAAGGAGTACTGCGCGGCCCACAACATCGACTACACCGAGACGACGATCTGGCAGTCCTACGGAATCGTCATCCGCTATCTGAACAAGGTCGGACTCGCGGCCGGCGGCGACCCGTTCGATTGCCCGGCGGCCACGTCCTTCGGTCGCTAGTTCTCGCGGCTTTAGCCTCACCTCATCGTGTTTTGGGCGGTCTACTGTGCCCTGAGCGAACCTCGCTCAACCGCGCGCCAACGCGGTTCACAATTGCGGCATGGACGACAACGAGATTCTGGATGCGTACTCCCGCACGGTCGTAGACGTCGCCGAGTCGGTGCTCCCCAGCGTCGCCAGCGTCAGTGTGCGCACCTCCCGCGGTGGCGGGGCGGGCAGCGCGAGCGTGATCACCGCCGACGGCTTTCTGCTCACAAGCGCTCACGTCGTGGCGGGCGCACGAACGGCCGAGGCGTCCTTTAGCGACGGGTCGACGGTGGGCGTGGATGTGGTCGGTCGCGACCCGCTCTCCGATCTCGCCGTCCTGCACGCGCGGGGCGACGTGCCCGCACCTGTCGAGCTCGGCGACGCCGCACCACTTCGCGTCGGTCAACTGGTCGTCGCGCTCGGCAACCCACTCGGGCTCGCTGGCAGCGTGACCGCGGGGATCGTGTCGGCGCTCGGTCGCTCGCTGCCGACCCAGTCCGGTCGGGTGATCGACGAGGTCATCCAGACGGATGCCGCGCTCAATCCCGGCAATAGCGGCGGCGTTCTCGCCGACAGCTCGGGCCGAATGGTGGGCGTCAACACGGCGGTCGCCGGAATCGGCGTGGGACTCGCCGTCCCGATCAATTCGACGACCCGCGGGATTATTGCCGCCCTCATGACGAAGGGGAAGGTGCGTCGGGCCTGGCTCGGCATCTCCGGTGCCCAGATCAGACTCGCGCCGGCCCTCGCGAAACGGATCGGATCGCCGACCGGGCTTCAGGTCGCGGGCGTCTCGCCCAACAGCGCGGCGGAGGAGGCCGGACTTCGTCGTGGGGATGTCGTCGTCGAGCTGGCGGGACGGCGGGTCGTCTCGACGACCGCGGTTCAGCAGCTCATGGTCGAGGATGCGATCGACAAGCCGATCGAGATCACCGTGTGGCGCAACGGCGCCCTCGTCGACGTGATCGCGGTGCCGCGGGAACTCGACGAGTAGGTCGCTTGCCGCCCGCGCCGCCATCACAATCGGTAACGCGATTGGCGCGCGGCGCTCGCCCTCTCCTACGATCGAGAGGTTCACTCTGGGCTCCCAGCAGGCCCCACGAAAGGCATCTCCCGTGACTCGTTTCGGCTCCCGCATCGCTCGCTCCCTCGTCGTGGCCGGCATAGCGATCGGTCTGGTCGCCCTGGGCGGCTGCGCCTCGACCGCCTCTGCTGGTTCCTCCCCAGACGGCCTCAACACCGTCACCGCCGGAAAGCTGACCATCGCCACCGGCCAGCCGGCGTACTCGCCGTGGGTCGATGACAACAAGCCGCAGTCGGGCAAGGGATTCGAGGCAGCGGTCGCCTACGCGGTCGCCGCCAAGCTGGGGTTCGCGAAGAAGGACGTCGTCTGGACCCGCACCACCTTCGATTCCGCCATCGCGCCTGGGCCCAAGAACTTCGACCTCAACCTTCAGCAGTACACGATCACCGACAAGCGCAAGAAGGCCGTCGACTTCTCGTCGCCGTACTACCAGACCACGCAGGCCCTCGTCGCGATCACGGGCTCCGCCGCGGACTCGGCGAAGACGCTGTCCGCGCTGAAGAAGGTCAAGATCGGCGTCGCCGCCGGCACCACCACGAACACGATCGTTCTGAAGGATGTCGGAGTGCAGCCCGAGATCTTCAACTCCAACGATGACGCCGTGCTCGCGCTGAAGAGTGGCCAGATCGACGCGATCGCAGTTGATCTTCCGACCGCCTTCTACCTCGCGGGTGCCGAGCTGAAGCACGGCGAGATCCTCGGACAGTTTGCGGACACGACGGATGGCGACCAGTTTGGTATCGTGCTGGCCAAGGGTTCGTCGTTGACGGCCAAGGTCTCAGCGGCAGTTGACGCCATCCGGAAGGACGGCGAGCTGGCCGCGATCACCAAGAAATGGTTGTCGACCAGCGTCAATGTCCCCATCTTCAAGTAGCCAGCCCAGCCAAATAGAACTCGATCGACGGGCGTTTCGAAAGAAGCAGTCCGGGCGATCCGTGCTGATATCCGCCGCGAGCACAATCGCGCTCGCGGCGGTGCTCTGGCTGACCGTGATCAACACCCATGGCTGGGCGGAAGTCCAACGCTCGTTCTTCGATCCGAAGATCGCCTGGGCATCTCTGCCCACACTTCTGCTCGGGCTCTGGCTCAATGTGCAGGTGCTGTTCTTCGCGGTGATCGGGGTGGCGATCTTCGCGACGCTGATTGCCGTGGTTCGTACACTTCGCGGCGCGGTGTTCTTCCCGCTGAGATTTCTGGCGGCCGCATACACGGACCTCTTTCGAGGCATTCCCGTCATCATCGTCCTGTACCTGATCGGCTTCGGCATCCCGGGTCTCGGGCTTTTTCCCCGACTTCCCCCGGAGTTCTGGGGCACGATCGCGCTTATCCTCACCTACTCCGCCTACGTGTCCGAAGTGTTGCGCGCGGGGATGGAGGCCGTTCATCCCTCCCAACGACTGGCGGCGAGGTCCCTCGGTCTCAGCCACGCACAGACGCTGCGGATGATCGTGCTCCCGCAGGGCGTTCGTAAGGTTGGCCCGGCGCTCATGAACGACTTCGTGTCGATGCAGAAAGATGTCGGGCTGGTGTCCGTGCTCGGCGCCGTCGATGTCGTTCGCTCGGCGGGCATCATCGAATCGACGTACGCCAACTTCACCCCATACGTTGTTGCCGGCCTGCTGTTCGTGTTGATCAGCTGGCCGTTCATCCGTGTCGCCGACTGGCTCTCCGCACGAGCTCAGCGACGCGAGCAGATCGGGGGCACGGTATGACCGACCAGCCCGTGCTTCGGATCACCAATTTGCACAAGAACTTTGACGGCGTGCCGGTGCTTCGTGGGATCGATCTCGATGTTCACCAGCATCGCGTCGTGGCACTCATCGGCGCGAGCGGCTCGGGGAAGTCAACCCTCCTGAAATCGATCAACCTGCTCGAGCGAATCGACGACGGACAAATATTTCTCAAGGGCGAAGACATTAGCGACCCGCGTGTCAACGTCGATAAGACGCGTGCGCGAATCGGAGTTGTCTTCCAGCAGTTCAACCTGTTCCCGCACCTGACCGTGCTGGACAACGTGACCCTTGCCAGTCGCAAGGTGCACGGCGTGCCGCGCGATCAGGCCGAGGAGACCGCGGTCGAGTGGCTCGAACGCATTGGCATGCGCGACAAACTGCGCACCTACCCTGACCGCCTCTCCGGCGGCCAGCAGCAGCGCGTCGCCATCGTGCGGGCGATAACCAGCAACCCAGAGCTGCTGCTGCTCGATGAGATCACGAGCGCGCTTGACCCTCAACTGGTCGGTGAGGTGTTGGACCTCGTGTCCGAACTGAAGACCGGCGGATCCACCATTCTCATGGCGACCCATGAGATGACGTTCGCGCGAAAGGTCGCCGACACCGTCGTGTTCCTCAAGGATGGCGTTCTCATCGAACAGGGCCCGCCGGAGCAGATTTTCGATCATCCACAACACCCGGAGACGCGCGACTACCTCAGTCGCTACTGAGTCGTCTCCGGTCTCGCGGAAACGGGATGTTCACCCCGCGGCCACCCGGTACGGCTACGGTGTGCCGCATGGTCGTCGACGTCGAGAACCTCATTCTCGCGATCGGTTCCAGTCCCTGGGCATACCTGGTTATGGCGGGGATCCTCATCGTCGACGGGTTCTTTCCGTTCGTGCCCGGGGAGACCGGTGTTGTCACGCTCTCGACGCTGGTCGCCGCGAACGGGGGATCGCTGCTCTGGCTGGTGCTGGCCGTGGCCGTCGCGGCGACGATGGTTGGCGACGCCATCTCGTTCCTTATCGGCCGTCGCGTCGGTCTCGATCGGTGGGGCTGGATGCGCGGAGCGCGGATGGCCCCGATCTTCGCGCGCGCATCCGAGGGCCTCAATCGGCGGCCCGCGCTCTACCTGATTGGCGCGAAGTTTCTGCCGTTTGTTCGGGTCGCGGTGACGATGACGGCGGGGGCGAGCGGCCTCGAGATCCGGCGCTATCTCCCTCGCTCGTTCGTCGCATCCGCGATCTACACGCTCTATCACGTCGGCATCGGGGCCGCGGCCGGGTTCTGGTTTGCGGTGAACCCGATCGTTGCCGCGCTGGTCGCGATCGTCGTTGTCTTTGCGCTCGGCTTCGGATTCGACGCCATCGCGAGGCTCCGTCGCCGCCTGGCCCGCTGAGTGGATATGTGACCGATCACATCGGTTTAGGCTTGAGTTATGAAGTTTCGCTACCTGGGTAACTCCGGCTTCAAAATCTCCGAAATTACGTACGGCAACTGGCTCACTCACGGCTCGCAGGTGGAGAACGACACCGCGTTCCAGTGTGTGAAGGCCGCGATCGAGAACGGCATCACGACGTTCGACACGGCCGACGTCTATGCCAACACCGCTGCGGAGACGGTCCTGGGCGAGGCGCTGAAGGGTGAGCGTCGCCAGTCACTCGAGATTTTCACAAAGGTATTTGGGCCGACCGGACCCAAGGGGCACAACGACGTCGGGCTCTCGCGCAAGCACATCCTCGAGTCCATCGACGGATCGCTCGGCCGCCTGAAGACCGACTACGTCGACCTCTACCAGGCGCACCGTTTCGACTACGAGACGCCGCTCGAGGAGACCTTCCAGGCCTTCGCCGACGTCGTGCGCTCCGGCAAGGCGCTCTACATCGGCGTCAGCGAGTGGACGGCCGACCAGCTTCGCGCCGGCGCCGCGCTCGCGAAGGAGCTGAACATCCAGCTCATCTCGAACCAGCCGCAGTACTCCGCGCTCTGGCGCGTGATCGAGGCCGAGGTCGTCCCCACCTCGAAGGAGCTCGGGATTTCGCAGATCGTCTGGTCGCCCATCGCGCAGGGGATCCTCACCGGAAAGTACAAGCCGGGAGCTGCGCTGCCCGAGGGCTCGCGCGCGACCGACGATAAGGGCGGCGCCCGGATGATCTCCCGGTGGATGCAGGACACCATCCTGACCCGCGTGCAGGAGCTTGAGCCGATCGCGGCCGAGCTGAATCTGTCGCTGGCGCAGCTCGCCGTCGCGTGGGTCCTGCAGAACGACAACGTCGCCTCCGCCATCATCGGGGCCTCGCGCCCCGAGCAGGTCAAGGAGAACGTTGTCGCGTCGGGTGTGGAGATTCCCACGGAGCTGCTCGCGAAGATCGACGCCGTCCTCGGCGACTCGGTGCTGCGCGATCCGGCGCTGACTCTCGAGTCGTCGCCGAAGCAGCGCGAGGCCTAACGGCTGTCGACTAGTTGACGGGTGGCGGGAGATACCGCAGTGGGTGGCGGGGGAAACTGTGCGGTGGGCGGCGTTGTAACTCCGCCCGCCGCACAGTTTCC
>JAUZFP010000079.1 GCA_030838475.1 Actinomycetota bacterium
CGAGATCCTGCGGAATCTGCGAAAACGCGCGTTCGAGGTCATCGGGCTCGGAGCCTTTGGTGCGAAGGCCGCGAACGGCGCTCCGACCTTCATCGATCATCTGGCGCAGCAGCTGGAAGACCCGCTCGACCAGCGGCTTTGCAGAGGCATCGGAGGCAATCTGAGTGTTGGCGACTGCCAGTTGCAGCGACGCGCTGAGCAGACCCTGCAGCAGCGTGTCATGCAGCTCCTGCGCAATCCGTTCGCGCTCGGCGAGTCGTGCCTCGAGCCTACCACGCATTCGCTGCTGAATCTGTCGTACTCTCAGCATCAAGAGTGACCACAGCACCGCCGCGCCTGCAGCGACGCACATTGCCAGGAACCATTTCGTCTGGACAAACGCCGGAGGAATCGTGAAATCGACAGACTCTCCTGTTTCGTTCCAGACACCGTCGTTGTTCGAGGCAATCACGCGAAAACGGTAGTGCCCCGGAGCAAGGTCGGTAAAGTACGCCTCTCGCCGGGCACCTACATCCTGCCAAGGTTGCTCAGCGCCAAGCTGGTACCGGAACCTCACCCGCTCGGGAATGGACAAACTGAGCGCCGTGTAACTGATTTGCAAGTTGCGCGTCCTGATCGGGAGCCTCAAGCCCGCCGATGGCTCGTAACGAACACCGTCCGCGATAATGGATTGCACGTCGACAGGTGGCTTAAGCGGGTTTCGCGTCACGTGCCGCGGATCAGTCCATGCGATGCCGTTGGTCGTGGCAAACCACAGCCTGCCATCGGTGCTCTCTACAATCGTTGGCAGCGGTCGAACGGCTTGCGGCGTACCGGGCATTCCATCGAGAAAATCAAGAAGAGTGTATCTAACCGCGTAGAGTGGATCGCTTACCACCCGACGCACCTCCTCAGCCGGCACCTGCATCGCGCCTTCGCTCGTATGGAGCCAAAGATCGCCCTCCGCGGTCTCGATGATTCCGGAGACGCTCGGCAGTGGTGTACCGCCCTGGCGCGTGACCGCGTTGAATCGGTGGCCATCGAAACGCGCGAGACCATGCTCTCCGCCCACCCAGACATGGCGGGGCCCGGCGTCAATGGAGAGCACAGCCCCAACGTTGAGCCCGTCAGCGGCGGACAGGCGTCGTACCACATCCTTGTCTACGATTTGAACCTGATTATTCGGATATCCCAGCCAGACGCGACCATTGCTGTCGGTGGCGAGGCGTACCGCGGGTTCTCCGTAGCGGCTCCACATGCCATCGGCCAGGCGGAATACACCGGCACGCACGACCGACACCCACAGTGCGCCTGACCGATCCTTGGCGATGGCCTGAATACCCGGGTAGCCTTGCTTGCTTAAATTCGCAACGGGTAGATTGATCGGGATCCATCGCTGTCCTGCGGAACGCCAGATCAGGTCTGGGCCGCCGAGCCAAACAATGCCGTCAGGATCACGATAGGCGCAGGTGATATTACGCGGGCCGGGCACCGCCTCGACGGTTGGTCCTGCCGTGACCTTGAAAGCACCATTCTTCGAATATTCACCGACCAGCACGGCACCATCGTCGCCAGCCGCCAAGGCGATACCACCCGCATCGGCAAGAAGGCCGACGCTAATAAGGCGCGACTCGCGAAACCTGTCCAATCCTCCAGTGGTTCCGAGCCAGACATTGCCCTCTCTATCTTCAAGGCCCAGAATTTCTCCACTTGATGCTGACCCTGTCAGTCCATCGGTGCGCAAAAAGAGGTCCGCCGAAGGCCCGTCAGCCAATCCATGGCGGAGTAAGGATGCTGGGTCTCTCAGGCGACGAATGCCGGTCAGCGTTGACATCCAGAACGTGCCTTCACGGTCAATGAACTTTACCTCTATCTTGCCCAATCGCGGGTCCCCGAGCGCGATCCAGTCTTTACTCGCGTTCGTCGGGCCAAGCGGTGAATACAAAGCACGAACGCCCTGAGTCGCATCGGTCAGCCAGAGGGTTTCGTCCGGGCCTTCCAGGAACTTGCTCTCGCCGCCGAGCTGAATATCCGTCGTTGCGAGCGCGCGTTGTCCCGGTTGCAGAAACATGATCGAGTTGTCGACGGCAATCCACAGAGTTCCGCTTCTATCGAAGCTGAGCATACTCAGGTATGTCTTGGGCAAGTGCAGTTCAGCGCTAACGTCGACCCATTGCGAGCCGTCGAAGCGCCTTACACCGCGCGTGGTCGCCACCCATACGTCGCCGGACTTGTCCTGCGCGAAACCGCGCACGCTGGCCACCGGAAGGCCCTCCCGCTCACCATAATTCGTGATTCTTCCGTCGTCGATGAAGCTCGCACCACCAAACGCGTAGCCGACCCAAAGGCCGCCCGATGGGGGCGCCCAGAGTGTGTACACGTTCGTCGAAGGCAATGGTTGCTGGTGGACGGCATCGATTCGCTCGAAGTGAACCCCGTCGAAACGAAACAATCCTGCGGGGGTGCCCATCCAAAGATAACCGTCGCTGGTCTGGGCAAGTGACACGATACCCGTGGGCGCGCCTTCTTTGGCCGTCCACGCCGTGTGATAGAACTGAGCGATTTTAAAGTCGGGCGACAACGCGTATGCCGGCGCGTAAAGCAGGAGCACCGTCATGCCGGCGCACAGCGACCGCAGGAGATTGAGTACGCAGATGCGAGCGCGATCGGTCATTCTTTCTCGCTACGCGAGCGGAGCCTGGCAACCCAATCCATCGAACCGCCGAAGGAGCGGGCTGCAGTGAGGTGCCCGGCCGGTTCCATCGGCCGCGACTGCTCGCGGCCTGTAATCGGAAAGTGTATACGCCTGGGAGAAGAGTTGCGTACACCGCGCGCGCTTAAACTTCGGTGTTTGGCCGCGCGTGACCACAGCGTGAACTATACCGTCGTGGGTCAACGCCGTTTTGCACTGGACAAGGCCACCTACCCTAAAGTGGTAGTAGAACGTCCCCGCATGTCGTGACTCAG
>JAUZFP010000090.1 GCA_030838475.1 Actinomycetota bacterium
TCGACTAAGCTACCAAGTCATGACCGCAGAGGCAAGCGAGGGACGCGAGAAGCCCAATCTCGCCGCCGTCGCCGCGCTCGCCGGAGTCTCGCAATCGACCGCATCCCTCGCCTTCAGCGGTGCGGGGCCGGTCGCCGAAGCCACTCGCGCACGGGTCTTCGCCGCGGCCGAACAGCTGAACTACGGCGGGCCGGATCCCCGCGCCCAGTCCCTTCGTCGCGGTCGTTCTGGCATCATCGGCGTCGTCATGGAGGAGCGTGTTCGCGACGCGTTCCGCGACCCCATGAACATCGCAATGCTTGATGGCCTTGCGGATGAAATCGGCACAACCGGATCGGGGCTCCTGCTCCTGACCGAGGCCGGGGACGATCGGCTCGGAATCGCATCCGCTCCGATGGACGCCGTGGTTTTGATTGGATGCAGCACCCGGCTCGAGGAATCGGTCGCCCTGCTGCGCCAGCGCGGGATGCCCATCGTGGCCGTCGAGGCGCCGCGCATGCCAGGCGTCGTCCCGATCGACCTCGAGAACCGCGAAGCCTCCGCGAGCGCCGCCAACCACCTGCGCGGGCTCGGTCACGAGCAAGTGGCCGTGGTCACGCTCGCTCTCGAGCAGTCCCACACCCCCGGGCCGTTGCTCCCCGACTGGCGCGAGACGGCAACATCGGAGGTCGGGATCCAGCGACTGCTGGGGGTCGCCGATGTCTTCGACCGGTTCGACGGCTACGTCGCATCCACAAGTTCGATCGAGGCGGGTATCGAGGCCGGCCTCGAACTCCTCGATGTCCCGACCCGTCCGACGGGGATCATCGCGCAGAGCGACCTGCTGGCAATTGGAGTCATCCGTGCTGCCGAGCATCTAGGTCTCTCGGTTCCCGCCGACGTCAGCGTCATTGGATTTGACGGCGCGCGGATCGACTCCGGCTACGACCTGGCGACCATGGTCCAGCCCGCCGTCGAAAAGGGCAGGGCGGCGGGACGCGCTGTTAACGACATGCTGGCGGGACGAGACCCGCAGCCGGTGACCTTCACCACCGTCTTCCACCTCGGCAACACGACGGCTGCCCCAGCGGACTAGGCGTTCGCGATCAGGGAGTCGAGCGCGGCGTTCAGGCCCGCGTCGACGGACCGGCGTGACTCGTCGGCCTCGTACCAGGCGACAATCTCGCGGGCACCCTGCGCGAACGTGGTCGTCGGGTTGAAGTCCGGCACGACCGAGCGCAACTTCGAGTTGTCGAAGATCACGGAGTGCGACTTGTCGCCGATGAGGCCGGGACCCCACTCCGGCATTGCGGCCGCGATCGTCTCCGAGGCGATGTGGACGAGGTTCGGCTCCACCCCCAGGGCGGCACCGAGCATCCGATAGATCGCATCCCACGGGTAGACGAAGTCCGAGGTGATCTGAAAAACGTCCCCGACGGTGACCGGATTGCCCATGAGTCCAACGAATCCGACGGCGAAGTCGCGGGCATGAGTGAGCGTCCAGAGCGAGGTGCCGTCACCGTGCACGAGCACTGGAAGCCCGCGGCGCATGCGGTCCAGCATCGTCCAGCCGCCCTCGATCGGGATGAGCGTCTCGTCGTAGGTGTGCGACGGTCGAACGATCGTGGCGGGGAAAGCGCTCGAGCGATACGCCTCGACGAGGGCGTCCTCACTGGCGATCTTGTCGCGCGAGTATTGCCAGAACGGGTTCTTGAGCGGCGTCGACTCCGTGATCGGGAGGTGTGCGACCGGCTTCTGGTACGCGGACGCCGACGAGATGTAGAGGTACTGCGCGGTGCGCCCCGCGAAGAGCTGGATGTCCGCGCTCACCTGCTCCGGCAGGAACGACCGGAAGTTGGCGACGACGTCGAAGTCCTCCTTGCCGATCGCGGCCGAGATCGATGCGGCATCCGAGGCGTCGCCGACGAGGCTGCGCACCCCATCGATCGGCGGGCGCGTCGTGCTCGTTCCCCGGTTGACGAGCGTCACGTCAAAGCCCCGCGCTACCGCCAGCCGACTAACGGACGAACTGATGATGCCGTTGCCGCCGACAATGAGGGCTCTGAGGTTGCTCATGGAATTCAGCCTAAGACGTAAGCTACGTGTCGATGTCCCATCGCTCCCACGGCCTGATCGAGCGCGACGACGAGATCGCAACCATCGAGTCCGTCCTGGATCGCGCCGCCGCGACCGGCGAGCGAATCGTCGTAAGCGGCCGACCCGGGCTGGGACGGTCTGCGCTGCTGATGGTCGCCCGGAACTACGCGCTGGCCAACGGCTGGAATTTCCTTACCGCCACGTCGACGGAGTCCAGCAGTCGCATCCCGTATTCGTTGCTCACCGAGTTGCTGTCCCCACTGCTGGCACCGATCGTGTCGGCCGAAAGCGTTCTGGCGGGTCCAAGCACCATGCTGCGACAGTTGGCCCGCCTGGCTCCCGAGGACGAGGAGCTGTCACCCGCCAGCGTCGCCTACGCAGTGCGCGAGGCGTTGCTGGGTCTCGCCGACACAACCCCAACGGCGATCATCATGGACGATCACCACTGGGCGGATGTCGAGTCGCTCGAGGTGCTGGGGATGCTTCTGAATCCGATGGCCGATCGGCACATCGCCGTCGTCCTTGCCCTGCGCGAGCCCTGGCACCTGCACCGCATCCTTGACGAGTTCCTGGCGAGCCCCCTCACGCTGACGCTTCGTCCTGCTGCGCTGACGGTGGAAGGCATCCGGACGCTCTCGAGTGATGCCGAGCGGATCCTCGGGCGCACCGGAGGAGTTCCGCTCTACGTCATGGCCGAGGTTGACGGATCCTCCGTCGCTGGCACGCGAGTTGCCGCCGCGATTCGCCAGCGGCTGTTGGCTCGGGGACCGTGGGCAACCAGGATCGCGGTGGCCACCGCACTGACCGCGGGGCCGGTCTCGCGAGAGCTCCTCCGCAACGCGACGGGGGCAACTCGCGACGAGGTCGACACGGCGCTCCGCGAGCTGACCGACGACGACATCGTCACGATTGCGGAGGGGATCATCGACATTCGCTTTCCCGTGGTTGCGGAGTTGCTTCCACGACTGTGCTCACCCGAGCAGCTCGCAGACCTGTCGGCAGCCGTGCGTGAGGCGGAACGTCGCGCAGCACTTCGCGAGGCCAATCCGCTCGTGGGAACGCCGCTGACCGAGGCAGAGTTGCGGGTGAGCGAACTCGCTGCCGGCGGGCACAGCAACACGGAGATCGCGGAGCTGCTCTTCGTCACGAGGAAGACCGTGGAGTTTCATCTGAGACGCAGTTTCCGCAAGCTGGACATCACATCCCGGGCGATGTTGACTTCCGCCCTGGAATCGCGGGCACCCTAGTCTTCGTCAATCCTCGGGTGCGTTTTGCTGTCTGGCCTCCCTCGCGGCGGGTTGAATCGACATAGCCATCTGCCCTACCGCTCGTCGCCGAGCTCAAGCCCGGAGTACACCCATGCCCAAGAAGACATTGTTCGCCACAGCCATCATTGCGACGGCTCTCGGACTGGGAGGGAGTCTCGCGTTCGCGACTCCGGCATTCGCGAGCCCAACCCCGGCGACGGGTCCGGTCACGACGGTGAGCAACCTGGTCGTGGGCATCGACAATACGGTCGGCCGACAGGTGCAGATCCAGTTCAACTACACCGTTGCGGACCCAACGCTCGACGCGGACTCGATCGTCGAAGTGACCGACTTCAACAGCTGCAGCACCCCAACTGTGATCGATCGGGATGTTCCACTCCCCAATGCGGTGGGCGGTGGAATCTCACTGTTTGTTGCCGTGCCGGCTACCGGTTTCGTGAAGGTCCAGGTGTTCTCGAGCAATGGCGTTTCTGCGCCACTCGTGACGGCGCCGGCGTTCGCGACAGACACGACCGTGGATGCCGGCGACTTCGGCGCGAGCATCACGCCGGGGGTTCCGCCGACAACCGGGTCGATCGTGATCAGCCCCGGTAACGAGGTCCCTGTGGCGCATCTCCAGCTCTACCTCAATGGCGCGCCCAGCGGACCGGTGATCAACGTGGACGGCTGCACCGGTGAGGACGTCCAGAACTATTCGGTCGCTGCCGGGACCGTCCTGACCGTGCACGAGATCGACGGAGACTTCGATGTCGCGACCTTCACCGTGCCCGCCGCGGCGTCCTCTCCGAGCGACCCCACTATCCGAAGGCTTCCCATGACGGGGGTTGGTCCGGGCTCCTGGTACGCGGGAGGGCTTGGCCTGGTTGCGGTGTTGGTGGGCGGCATCCTCCTCCTCATGCAGTGGCGTTCTCGCCGGCGAGGGACGAGCGCTCCCCGGTAGACCGGACCACGCCCGGACATGCCGAGCGTTTAAGCTGGGGAACCATGAGCGTAGAGTCCTCCAAATCCTCCGGCATCCTGACCGACGAACTCGACCCGGCGGTGCGACCGCAGGATGACCTGTTCCGCCACGTCAATGGCAAGTGGATCGATCGCACCGAGATCCCGTCCGATAAGGCGCGCTATGGCTCCTTCTACATCCTCGCGGAGGAGGCCGAGAAGGCCGTTCGAGAGATCATCGAGGAGGCGAGCTCGGCGGAACCCGGCACCGAGGAGCGCAAGTTCGGTGACGTCTACGCGAGCTTCATGGACGAGAAGCGCATCCAGCAGCTCGGCGCCCGCCCGCTGAAGCCCCTACTCGACGAGGTGGATGCGATCTCGACGCCGGCCGCCCTCCTCGCCACGGCCGGTCGGTTCGAGCGGCGGGGTACGAGCGGCTTCTTCCAGCTCTTCATCGACAACGACCCGGGCGACCCCGAGCGCTACCTCGTGTTCTTCGAGCAGGCGGGCCTCGGACTTCCCGACGAGTCGTACTACCGCGAAGAGAAGTTCGCCGAGATCCGCACCAAGTACGTCGAGTACCTGACGACCATCCTCGGCCTCGCCGGTCTCTCCATGCCGGCCGAGCGCGCGAAGCGCATCTACGCGCTCGAGACTGATCTCGCCGCCGAGCACTGGGACAACGTTCGCTCCCGCGACAGCGAGGCGACCTACAACCTGACGACCTGGAAGGACATCGCGGCGGGCGCCCTCGCCAGGGGACTCAACCTCGATCCGTGGCTCGATGGCATCGATGCCCCGAAGCACTCCTTCAAGCAGGTGGTGGTGCGCCAGCCGAGTTTCCTTGAGGCGCTCCCCGATCTGATCACCGCGGAGCGGCTCGAGGCGTGGAAAGACTGGATGAGCTGGCAGGTGATCCGATCCAACGCCGGCTACCTGAGCGACGAGTTCGTCGCCGCGAACTTCGACTTCTACGGCAAGACGCTCACGGGAACACCGGAGCTTCGGGCCCGTTGGAAGCGCGGAGTGTCGTTGGTCGAGGGATCCCTGGGTGAGGCCGTGGGGCGCACGTACGTCGAGCGTCACTTTCCCAAAGGCGCGAAGGCGGCCATGGATATCCTGGTCGCCAACCTGATCGAGGCATACCGCGCGAGCATCACCAATCTCGAGTGGATGACGCCGGCGACGCGGGCGAAGGCGATCGAGAAGCTCGACAGGTTCACGCCCAAGATCGGCTACCCGGTGAAGTGGCGCGACTACTCGACCCTGAGGATCACCGCAGACAACCTGCTCGCCAACATTGCCGCGGTGAACGAGTTCGAGTTCCAGCGCGAGCTCGGCAAGATCGGCAAACCGCTAGATCGCGACGAATGGTTCATGACCCCGCAGACCATCAACGCGTACTACAACCCCGGTCTCAACGAGATCGTGTTCCCGGCAGCAATCCTGCAGTTCCCGTTCTTCGATGAGGCGCGGGACGACGCAGCCAACTACGGCGCGATCGGTGCCGTCATCGGTCACGAGATCGGTCACGGATTCGATGACCAGGGCTCGAAGTACGACGGCGAAGGACGGCTGCTCGACTGGTGGACGGCCGCCGACCGCGCAGCGTTCGAGGAGCGGACCAAGTCGTTGATCGCGCAGTACGACGCGCTGGCACCACGACAGGTCCCCGACCATCATGTCAACGGGGCGCTCACGATCGGCGAGAACATCGGCGATCTGGGCGGGCTCAGCATCGCGTGGAAGGCCTACCTGATCTCACTGAATGGCGCGGAGCCGCCAGTGATCGACGGGATGACCGGGGCTGAGCGATTCTTCCTGTCCTGGGCACAGGCGTGGCAGTTGAAGGCGCGCGATGAGGAAGTAATTCGGCTAATCTCGATAGATCCTCACTCCCCGAATGAGTTTCGCTGCAACCAGATCGTCCGCAATAT
>JAUZFP010000103.1 GCA_030838475.1 Actinomycetota bacterium
CTCCGGGTCGACCAGCATGTGGGTGAGCACCGGCACGGCCGTGCCGAACAGCGGTGTCAGGACCTCCGTGCCGATCAGATTCGCGTGGCGCGGGTCATCTGGGTGGGCAAGCACTGCAACGGTCGCCGCGATGAGCTCCGGACGCGTCGTCTCGATGAGCGCGTCCGGTCCGCTGTCGGCGCCGGCGAAGCGCACTCGGTACATCGCCCCGGGGCGCTCACGGTCCTCGAGCTCGGCCTGCGCGACAGCGGTCTGGAAGTCGACGTCCCACAGCGTCGGCGCCTCGAGCTGGTAGGCCTCGCCGCGGGCGAGCAGGCCGAGGAAGGAGCGCTGTGAGATGCGTTGGGCGAGCGAGCCGATCGTCGTGTAGGTCATCGACCAGTCGACCGACAGGCCGAGCCTGCGCCACAGCTGCTCGAAGGCCTGCTCGTCGCTCTCGGTGAGCCGCAGGCAGAGCTCGACGAAGTTGGGTCGCGACACGGCCATTGGCTCGCGATCCGAAGGCTCTGCGGGTGGAGTGAAGTCGGGGTCATAGGGAACCGACGGGTCGCAGCGCACGCCGAAGTGGTTCTGCACCCGGCGCTCGGTCGGCAGCCCGTTGTCGTCCCAGCCCATCGGATAGAAGACCTCCATGCCGCGCATCCGCCGGTAGCGCGCGACCGTATCGGTGTGCGTGTAGGAGAACACGTGGCCGACATGTAGCGACCCGCTGACGGTGGGCGGTGGGGTGTCGATCGAGAACACCCGCTCGCGGTCGGCCGCACGGTCAAAGCGGTAGGCATCGGAGCGCGCCCAGGCCGCGCTCCACTTCTCCTCGAGCCCATCCAGCGTCGGGCGGTCGGGCACGCTCGTCTGCCCGTCGCCCGCTCTCGCGGCCCCGTCTGGCCCCTGGCCGCCGTCTGATCGCTGGGAAACAGGCAAGCGGGGATCGTACCCCCCGCACGACGGAGGGAACACGGCGCAGTCCCACCGCGCCCCTGACGGCGACGACGCCGCAAACACGAATAACTTCCATGAGAATCCTCTCACAAAGCTCTGAGGGTTGGTAAGCCGGCCTCAGGGCATATATAGAGTGGCGTCGGCGGGGGGGAAAGACTGCTTCACAGGGAGAGAGCCGTGAGCTTTTGGGGAGCGGGTTGAGCCTTTTCGCAAAGAAGCTGGTGGCAGTAGTCGCAGCCGTCCTAGTGGTCGGGGCGCTGATCACGCTCTACATCGCCGACTGGGCCACGAGCTTCCCGAAGGAGATCGCGGCGAGCACCGCTCCGGCCAACAGCGAAGGTGCCAACCTCACGCTCGAGACGGTTGCCGCGGCGGGCCCGAAGTACAGCCCCAGGCACCCCGACTGGGTGTCCTACCTGGTCAGACGAGGCGGGCAGTGGGTGCGCAGCACCGACTACACGGTGCCGGCCAACTCGGTCGTGCACGTGACGCTCTACCAGTTCGACGGCGCGAGCGGCCTGCGCAACCCGTTCCTCGCGCAGGTGCAGGGCACGGTCGGAGGTACCGAGAAGGTCGACGGCAAGGCGGTCAACTCGATCGATCCTGAAGAAGCCTCGCACACGTTCGTGGTCCCGGAGCTTGGGGTCTTCGTCCCACTCCCGGGGGTCCCCGAAGAAGCGAAGAACCAATGCGAATTCGCGCCATGCGAAGGGTCCGCTCACCGCACGATCACGTTCAGCTTCCACACCGGCGGCAAGGGGCGTTTTCGCTGGCAGTGCTTCGTCCCGTGCGCCGCCGGCTGGTTCTTGGGCAACGGCGGTCCGATGCAGACGTTGGGCTACATGGACGGGTTCATCGATGTGGTGTAGGCGATGAACGAACCGACCCACGCCCGGCGCTTCGGAGCCATCTGGCTTGTCGCGACCGTGATCGCCACGCCGCTGGTCATCCTGCTGCTCGCCCCGATCCTGCCGCCGGGCAAAAGCACCGAACAGGCCGCCGGCCAGGCGACCGACAACACGGTGCTGCTGGGAATGGCCACGCCGGTGCTGCTGCTGGTCGTGATCTACCTGATCTACTCGACGATCTACTTCCGCCAGGCGCGAGGAGCGGTGCTCGAAGGTCCGGCGATCCGCGGCGATGCCCGCCTGCAGACGACGTGGATCGTGATCACCTCGCTGCTGGTGCTCTCGCTCGCCAGCTATGGCACCGTGCGCCTGCTCTCGGACAACGGCGCCGGCTCCGGCAGCGGGCCCTCGCCGCTGACGGTGCCCCAGGGCCCCAAGCTGCCTGTACAGGTGATCGGCCAGCAATGGGCGTTCACCTACCGCTATCCCACCTACGGCGGAGTCGAGGTCCCCCATCTCGTCCTGCCCGAGGGCGAGACGATCGAACTCCACGTCACGTCGCTCGACGTGATCCATTCCTTCTGGGCCCGCCAGCTGGCGCTCAAGGCCGACGCCAACCCACAGGTCGACAACATCGCCTTCGTCGAGCCGACGCGCGTGGGGCAGTTCGAAGTCCGCTGTTCCGAGCTCTGCGGCCTCTGGCACGGCGAGATGTTCGACCACGGGCGGGTGGTGACGATGCCTGAATTCGAAACCTGGATACATCAGGCGCAGGCGACCTACGCGCCGGCGACCAAGCTTCTTCCGCCGTACAGCACGACCTATCTCCCCAAACCATCGAGGCGCGCAGAATGACGACGACGACAGCAGGCGCTTACACCCCTCAACCGGCC
>JAUZFP010000108.1 GCA_030838475.1 Actinomycetota bacterium
ATACCAGCCGGCGGGTGCGGTGTTCGTCATGTCGCTCAGCATGGCTGAGTGCCGTCACCCGTCAATTCGGACCGCGGAGCGCGACCCGACGGTGCACGAAATCCCGTTTCGAGCGGCGGGAGCTACTTGTCTTTCTTCTTCTCCGTGTCACCAGACAGGGCGGCGATGAACGCCTCCTGGGGGACCTCGACGCGACCCACCATCTTCATGCGCTTTTTGCCCTCCTTCTGCTTCTCGAGGAGTTTGCGCTTGCGGGTGATGTCACCGCCGTAGCACTTGGCGAGGACGTCCTTGCGGACCGCGCGGATGCTCTCCCTCGCGATGATCCGTGCGCCGATCGCCGCCTGGATGGGCACCTCAAACTGCTGCCGCGGGATGAGCTTGCGCAACCGCTCGGTCATGAGCGCGCCATACGGCTGCGCCTTGTCGCGGTGCACGATGGCGGAGAACGCATCTACCTGTTCGCCCTGGAGCAGGATGTCGACCTTGACCAGGTCCGCGTCCGCCTGGCCGTCCGGCTCGTAGTCCAGTGATCCGTAGCCGGCGGTGCGGCTCTTCAGGTTGTCGAAGAAGTCGAAGACGATCTCACCGAGCGGCATCCGGTACCGGATTTCGACGCGGTCCTCGCCGAGGTACTCCATGCCGAGGAGTGTTCCGCGGCGCTGCTGGCACAGCTCCATGATCACGCCGACGTAGTCCTTGGGCGCCAGGATGGCGCACTTGACCATGGGCTCGGCCACCGACGCGATCTTGCCGCCGGGAAACTCCGACGGGTTCGTGACCGTGACGACCTTCTTGTCGTCGGTCGTCACCTCGTACGGCACGGACGGCGCGGTCGTGATGAGGTCGAGCCCGAACTCGCGGTCGAGCCGCTCGGTGACAATCTCGAGATGCAGCAGTCCGAGGAACCCGCAGCGGAAACCGAAACCGAGAGCCACGGATGTCTCCGGCTCATAGACGAGGGCGGCATCCGACAGCTTGAGCTTGTCGAGCGCCTCGCGCAGGAGCGGGTAGTCGCTGCCGTCGATCGGGTAGAGCCCGGAGAAGACCATCGGTTTCGGCTCGGTGTAGCCGGGCAACGCCTTCGTGGCGGGCTTCGACGCGGTGGTCACCGTGTCGCCGACCTTCGACTGGCGCACATCCTTGACACCGGTGATCAGGTAGCCGACCTCCCCGACGCCGAGCCCCTTGGTGACGGTCGGCTCCGGCGACGAAACCCCGATCTCGAGGATGTCGTGCACGGCGCGTGTCGACATCATCTGGATCTTCTCGCGGGCGTTCAGTTTGCCGTCGATCATCCGCACGTAGGTGACGACGCCGCGGTAGCTGTCGTAGACCGAGTCGAAGATCATCGCTCTCGCCGCCGCGTTCGGATCGCCGACCGGCGCCGGAATGAGTTCGACGACACGGTCGAGCAGCTCGGAAACGCCGGCACCCGTCTTTCCGCTCACCCGGAGGACGTCGTCGGGCGAACCGCCGATCAAGCTCGCCAGCTCCTTGGCGTACTTCTCCGGTTCCGCGGCGGGCAGGTCGATCTTGTTGAGCACCGGGATGATCGTCAGGTCGTTCTCGAGCGCCAGGTACAGGTTCGCGAGGGTCTGCGCTTCGATGCCCTGGGCGGCGTCGACCAGAAGCACCGCGCCCTCGCAAGCGGCGAGGCTCCGCGACACCTCGTAGGTGAAGTCGACGTGACCCGGGGTGTCGATCATGTTGATCGCGTAGGTCTGTGCCGCCCCCAATGAAGAGGTCAGAGCCCACGGCATCCGCACCGCCTGGCTCTTGATGGTGATGCCACGCTCGCGCTCGATATCCATGCGGTCGAGGTACTGGGCGCGCATCGCGCGGTCATCCACTACTCCCGTAATCGAGAGCATGCGGTCGGCAAGGGTCGACTTGCCGTGGTCGATGTGGGCGATGATGCAGAAGTTGCGGATGAACGAGGGGTCGGTCGCCGCGGGCTCAAGGCCGCTGAGTGCTCGTGGTGACATTTGTGCAATTGTCCCATGCGCGCGCCCCGGCTGTGAGCGAAGGCCAATTCTGGCCGGCGCCGCCGGCGCCGCCGGCCGTCCCTACCGCCGGTCCTACATCTGGAACTAGTGCCAGAAATGCAGGATCGAGAGCGGCACCCAGAACGCGAGCGCAAAAAAGCCGACGGCAACCCACCAGAACAGCACGACAAATCCGATGGCGATGCCCCACGTCGACATGGTGCGTGCCCATGGCTCGCGGCTACGGGCGAGGAAACCGAGCACAATCGCGGCGATCGGAAGGATGACGATGTGCCCGAGCGGCACGGAGGCGATGGCGGCAACGAGGCTCAGGATGCTGAGCGTGCGCGGCGGCGCGAAGGCGGTGGGGGCGGGAGAAACCTCGGGGGCCGGTGTAGTGGTCATACCCCAAGGCTAGAAAACGGGCACCGCAGAGCGACATGGGGCTAACCCCCGAAATCGTCGAGGCAAACCAGCGCGACCGCAGCCGGGGCTACTTGTGCAGGATGTCGCGCAGCGCGCCCTCGAGCCTCGGAAACTCGAATTCGAATCCCGCGGCGAGCAGTCGGGTGGGCACGACCCATCGGCTTTTGAGAAGCAGCTCGGTCTCTGTCCGGATCGCGAAGGCGCCAGCCTCGAGCATCCACGAGAAGAGCGGGATCCCAATTCGCGCGCCGAGAACTCGGCGTAGCGTCGCCATCAGTTCACGGTTCTCTACCGGATTCGGCGACGACACGTTCACGGTGTCACCGACGTCCGGCGAACCGCTCAGGAACTCGATCGCACGATGCACGTCCTCGATGTGCACCCAGCTGAACCGCTGTCTTGCTCCGCTGGTCTTTCCGCCGAACTGCGGGCCGCCGAACCCGAGGCGGGCGAGCCTGACCAGCGGGGTGAGCGCGGAGCCGTCGCCCAGCACGATGGCCATACGCAGCGCGACCTGACGCACGCCGGCCCGCGAATGCGCGAAGAACTCGCGCTCCCACGCGGTCGCGACGTTGACCGAGAATCCGGCGCCGAGTTCGCCCGTCTCGTCGGTCATCGGATGATCATCCGCGTGCCGGTAGATCGTCGCGGTGCTGGCGTTGAACCAGACCCGTGGCGGACGGGCGACCGCCTGCACGGACTCGCCGAGTTCGGCGGTGGTCAGCAGGCGAGAGCTGAAGATCGCGGCCATGTTCTTGCGGGTGTAGCGGCAGTTGACGCTCTTGCCCGCGAGATTGATGAGGATGTCGGATCCGTCGAGCAGCGCACCGATCGCCGCGGCATCACCCCAGCGCGCGTCGGCACCGGACCGACCGATGGTCGCCACCGTGTCGCCAGATTCGACAAAGCGGCTGGCCAGGTATTGACCAACGAAGCCGCTGGCGCCGGCAATGACGATCCGTCGTCCGGTCATGCGACGCGGGCCGGAAGTCGATCGAGCCCGGCGAGGAGCGCTTCGCGGTCGGCCGCGAGGCTCACCCGAATCCAGCCCTCACCGGTGCGACCGAACGCGCTTCCGGGCGAAATCGCGACGCGCTCTTCAAGCAGGAATCGCTCCGCCCACTCCGCGACATCGCCGTTCGAGACGTGGTCCATGCGCACCCACAGGTAGAAGGTGCCCCCGGGGCGCAGGTATTCGATGCGTTTGGTGTCCAGGAGCGCTGTCGCCGCCGCGATGTTCTCCTGGTAGTGGGCACGAGCATCCACGACGTTCTGTTGGCTGCCGGTGATCGCGGCGATCGCGGCATACTGCCCGGGCGTGCTGACGCAGCTGATGGATGCCTCCTGCACGGAGCGCATGGTCTGCGCAAGTCCCCGAGGTGTGACGAGGTAGCCAATGCGGATGCCCGTCATCGCATACGTCTTGGACAGCGAGAACGCCGTGAACACGCGGTCATCTTCGTCGAGGGCGGCCATGCTCACGTGTGGCTCGCCCCAGGTGAAGTACTCGTAGACCTCATCGCTGATCACCCAGAGGTCGTGGCGCCGGGCGAAGTCGAGCATCTCTCGCAGCACCGGCTCGGGAAAAACAGTGCCGAGCGGATTGGAGGGCGAGTTCACGACGATCACCCGGGTGCGCGCCGTGATGAGCGATTCGAGTTCCGCGAGGTCGGGCAGGAATACGCGCTCCGGGCGCAGCGAGTACGGCACCGGCACGGCATCCAGCATTCGCGGTGCCATCGTAAAGATCGTGTAGCCGGGATCGGGGATGAGTACCTCGTCTCCCGCCGAGAGAGTCAGCTGCAAGGCCTGGTGGACCGCCTGCGTTGCACCGATGGTAGCCCAGACCTGCTCGGTCTCGACATGCAGGTTGTTGTCGCGAGCGAGCTTCTCGACAATCACGGCGCGCAACTCCGGGATGCCGGCGTTGGCGGTGTAGTCGGTGTCGTCGCGGTCCCACGCGTCCTTCGCCGCCTGGCCAATGTGCGGCGCGACCGCGACATCCGGTTCGCCGACGCTCAGCGAGATGACGTTGTCGAGCTCCGAGGCGAGGAGGTAGATGCGGCGAATGCCTGACGCTGGCACGCTCAGAATGTGCGGTGCGAGGTGCGGCATGTCCCTACGCTACTGGCTTTGCTCCGGCCTGTCGCTCGATCCGAATGCGGTCCGCCTGCGACGGC
>JAUZFP010000014.1 GCA_030838475.1 Actinomycetota bacterium
CCGGCGCCGTTCGGGCCGACCACGCCGATCTTTGCCCCGGGGTAAAACGACATCGTGACGTCATCGAGGATGAGCTTGTCGCCGACCGCTTTTCGGGCGCGGACCATCGTGTAAATGAATTCGGCCATGCGTCCATTCTATTGGCCGGTCCGAGGCCGCTTCCTGCGAGCGCTACCAGTCGATGGTTCTGGTCTGCCCGATCAGGCACTTGCCGGTCGCGAGGATGGGGACCGTGGATGACTGGAATCCGACGTTGCCGGCCTGACCGAGAATGCAGGTCTTGCCGAACCGCACGGAGAAGTCGATGTTCCACGCGGCCAACCCGATCGACGTCTTGTCGGGCGTGACCTCCATGTTCTTCTTGTTGAACCCGTGCGCGACGAACCAGTTCACAATCAGCACGCCCTGAGTGCTCGCGGCGCCCGCCTGGCTTGATGCGAAGAGCTCACCACCGACCTGGTTGAAGTAGGCGAGGTTGTCAGACGCGGTGCCGGTCGGGTTGTACGTGGGGACGCCCGCCGCGGTGGACGAGCTGCTGGGAACGGGTGTCGGGAGAGGGGTCGCAACGGTTCCCGGGCTCTGCACGCATCCCGCGAGCGCGGCTATCACGACTACGGCAAGCGGAAGTGCGACAGCGCTACGCCGTAGTGCCATGCGACTACCCCCTCGTACTGGCCAGACAGCGGCCGCCTGAAGAGAGATTCTAGACGTGCAAGTTGGCACAAACCCCGAACTCGACCGGTGGACGCGCCCGGCCGTCGAGCGTAGGTTAACGCGCATGGTTCGACACGACCCGAAATCGCGTCCGCAAACGCTCGACCGATCCGCCTCCTACGCGCAGGCGCCGCTCGCCATGGTGACCCGGGAGGTCAGCCACGGCCGCACGACGCTTGTCCTCACGCGCGACTTTTCGGCCGGTCGTGACGCTGTCTGGGGGATGCTCACGCAGCCGAACGCGTTGCAGACCTGGGCGCCCTATACGGCCGACCGGGACCTGTCCCAGGTCGGACGGTGCATGCTTAGGATGCTGGGCGGTGACGGGGGTGCTGCCGACGAGATCGCCAGCGTCGTGCTGGTCGCCGACTCGCCCATGCTCCTGGAGTACAGCTGGGCCAGCGACATGCTCGCCTGGAACATCACGACGATTGGTGCGGCCAGCAGGCTCACGCTTCACCAGACCCTCGCGGATGAAACCATGGCGTCGGCCAACGCCGCCGGGTGGCATCTCTGCCTCGAGGTGGCGGCGACCGTTCTCGCGGACAGCCCCATCCCGCCGATACGCGGGATGGAAGCCATGGAGCACGGCTGGCGTGAACTGAACGAGCGGTACGCGACCGCACTCGGAGTCGCGCCGTCGCAAATCGGCTGACCTCTAGAAGGGTGTGAGCTCGCCTGCGGGCACCGAGGCCGCATCCGCGCCGTCGGTAGCGGCAAGGTCCGCCTCGCTCGGAAAGGCCGCGCCGGCATCAGAGGCCGCAGACCCCTCGACCGGCGCGGCACTGTCGACCGGCGCCGAGCCCGCCCCACGAGAGAAGGCTGCGGTGCCCCAGGAGAGATCGTGACCGAGTGCATCCGCCTCGATTTCGATGTTGGTGCCGCTTTTGCCCGCGTTCTCCCAATCGCGGATGCGCAGCCGCCCGGTGACGAGGATGCGCTCACCCTTCTTCACCGAGACCGCGACATTGGTCGCCAGCTGGCGGAAGGTCGTGATCGAGTACCAGTTGGTCTCACCATCGATCCATTTCTCCTGCGACTTGTCGAACCGCCGCTGCGTGGAGGCGAGCCGAAAGCTCGTGATCGCGAGGCCCTCCGCCGTGGTTACCGCACGAGCTTCCGTACCGACAATTCCGGTGATGGTGATGATGTCCGACAACTGATCCTCCTGGTCGACAAAGAGTGGGCGACACAGTGTCGGGTGACAGAGTGTCGGCTGACGAAGCCGAGCCGGCACACGTGCCGGGTTTGCCGACTCGGCTCCGTCGACATCCACTCTGCGACGGGATAACGCGGCGCGACCGCTCCCACAGGCGAGGGGCGAGTAAGTCCCGGCCCGGAGACGCTGGGAAGGAGAGGCGACTAGGAGGCGAGCACGTACTTGGCGTACGACTTGCGAATCTTGATGACCTTCGGCAGGGCCACCGCGAGGCAATAACCCTGGTTCGGGTTCTTCGCGAAGAAATTCTGGTGGTAGTCCTCGGCGTCCCACCAGGTCCCGAGCTCAGAAATCGTGGTGACGATCCCGCCATCCCAATACTCGGCTGCGCGATCGCGCGCCTCGACGAATTGCTGTTTCTGCTCGTCGTCCGCGTAGAACATCGCCGACCGGTATTGCGTTCCAACGTCGTTGCCCTGGCGGTTCAGCTCGCGCGGATCGTGCAGGCTGAAGAAGACATCCAGAATCACGGACGCCGGGATCACTGTCTCATCGAACACGACCTTGACCGCTTCCGCGTGGCCGGTCGTTCCGGTGCACACCGACTCGTAGTCGGGGTACTTCGTGGTGCCGCCGGTGTAGCCCGATACGACATCGTGCACGCCCTCGAGGGTGCGGTAGACGGCATCCAGGCACCAGAAGCACCCACCCGCGAGGACGAACGTTTGCATTTGGCCAACCTACCTTCCCCGTACGCTTGAAGGCATGCCTTACAACGCAGCCGACAACCGGTACGACACCATCGAGTACAAGCGAGTCGGGAAGAGCGGGCTTCAGCTGCCCGGAGTCTCACTCGGGCTCTGGAACAACTTCGGCACAGATCGCCCCCTGGATAACCAGCGCGCGATCCTCCGCCGCGCGTTCGACCTCGGCATCAACCACTTCGACCTCGCCAACAACTACGGCCCGCCCGCCGGATCCGCGGAGTCGAACTTCGGCGTCATCTACTCGCAGGACTTCCGGCCGTACCGCGATGAGCTCATCCTCTCGACCAAGGCCGGCTACGACATGGGGCCGGGACCGTACGGCGAGTGGGGATCCCGCAAGTACCTGCTGTCATCCCTCGACCAGAGCCTGAAGCGCATGCAGGTCGACTACGTGGACATCTTCTACTCCCACCGCCCCGACCCGAACACTCCGATCGAGGAGACGATGGGCGCCCTCGCCACCGCGGTGCAGTCCGGGAAGGCGCTCTACGCGGGCGTCTCGAACTACGACCCCGAGCAGACGCTCGCCGCAGCTGCCGCACTCGCCGAGCACAAGATTCCCCTCACAATCCACCAGCCGCGCTACAACATGTTCGACCGGCACATCGAGAACGGGCTGTTCCCGGTGCTCGACACGATCGGCGCGGGCAGCATCGTGTTCTCGCCGCTGGCGCAGGGTCTGCTGACCGACCGGTACATCGACGGCAACATCCCGCCGGACTCGCGGGTTGCCGAGGGACGCTGGCTCGACTCGACGACGATTACGGATGACTACCTGGCACGGGTGCGAGCGCTCAACCACATCGCCAACGAACGCGGCCAGTCGCTGGCCCAGCTGGCGCTCACCTGGGTGCTGCGGCAGCCACAGGTAACCTCGGCGCTCATCGGCGCCTCCTCCGTGGCCCAGCTGGAAAACAACTTCGGCACGCTGGCAAAGCCCGCGCTGACGGCGGACGAGATCGCGGCGATCGAGCCGTTTGCGATCGACGGGACCAATTTGTAATTCGAACAAGCTTTCGAATGTCGGCGGTTTCTCGTAATCTAAAGGTGTCCTAAACAAGTCGGGCCGGCTGCACCTTTTGGAGCTCAAGTGACCACCCTGGATTTCGTCGCAACCAACTCATTCGTCGCAAGTGATCGGGTCAATCGATTCGGCATTGCGCTCGTACAGCTGCACGACGAGCTGTGGCGAGTGACCCGCCGATCGGGCGAGGTGCTCGGATACATCGAATCGTTCAACGAGTCGGGATCGCCGCAATTCCGTGCGAAACGCATGTTCTCCTCTCGTCGCCAATCGCTTCCGCTCGGCGAGTTTTGGAGCATGGACGACGCGATCGACTGCTTCCGCTTCAGTTGACCCGAGCATCCTGAATCAATCTCACAAACGTGACACCCCACGCAAGGCCTTGCGGATGAAAATCACGGGGGTAGGGTGCGATTCATGGCTTGGTGGAACGATATTGTGGCGTGGTTCAACTCCGCGACCGGTTCGCGCGTCTTCCTGAGCGCGATCCTGCCTTTCGTTGCGATCGTGCTGGCGGGCATCATTGCCGCCGCCATCGGTCGCGGCTCCGCACAACGCGTACTCGCCCACGAGGATCGCGAACTCACCGGGGCGGCACTGATTGCACTCATCGTTGTGGGTCGTAAGGCCTCGATCTGGGCATCCCTCGGCAGCGACGAGAAGCAACACATCGACAGTCTGATGAGCGAGGCGGACATCCGCGTGCGCCTCCTGCCGGTGACGGGTTCGAGCCAAGCGGCCGACTGGGCGGCCCACGAACTCAGTGACATGAAGAAAAACTCGGCCTCGTTCAGCTTCCAGGCGGAGCAGGACTTCGTCGACTATCGCGACCGCCTCCTCGACTGGCAGGCAAAGCCGCGCCGGGCCAGGAAGCTGTTCGCCTCCGACCTCGAGCAGTGGCGCTACGAAGACAGCTCCCCCGCGAATGCCGCGCCGCAGGAGTGGACGCCGGCGGGTGCCACTTCCGACGCCACCGCAGTGCTACCAGCGACACCGGGTCTCTCAACCGCCCCGCCGCCCACGACCACCGCCGTTTCCGCTCCGGCTCCGACCAGTGCGCGGGCGCATGCGAACGCAGCGGAATCCCCCGCAAACGGAGTGACCGCGTAGCTGGCGCGAGGATTCATTCGCCGTTCACCCCCGCGCCATTCCGCGCGCGCTGAGTTCGAGGCATTGTTGCTGCGTACGCCGTCGCATCCACTCGATCCAGGGGTCATCGATGAATTACGCGGAAATGTTCTATCTCGTCGACTCGGGCGAGGGACGCTGGACAGTGCACCACACCCTCACCGATGAGTTCGCCGGAACGATCATGCGCACTTCCCAGGGCCTCGTGCTGCGGGATGGCGAGTCGCGCTTTCGAGGTACGTTCCCGAGCGTGGAAAGCGTGCTCAGGAACCTGTACGCGCTGGCGTAACAACCCTCCGCCTGGTTCCGGTTGCCGGGGCAGGGGTGAGCTCCGCGTTATGCTCAGCCATACGACGGGCCGCAGGCCCTCCGGGGAAGATCAGGGATGCTCACCAAAAGTTTTGTGCTTGTCGTCGTCGTGATTGGCGTGCTGGTCTCGATAGGCGGAAGCTGGGGAGTTGCCACTCTTGCCTCGAACCATCCCGCGACGGCGGTGACTGCGACCCACTCCGGAACGCCAGGTCACGCAGGGAGCGACAGAGCTGCGGGCGCCGACGGTAAGAACGGTGCTGCCGGCGTGAACGGATCCGGTGGAGCGACGGGTGCGAGCGGACATGCCGGAAGCCAGGGAACCGCAGGCGCTCAGGGAACAGCCGGGACCCAGGGACCAGCAGGGACCCAGGGAACACCGGGATCAACGGGCCCCTCCGGTGCTTCCGCGCCCACCTTCAGCGCAATATCTGCGAACGGCATCGCCACGTCCTTCCCATTTTTCGCACCCTTCGCGTTCGCTACCCAAACGGCCGTGGTGCCAGCCGGTCCCGCGCTGGTCGGCTTCAGCGTGGACCTTCAAGATCAATTCGTCCCCTTCCCTGTGACATGTTCATTGGTCGATGCGGGCGACCCGACAAACGTATTCGCCACGACAGCAAGCCAGGACGTGGCAGGCCCCCCTTCGTACACAACGTTCGCCACAACTCAAGTAGTCAACTTGTTGGCGCCAACCAGCCTTACGGTTCAGTGCGTCGATAGTCCCTACGACCCGCGCCAGATGGTCTACCAGTCGCTGTCCGTATACGCGATCTCGTTCGCGCCATAGCCGCACTGTTCGGTGGTGCCCCGGCAGGATTCGGACCGGTTAGACCCGTCAATCGGATGCTGGGATTGCGAATCCGTGGACAAATGGGTCCTGAATATGGTTCCGGAATGCTGTGAGGCTTGTTGTGGCGCCAACGCGGTTGGCTCGCCTTCGACCCGGATTGGGACTGCCATGCCTCGCACCTTGAAAGATATTTCGGTACCGGATCTCGCCGGAAAGCTCGCCATTGTTACCGGTGCGAGCGACGGCATCGGGTTCGGCCTCGCCCGGCGTCTCGCGGCCGCTGGCGCGGAGGTGGTCACGCCCGTCCGCAACGCGGTCAAGGGAGCGGCGGCCGCGGCCCGGATTCGCGACGCAGTACCTGGTGCGATCGTGTCGATTCGGGAGCTCGACCTGTCTTCGTTGGAATCGGTCGCGAAGCTCGGTGAGACTCTGAACGCCGAGAATCGGCCGATCGATATTCTCATCAACAATGCGGGCGTGATGAATCCGCCAACCAGGCAGGTCACGCCCGATGGCATGGAACTCCAGTTCGGTGCGAACTATCTCGGTCATTTCGCGCTCGTGGCCCACGTCCTTCCACTGTTGCGTGCAGGAAAGGCGCGCGTGACGACCCAGTCGAGCGTTGGCTCCCGCGACGGTGCGTTCAATTGGGATGACCTGCAATCGGAGCGGAAATACGTTCCGATGAGGGCGTACAACCAGTCGAAACTCGCGATCACTCTCTTCGCTCTGGAGCTGCAGAGACGCAGCGTCGCGGGGGGCTGGGGCATCACGAGCAATGTGGCGCATCCGGGGATCACGCCGACCAATCTGCTGGCCTCGCATCCAGAGATGGGACGCACCGGCGATACGGCCGCCGTGCGAATGATCCGGCGACTGTCCCGCGGCGGTCTATTCGCTCACGCTGTGGAAGAAGGCCTGCTGCCCGCGCTGTATGCGGCGACCAGCCCGCAGGCGAAGGGCGGACTCTTCTACGGACCGAGCGGATTCGGTCACCTGGCCGGTGCCCCGGCGGAGCAGAAGCTGTACAAACCGGCGACGAACGATGCAGATGCGAAAAGAATCTGGGAGCTATCCGAACAGCTTGCCGACGTGAAGTTCCCCGACTGAACGCCCCAGTCGGGGATGTGATCGCCGGGCGACTCGTCAGGGGGATCAGCGATCCCTTGTTACCCTTCGGCCGGGAAGGGACACTGACATGGTGGACCGAGAACAACTAGCGGATTTTCTTCGGCGGCGCCGGGAAGCGCTGCAGCCGGAAGACGTCGGGCTGACTCGTGGGCCGCGTCGGCGGACCAATGGGCTACGTCGTGAGGAAGTGGCCGCCCTGTCGGGGATGTCCGTCGACTACTACAGTCGCCTCGAGCAAGAGCGCGGACCGCAACCGTCGGAGCAGATGACCGCCGCCATCGCCCGGGGCCTGCATCTCTCGCTCGATGAGCGCGACCATCTTTTCCGGCTCGCGGGACACAACGCCCCGGTGCGAACCTCCCGAAGCGAACACGTGTCCCCCGGCATGCTGAGGATCCTCGACCGGTTGCAGGACACGCCCGCGCAGGTGGTCACCGGTCTGGCCGAGACGCTCGTGCAGACCCCGCTTGCGGCAGCGTTGCTGGGCAACGAAACGAACTACACCGGTCTCGCCCGCAGCATGACCTACCGGTGGTTCACGGATGATCCGGACGCGAGGCGCGTCTACCCGATCGACGACCATCCAATACGGAGCAGGTTGTTCACCTCCGACCTGCGTTCCGCCTATTCGCGAGAAGGAGCGGGCTCCCGCGCCGAGGCCCTCGTCGAGGCCCTCCTCGCGAGAAGCGCCGAATTCGAGGCCCTATGGAGCGAGCACGAGGTGGGACTCGCCCACGATCGAACGAAGCGCATTCAGCACCCCGAACTCGGAGTGCTCGAACTCGACTGTCAGATCCTGCTCGATCCTGACCAGGCTCAGGCACTCCTCGTGTTCACCGCGACGCCAGGGTCCGAAAGCTACGAGAAGCTGCAACTGCTCTCCGTCATCGGTGAACAACGGATGAGCTCCTACGCCCAACACCCAGATAAGTAAGGGCACGTAGCGCCCCCGAAGAGTGGTGCCCCCGGCAGGATTCGAACCTGCGGCCAAGACATTAGAAGGGTCCTGCTCTATCCCCTGAGCTACGGAGGCGGCCCCGAGAGTCTATAACGAGGGCCTCCGGCTCAGAGCAGAGGCAACGATAGCGGCTGACTGAGCGTCGGCCGGTCCAGATGAACAGAGCGGTCGATGGCTTCCGGCGATTCTTCAATCAGACCCTGGGAGCTCCGGAGAATTGCGGCCAGGTCAGCCACGGAGACTCCCGCTCGAATGCGGCGCTTGCAGCGAGGAGCGGCGCATCCTGGTGTCGCTGGCCAATCAGTTGAAGGCCAACAGGCAGGCCGTCCGAGAGTCCGGCGGGCAAGGATGCGGCAGGGTGGCCCGTGAAGTTGAACGGGTAGGTAAGGCACCATCCGATCGACGGATCCACTGCGACGCCTCCTATCTCGGATGGGCCTGTCGTCAATCCATCCTCGCGGTTCTTCACGGCCGTAATCGCAAGCGTCGGCGAGGCAAGGAAGTCGTATCCGGTGAAGGCGTCCTCGATCGCATCGTAGACGGCGCTTCGCAGGTGTTCGTCCTTGCGCGCCTCGATTGCGGTGCGCGTCTGCGCTGCAACGAGGATGTCGCGAAATACCGGAGTGAGTTCATCGAGGTGCTTGCCGAGGATGTCGTAGCCCTGCTCAAAGTACCCGGCGACACTATCGGAATACAGCAGGCCCATCAGTCGTCCCCATAGCTGCGCCAGCTCAAACTGATCGGCTGGCAACGTGACATCCACAAATTCGACGATCGCGCCCGCTCGCTCCAACGCTTCGAGCGATTGCTCGACCACAGCGGCCACCTTGGGGTCGATCGGGAAACCGCCCAGATCGGCGCTAAAGCCGACGCGCTTTCCCCGCAACCCGTCCCCCGCGATTTCCGTGAGCGGCGATGCGAGGGCAGGCAGGCTGATGGGGTCACGCGGATGCGGTCCCGCCATTGTTGACAGCATGAGCGCAGAATCCGCTACCGATCTCGCCAACGGGCCGACGCTCGAATACGGACTTGAGGTAATGAAGGCGTTGGGCCTGGCGATGTCGGCGATCCGACCCGCGGATGGTTTCAACCCATAGAGCCCACACCATGATGCGGGGATTCGAATCGACCCCCCACCGTCAGTTCCCTGCGCGAGTGGGACCAACCCACCGGCGACTGCTGCCGCAGCGCCTCCAGACGAGCCTCCGGAATTTCGTGTCGTGTCGAACGGATTGCGGGTTGGCCCGGAGACGAAATTGTCGGTGACGCCCTTGTGCCCGAATTCGGGAGCGTTGGTTTTGCCGACGATGACGGCGCCCGCGTCTTCAAGCCGCTGGATGAAGATGCTGGTCGTCTTGGACACGTAATCCTTGAGCGGCAGGGAGCCCTGGGTACTGCGTACCCCGACGCGGTCTTCGCCCAAATCCTTGATCGCTATCGGGACGCCGTGAAGCGGCCCAAGGAAGTGACCGGATGCCGCTGCCGCGTCGCATCGCGCAGCGATCTCGAGCGCCAGGTCATGGGTCACCGTCACGAAGGCATTGAGCCGAGGGTTTTCGTCGTCGATACGGCGCAGAAACGTTTCCGCGACTTCGGTCGCCGTCACCTCGCGCGCGCGCAGTCTCGCGGCGAGCGCGACAGCGGATTCGAAATAGAGGTTGTCAGTCATGTCGTCAATCCTTTTTTCACTCTGCGGCGTCCGCCGCGCTACTTCTGGAATACGGCCGCGGGGCGGACGGGTGAGCCGCTGGCGCCGCGAATCTTGAGAGGAGAACAAACGAACACGAAGTCCGATCTGCCGCGGGATGCAAGGTCGGCCAACGCCATATTTTCGAGAAGATGAACGCCTCTTTGAACGAGAGCTTCCATGTGCACCGGCAGTTCCGATTCGACGGCGTAGCTGACCTCAACTCCACCGGTATCGGCGCCCAGTAGGAATGCGCCCTTATCAGCCAGCAACGTCGCCGCGTCGAGGTCGATGCCGGGGACGCCGCCCTCATATCCGAGGTAGCGTTGCGCCGAACCCCAGTACCGATCCCATCCGGTGCGGATGAGGACACAGTCTCCTGGCTCGAAATCGACGCCGGCCCACTCGGCAGTATCAGTGATCTGGTCGGGAGTAATGGCGACGCCCGGCTCCAGCGACTCGAGGCCGAAGAATGCCGCGACATCAAGGAGTACCCCGCGTCGCACTATCGGTGCGACCTGGTCGATCGCGTTGTGTATGAGACCGCGCGCGCCATCCTGAGCCTCAAGTGCGAGTCCGCCGCCGAAGACTTTGCGGTCCTGAGCAACGTGTCCGAACGCGTCGAGGTGCGTGCCGGAATGTCCCGACATGGTGATGAACTCGTTGCTCCCCCAGTAGCCGTTTGCCAATTCGAAGTCGCCCAGTCGATATTTCGGCACCATCGTGAACGGCGGCGCGCTCGGAAAACTGGGCATTTCTTCGGTCATCGCGTGCGCGAGGTCCACCACTTCGTATGGCTTGGAGAAATCTATTTTCATGAAACTGTCCTGCCCTTGGTTCACGTTCGTCTCTAGTTGCCGCCGAGGGCGGCGGCGGTGTCCGATCCCGACTTGTCGGACACCACCGCCTGATGGATCTAGTTGGTAACACCCTCGATGTTGCCGAATTTCTGCAGGATTCCCGTCTTCAGGAGGTATTCCGATTCCTTCGGAATGGCGGGCATCGTTGTGACGTCAGCCGTTCCCTTCTTGAAGTACGTGTCGATGTTTTGCTTGTCAACGACAACCTGTGACGGCGCGGTCAACGGCGGCGGAGTGACCCCGTTGTGCATGGCCACTGCCATCGCGAGCACGAACTCACCCCAGTAGGGGAAGAACCCGATCTGGTCGGTAACCCAAACGTTGCCGGTACGAATCGCATCGAACGCAGCGGGCTCGCCGCCGTATCCCGATCCCATGGTTGTGGATGACCGGTTCTGGGCCGCGACCGCGCGGAGCGCGCCCTGAGTTGCATCATCCGCGACTGTGTAGATCACGACGTTTCGATTGGTCGGGATGGTTTGCAGTGCGGAATTGATCGTGCTGTATCCCTGGTCGAGGGTCAGGCCGACATCGACCTGCAACCCCTGACTGTTGATCTTTGTCGTCGATGGGCCGATATCGGATGCCTTCACCTTGGTCATCCCTGGCACGATTTCGGACAGCTTGGAGTAGAAGCTCGTCACTGCGATATTGACGGATTCGCCCAGTTCGGATGCCTGTCCGATGATGACAGTCGTGTTCGAACCATTCCAGCCGCGCGCCTTCATTTGCTTGGCCATCGCTTCGGCACCAAGGTCGGCGAGCGCCGTTTCGTCGAAGTTGAAGAAGCTACATCCCTGGATCGGCACGTTGATAGCGATGCAGGGGATTCCTGCCGTCGTAAAGGCTTGCCCTACCCGGTCCGTTGCGTCTGCCACCGATGGGTAGTCGACAATCACGTTGGGCTTCGACGCAACCATCAACGCCGAATTGCTGAGCATTGTTGCCGCGTCGCCGTTGTTGTTGTAGACGTGCACAGTGGCCCCCAACTTCTTGGCCTGCTGGACGAAAACGTTGGCCTGGGTCACGTCGACCGATGCTGCGGAATCTGAGATTGCAAAGGCAAACTTGACGCCTTTAAGGCTCTGACCCTTGATCCCGCCACTACTCGAAGCAGTGGCGGTCGAGCAGGCGCTCAGGATGAGCGCGACAACACTCACGACAACCACCAGTGCGAGGCGTCTTCCATTTTTTTTCATTTCTGGGACATCTCTCTATTAGTTATTTGATGCGGGACATGGAGCTGGGTGTTACGAGACGCGTTTTGCGCGTTCCTGCAACCGACTGAACGTCACTGCGGCAAGCAGCACGATGCCGGAGACAACCTGTTGGTAGAAGCTGGGCACGAGGAGGATAGTCATGCCGTTCGCGATAATTCCAAGGAGCAGTACACCGATGACAGCGCCGGGGACGCTGCCCCGCCCGCCCGTCAGCGCCGCACCACCGAGCACTACCGCAGCAAGGCTCTGGAGGGTGATGTCGCTGCCTACTGCGCCCGATGCCGCGAGGAGCTGGCTGGCTAGTACCACGCCGGCGAATGCTGCGAAGACGGCAGACAGCACATAGGCGGAGCCACCGATGAGCGTGACGCGAACGCCAGCGATACGCGCGGCTTCTGAGTTACCGCCGATCATGTAGATGCGTCGACCAAAGATGGAGTGCTGCAGCAACAGGTGAACGACTATCACCAGAAGCACCATTACCAGCACGTGCCACGGGAGGGTACCGATTACCTGGTCCCCGAGGACACCGGCGTCTCCTGGCACGGCGAGCGTCTGGCCATTGGACAGGATGAAGCCGATACCCCCGGTAACAGAAAGCGTGGCAAGGGTAGTGATGAGCGGGTTCACCTTCAGGAACACGATGAAGAAGGTATGGATGAATCCGACGATGACGCCAATGATCAGGCAGGCGAGGAGGGCGCTCCACATGGGCCAGCCGCTCGTGGTGAGGGAGGAGAAGAGCACGGCCGCGAGCGGAATCATTCCGCCAATGGAAAGGTCAAAGCCACCCGAAATGACCACGAGCAACTGACCGAGGGCAGCAATCATGATCACACTCGCGGTCGACACAATTGTGGTCGCATTGCCAACGGTAAGGAATCCGTCGGCCGTGATGCTGAAGACGGCGATCACAAGCACGAGGAACGTGCCAACGACCGCGGTGGCGGGCAACCGACTCAGGGTGAATCGCGGTGCGCGAGGCGCCTTCGCGACGTTGAGCTCGACTTGATTGGTCATGCGGCACTCCCAGCTGCTGTTGATAGGGCAAGGTTTTTGGTTTTTCTGATCCCGGACAGTTCGTCGACGACACGCCCGTCTCTCATCACGAGCAGTCGGTCGGTGGCATCGATTGCCTCCTGCACGTCAGAGGTCACCAGCAGGACAGCGCCGCCCGCCCTGGCGTAGTCGGTAAGTTGCGCATGAATCTGGTTGCGGGAGCCGATATCCACACCGCGGGTGGGTTCATGAAGCACCAGGATTGCCGGCTCAGCAAGCAAGCGGCTCGCGAGGAGAACTTTCTGCTGGTTGCCACCGCTGAGCTGTCCGACCTCCTGCAGCACGGATTGGCATCGAACCGCGGATGACTCAACCGTGGACTTTGAAAGCGCGAGTTGCCCGCGTCGTTTGAGCCAGGATGCGAAGCCGGAAAATCTGTTGAGCACCATGACCGTGAGGTTCTCGGCGACGGTCTGATTCAGCGCGAGCCCGTCCGACTTCCTTTCCGCGGGAACGTATGCAACCTGCATCGCGCGGGCGGCGCGCGGTGATCGCGGTACCCCTGACACTCCCGTGGGTCCGGACACGCTGCCGGCAATGTCGCTCTGGTGTCCGCCAAGGCCGCGGGCAACCGATTCTGCGCCTGACCCAACCAGCCCGAAGAGTCCGAGAACCTCGCCGGGGTGCAAGTCCAAATCGCAGTTCACCAGAACAGGTTGGGTCGGAGTGTTCCATCCTCGTAGCTCGATCGGTTGGCCGAGTCGCTGCGGCTCAGGACGAAGCGTGCCTGTTCCGTAAGCCTGGTCAGAGCCCAGCATGAGCGACACCGTGCGATCGAGCGTCGTGCTTGCCGTCATAGACAGGTCTTCGAGTGCGCCGTTGCGGAGGACGGCTATCCGGTCGCTGACCTCGAACGTCTCGTCCAGGTGGTGGCTGACGTAGATCAGACAGACGCCATTCGCCTTGAGTTGGTGCAGCTTGCCCATGAGAAACTCCGATTCCCGCGCGTGAAGTGAAGCGGTCGGTTCGTCCAGGATGAGCAGGCGCGCGTTGCCGAGGAGTGCCTTGGCAATCTCGACCAATTGGCGCTCCGCGAGGGACAGTTCCGTCATGCGCCTTCGCACGTCGATCGACAGGCCCAACCTCTCAAGGGCGATGTCGCCTTCCCGATTCAGTGCACGTTGCGAGACCCACGTGCGCCCTCGTGGCCAGTTCGCGAGGAGGAGATTTTCCGCTACGGAGAGGTGGGGAATATACGCGAGCTCCTGTGGGATTATTTCGATTCCGGCCGCGCGTGCCTCCCGAGGTGACCGGAAAGCACGCTCCTCGCCGCCCATGAGAATCGTGCCCCACGTCGGCGGAGTCTTGCCGCTAACGATGCCGAGCAACGTCGACTTCCCCGCGCCATTTTCCCCGACAAGGCCGAGGCACTCTCCCGCATCAAGATCGATATCAATTTCGCGAAGGACATCAACCGATCCGTAGCGCTTGCCAATCCCGCGAAGCGATATCAATCGATCTGGTGAAGTATCGAATGTCATGAATGCGTCCTTCTTCTGCGGTTTGGCGCCGGAACTGCCGCGCGAGTTGCTGAAATCGATTCAATTTATGAAATCGTTTTCATCCCTGAATGGGAGCGTATGGGCAGATTGTTTCAATTACGTTTCAGGCAGGAATCAAGCGTGTGGCGGCCCGCCGCGCAGCCGGGTGACACTCCTTCTCGACCGTTCGTTGCCCGCTTCGGCTTGCTGTAGCGTGTGGTTCGCACGACCAAATAGCGGGCGACGCTATCTGCCTACGCAATAGGATTCATCCCATTTCAGAACGCGGCCGGTTGCCGCTTGCAGAGAGGCTGCAATGACGGCGCCCCGCACAAAACTTGTCGATGTCGCTCGACGGGCGGGTGTCTCGCCTGCGACGGTGTCGCGTGTTCTCAACGGGAATGCACCTGTTAGCGTGTCCACTCGTGCCCGCGTTCAGAACGCGGCCACCGACCTTGGCTACCGCCGAAATACTCTCGCGTCTGGACTCCGGCGCAGCTTCACCCGACTGATTGGCGTCGTCGTACCAGACGTCGCCAATCCCTTCTACACGGAGGTCGTTCGGGGAATAGAAGACACTCTTCGAGTCGCCGGATATTTGCTCGTTCTGTGCAACAGCGACGACAACCAGGAGAAGGAGACCGAGTACCTCGAGTTGCTTGCGGACCAGCAGCTCGACGGCGTCGTTCTCGCCCCCGCGTCTACCGACGTTGCCAAACTCGAGGACGCGGTTGCGTCCGGGCTGGCTGTCGTGCTCATTGATCGGCGCATCCCCGGAGGAGCGTACGACACGGTGAGGGTGGCAAACCGCGATGACGCCCGTATCCTCACGGCTGGGCTTCTTACCGCATCCAGGCGAGTCGCCCACATTGGTGGCCCCCACACGACGAGCACCGCCGTTGAGCGACTTGCCGGCTTCATGGACGCGCACTCGTCCGTGGGCGTCTATCCCGATCCCGAACTCATTATCGAGACCGACTACACCGAGCTCGGCGGCCACGACGCCATGAAAAGTCTCCTCGAAATGGAGACGCCCCCGTCCGGCATTTTCATCGGAAACAACGTCATGGCACTCGGCGCGCTTCGGGCGCTCGCGGAGGAACAGCCGAGTACCGCTCCGGCGCTGGTCAGTTTCGACCCTCTGCCTTGGTGGGCCTCCTCGCTGCACCCGGTGACGGTAGGAGCGCAACCGACATACCAACTCGGTCAGAAAGCTGCGGAACTCCTGCTTCTGCGATTGGCAGATCCCAGTCGGGAACCGACAGAAGTCGTCATTACCCACGACAGGGGTGGCGCGAGGTCGGGCGACTCGACCTCGTCGACATCGGGATTGCGTCGCGAGCGCGACGCTTGAGCGAACTCCTGCGGAGAACGAGCCCCAGAGTCATAGTCTGGATTGATGGCCACTACTGACGCCCAGACTCCCCGTGATCTCACCGTCGTCGACAAGTGGTGGCGCGCTGCCAACTATCTCTCGGTTGGGCAGATCTACCTGCTCGACAACGCCCGCCTCGAACGCCCACTCACCATCGATGACACGAAGCCCCGGCTCCTCGGGCACTTCGGCACGACGCCGGCCCTCAACCTCGTCTGGGCACACTTCAACCGGCTCATCATCCAACGCGACCTCAGCGTCGTCTACATCGCCGGCCCGGGGCACGGCGGCCCGGGCATCGTCGCCAACGCCTGGCTGGACGGCACCTACTCTGAACTGTTCTCCAACATCACCCTCGACGGTGAAGGGATGCAGAAGCTATTCCGCCAGTTCTCGTTTCCCGGGGGCATCCCGTCCCACGCGGCGCCCGAGACGCCCGGCTCCATCAACGAGGGCGGCGAGCTCGGCTACTCGCTCGTGCACGCCTACGGTGCGGCGCTCGACAACCCCGACCTGATCCTGGCCACCGTCATCGGTGACGGCGAGGCCGAGACCGCGACGCTCGCGACAAGCTGGCACCTCAACAAATTCCTGAGCGCAAAGACGGATGGGGCAGTGCTCCCGATCCTGAACCTCAACGGGTACAAGATCGCGAATCCGACCATCCTGGCCCGCATCCCGATCGACGAACTGATGAACCTCATGCGAGGCTACGGCTACGCACCGGTGCTGGTCGAGGGCGGCTTCGACGACGAAGACCACATGGCCGTGCACGCCCGATTCGCGGATGCGCTCGAGCAGGCGCTCGACGACATCGCGGGCATCCAGCGCTCCGCTCGCGAGGACGGCAACGAGGAGCGTCCGATGTGGCCAATGATCATCCTGAAGACGCCAAAAGGATGGACCGGCCCCAAGTTCGTCGACGGCAAGCCGGTCGAGAATACCTGGCGCGCCCATCAGGTTCCGATCGCGAATGTCCGCGACAAGCCCGAGCACCTCCACCAGCTGCAGGAGTGGATGGAGAGCTACAGGGCCGGCGAGCTTTTCGAGACATCCGGCAAACCGATCGCCGAACTCGACGCGAACCGGCCCAAGGGCGAGAAGCGGATGTCCGCCAACCCGCACGGCAACGGCGGTCTCCTGATGAAAGACCTCGACCTGCCGCCGCTCGAGCCACACGCCGTCGACGTCTCCAAGGACCGCGGGATCGTCCTCGAACCAACCCGGGTTCTCGGCGGCTGGCTGCGGGATGTGATCGCCGCCAATCCCACCAACTTCCGAATCTTCGGACCGGATGAGACCGCATCCAACCGACTCGACGACGTTTATGACGTCACCGCGAAAGCCTGGCAGGGCGAGTACTTGGCGGTCGACGAAAACCTCTCCCACGATGGCCGCGTCATCGAGGCGCTCAGCGAAAACCTGATGGAGGGTCTCCTCGAGGGCTACACCCTCACCGGACGGCACGGCCTGTTCAACTCGTACGAGGCGTTCATCCACGTCGTCGACGCGATGTTCAACCAGCATGCCAAGTGGTTGGAGTCGGCGGCCGAGGTGCCCTGGCGACGCCCCATCCCGTCATTCAACTACCTGCTGTCGAGCCACGTGTGGCGGCAGGACCACAACGGGTTCTCCCACCAGGACCCCGGCTTCCTCGATCACGTCGTCAACAAGCGCGCCAGCGTCGTGCGGGTCTACCTACCGGCCGACGCGAACCAGCTACTCGTGACCGCCGAGCACGTCTTCAACACGCACAACTACGTCAACGTCATCGTCGCGGGAAAGCAGCCGTCGCCGAACTTCCTTAGCCTCGAGGAGGCACGCGAGCATGGCGAGCGCGGACTCGGCGTCTGGGACTGGGCGGGCACCGAGGTCGAGGGTGAGGCTCCCGATGTGGTGATCGCCTGCGCGGGCGACGTCCCGACGATCGAGGCGATGGCCGCGGTGCAGATCCTGAAGAAGGAGATCCCCGAACTGAAGATGAGGTTCGTCAACGTCGTCGACCTGATGCGCCTGCAGGACAGCACCGAGCATCCACACGGGCTCGAGGCCGCCGCCTACGAGGCGATCTTCACGGTCGACAAGCCCGTGATCTTCGCCTTCCACGGCTATCCCGCGCTCGTGCACCGGCTGACCTACCGCCGAAGGAATCAGGAGAACCTGCACGTTCGCGGGTTCAACGAACGAGGCACGACCACGACACCCTTCGACATGCTGATGCTCAACGACCTCGACCGGTTCCGGCTGGTGATGGATGTGATTCGCCGCGTCCCCTCGCTGGGCACGAAGTACGCGTCACTCAACCAGCGGATGGACGACGAACGGATGTCGCACCGCGCCTACACCCGCGCCCACGGCGAAGACCCGGTGGACGTCTCGACGACCGACGGCCTCCCCTTCAAGTCGAGCAACGTGCGGGTGGATGCGACCGGCGACGACAACACAAAAATTTAGGCCGTTCGCTGGCGGGGCTTCCAGAAGAATCGCTTGGCGATCTCGTTGGATGCGACGTAGACCAGCGTGATTCCGATGATCGCGAGGAACAGCGGCAACGAAAGACCCACCAGCGACAGCGGTTTGGCGAGCGGCGAGTACGGCAGGTAGCAGGCGATCGCCGCGACGACGATGCTCGCGATGACAATCCAGCGACTCGGTCGACTGCGGAAGAACGGCCGCCGGGTTCGGAGAACGAAGAGCACCACCACCTCGGTGAGGATGCTGCCGATGAACCATGCGCTCTGAAACTCGTGCACCTTCGCATGGAATCCGAGCTCGAGCACGAGGAACGTGATGATGTCGAAGGCGGAACTGATCGACCCAAACACGATCATGTAGTTCCGGATCAGCTTCACGTTCCACCTCTGCGGTTTGCGCAGCTGGGCGGCATCCACCGAGTCCGTGGCAATGAATGTCGCCGGGAAGTCGGTGAGCAGGTTGATGAGCAGAATCTGCCCCGCGAGGAGCGGCAGGAAAGGCAGCACGGCCGCGGCGATCGCCATGCTCAGCACGTTGCCGAAGCTCGCGCTCGTCGTCATGAAGATGTACTTCATCGTGTTGGCGAAGGTTCGGCGACCCTGGGTCATGCCGGCGAGCAGCACGTTCAGATCCTTGTCGAGCAGCACGATCGCGGCGGCCTCCTTCGCGACGGCGACGGCGCTGTCGACGGAAATGCCGACATCCGCTGCGTGTAGTGCGGGCGAATCATTGATGCCGTCGCCCATGTAGCCGACCGTCTGGCCGGTGGCGCGAAGGGCGCGAACGATCCGTTCCTTCTGCAACGGGTTGAGTTCGGCGAACACGATGACACCGGGTGCCCGCGCCGCCAGGGCCGCATCGTCCAGCTTGTCGATGTCCGCGCCGGTCAACACCGTCGTCGTGTCGAGTCCGACCTCTCTGGCGATGTGCGCCGCGACCAGACGGTTGTCGCCGGTGAGCATACGCACCGAGATTCCGTTGTCCGCGAGGTCCTTGAGCGTCTTGGCCGCGTCCGGCTTGGCGGGGTCGGCGAAGGTCACGAAACCAACAAGAGTCATGGATGCCTCGTCCGCGAGCGTCGTCGAGGCGGCGCCGTTGAGCTCCCGGGTCGCGACACCGAGTACGCGATAGCCCTGGTTGCTCAGATCGAGGAAGAGCTTCTGCACGGCCGTATTCACCGTCGCGATCGGCACCGTGGAGCCGTCCGCGGTCTGTGCCGTCGTGCACACCTCGAGGATCGCATCCAACGCACCCTTGCTCACGAGGGTCGGCGCGCCAGCGCCATCCTTCACCAGCACGCTCAGTCGGCGACGGTTGAAGTCGTAGGGCAACTCCCCCAGCTTCACGACCCTCGAGACATCGCACTTCACGTCGGCGCAGATGGCGTCATCGATCGGGTTCTTCAGGCCGACCTGGAAGAACGCGTCGATGTAGCAGAGGCGGGCCACGACCTTGCTCGGCTTGCCCGCGACATCCAGTGCGGCGTCGAGTACCACCTGGCCGGCGGTCATGGTGCCGGTCTTGTCGGAGCAGAAGATGCTCATCGATCCGAAGTCCTCGATCGAGTCGAGGCGACGGACGATCACCCGACGCTTGGCGATCGCGCGCGCACCCTGCGCCAGGCTGATGCTCACGATGGTTGGCAGCAGTTGCGGCGTGAGGCCCACCGCGAGAGCGAGAGAGAACAGGACGGAGTTGATGGGATCTTTGTGTTCGATCAGGTTGATGACGAAGATCACCACGACCAGCGCGATCATGATCCGCGTGAGAAAGAGCCCGAAGCTGGTCAGCCCCTTTTCAAACCCCGTCTTCGGCGGCGCCGTCTCGAGGCGAGCCGAGACCGATCCGATCTCCGTGTCGGCGCCGGTCCCCACGACAACGACAGTGCCGCTGCCACTCGCGACATGCGTACCCAGATAGACCATGTTCGAGCGGGCGTTCAGCGCCGAGGCGACCGCACTCGTCCCCGGAGTCTTCTCGACCGGGAACGTCTCACCGGTCAGGGCGGACTCGTCCAGTTGCAGTCCATTGGATGACAGCACGATCGAGTCGCCGGGCACAAGATCGCCGGCGGCAACGTCGGCGACATCCCCCGGCACGATCGCGCTGATCGGCACCGCCCGGATCGTGCCGTCCCGGTACACGTTGGCCTTGATCTCCACGGTCGCGAGCAGCGCGGCGATCGCCCGACCGGCGCCGCGTTCCTGCCAGAATCCGAGCAAGCCGGACAGCAGGATGATGACAAGGATGATGATCGAGTCGACCAGGTCACCAAGGACCATGGCCAGCACCGTCGCGATCACCAGGATGATGATGATCGGGCTGAGAAACTGGCGCGCCAGAAGCTTGCCAGCGGATGCCTGCTTCGAGGTTGCCAGGGTATTTGCACCCACCCGCGCGAGCGTCGCGGCCGCCTGCGAACTGGTCAGACCCTTCGCCGAGGAGTCGAGATCGGTCAGGAGCGTCGCGGAGTCGGTGCTCCAGAACGCGGTGGGAACTGTCGTAGGCACGACCCCAAGTATGCGGTGCGCCGCAGCGGGAACCCGATAGGTACTACGTGCCTATTAAGCGGCCTTCGCGAGCGCCACCAAGACCTGGTTGAGCGAAGGGATACCCTCGGCCCGGAACACCTCTGTCCCGTCGGCCCCGCTGATGATCACGGTGGGCGTCGAACGGATGCCCAGGCGCTCCGCCTCGCTCTCGTCGCGCACGATGTCGTGCTCAACGAGCTGCATCGCGCTCACCAGTCGACCGGCCTCGGCCAGCACCGAGCGCGTGATCATGCACGGCTCGCAGAAGGTGGAGGTGTAGAAGTCGACGTTCACATGAAGCCCAACTGTCCGCGAGCCGTTGTGATTCCTGCGGTGGTCTCGATAACGCCGTGCTTCGCCGCGGCTACTCGACCCGAGGGGGCTTCGCCGCCCTCGCTACGAGTCGTAGCGCTCTTCGGTGTCCTCGAGGTCGTCGGCATCCTTTGGATCCCAGACGTAGGTGACGTGCACGCTGTCGCCGACCTTCACGGCGGTCGTCGCCGTGTACGCAAACTCGGCGGCAGCCATCGACTCGAGTCCGTTGACGATGATCTCAGTATCCCAACCGGATGCGGTCGCAATGCGGTGGTCGGTCTGCCCGTCGTTGGGCCCGCCGGAGAAGATCACAATGTACTCGTCGCCGTGGGCGAGGGTGGGCTGTTCGTCAGTCATGTGAATAGTCTCGCAGAAAGCGGGTCGGGGGCGGTCGGTCGCGTCTGCGGGTTCATTCAGGAGCACGACTTTGCAGAAGATGCTGCAAATACGTCCGCGAACAGCAATAACTGCAAAGTCGCGTACAGGATTCGCGTCTTAGACCACCCGAAGCAGCGTGAGCACACCGAATACGAGCGAGACGATCGCTAGCAGCAGCGCACTCCCGATCAGGATCGCGTGGACTTTGAGGAAACGAGTCGCCTTGCCCTGCTCATCCCTGGCCCGAGGATCGGCGGCCGTACGCCGATAGAACGGCGGCCAGACGATCCAGTTGAAGACGCCATTCACGAGAAGGAGTATCGCTGCGGTCATCCACCCACTCTAAATACCGGGTGGCGGGAGCAACGGACGGATGGGCGGAGTAACAACGCCGCCCATCGCGCACCATTTCCCTCCACCGGTTGCGGTTTCTCCCTCCACCCCAACTGGACGGTGCAGAATCCGGGTCGGGGGCGGTCGGTAGGATGGGGGCGTGGCTTCTGCGGATGACCGTCTGGTCTGGATCGATTGCGAAATGACCGGGCTCGATCTTCAGATCGACGAACTCGTTGAGGTCGCGGTGGTCATCACCGACTATGACCTTGTGCCGGTCGACCCCGGTTTCAACATCGTCATCAAGCCCGACCAGACCGCGTGGGACCACATGGGTGACTTCGTCCGCGAGATGCATACGGCCAGCGGACTCCTCGAGGAAATTCCGAACGGCAAGTCACTCGCCGAGGCCGAGTACGAGGTCCTTGAGTACATCCTGAAATTCGTCCCAGGGGCTCAGAGCGCCCCGCTCGCCGGCAACACCATCGGTACCGACCGGATGTTCCTGGCCAAGTACATGCCGCGAGTCGACTCGCACCTGCACTACCGCAGTGTCGACGTGTCATCCATCAAGGAACTCATCCGGCACTGGTTCCCGCGCATCTACTTCAGCGCTCCCCCGAAGAACGGCGGACACCGCGCACTCGCCGACATCCTCGAGTCGATTCGCGAGCTCGAGTACTACCGCGGGATTGCCTTCGTCGCCGAGCCTGGCCCGACCTCGGAGCAGGCGCAGGCCACCGCCGCCACGGTCGTCGCAAACTGGGCCCCTCGCCTACTGTAGAATTCTTTGGTTGCCTCCACGCAAGTGGAAGCGGCTCATGGTGGGCGTAGCTCAGTTGGTAGAGCACTGGCTTGTGGTGCCGGTGGTCGCGGGTTCGAGCCCCGTCGTCCACCCCATGCAAACGGATTGCGGCTCGGCTTCGGCCGGGCCGCTTCTGGTTAAGCTGGCACCGTGGCTGACACGCTGGAACGCACCGAGGAGGACCTCGACCTCCACACGGTCGTGCTGCCCGATCGGCCGTGGATCACGATCGTGTGGAACGATCCGGTCAACCTGCAGAACTACGTCACCTGGGTGTTCAAGACCTATTTCGGATTTGCTCCCCCCGAGGCGAAGCGCCTGATGCTCCTCGTCCACCACGAGGGCCGCGCGGTGGTTGCGACGGGCTCCCGCGAGGAGATGGAGCGCCACGTCGTAGCGATGCACGGCTACGGGCTCTGGGCGACGCTGCAGAAGGACGACGAGTGAGCGGCTTCCGAGTCACCGCCAGGGGCATCTCGATCAAACTCACCGAATCGGATGCGCGCCTGCTCGCCGACCTCGCAAACCAGGTCGCGACGCTCATCGCCGGCCGCGCAGATACGGCGGACGATGCTGCCCTCAATCGCCTGCTTCCCTCCGCGTACCTCGACGAGTCGGACTCTGCGGAGTTCCGGCGCTTCACCGAGGACGAGCTCGCCGACGGCAAAGTCCTGAACGCCCTGACCATGGTCGAGACGCTGGAGGGCGACCCGAAGGATGGCCACCTCCGCGTGATCCTGGATGACCCGTCCGCCCAGTCCTGGCTGCGCTCGCTCACCGATATCCGCCTCGCCCTCGCCAGCCGACTTGGCCTGGAGGACCCGGCCACCGAACCACCCCACGAGGGCGACGACCGGTACCTGCTCTCGGTCTACAACTGGCTTGGCGCCCTGCAGTGGTCGCTGGTGAAGGCGGTGGATCGGTGAGGCTCGACGCCCTCGATGCCGACCAGTTCGAGAAACTCGTGACCGACGAGCTGGACCTGCTCCCCGACGACATGATCGACGGCATCGAGAATGTCGGATTCACCACCCAGAGCCGACCGGATGACGGATCCCTCGGCCTACTCGGCCTCTACACGGGCATCGCCCTGACCCGTCGCGGACAGTACGGTCACGGTGAGCTTCCCGACCACATCGTGCTCTACCGCGAACCGCACTTGCGAATCTCGCGCGATCTGGATGACCTGAAGCTGAACATCCACGTCACCCTCGTCCACGAGATCGGGCACTACTACGGTCTCGACGACGAGGAGCTGCACAACCTCGGCTGGGGCTAGCTCCCGCGCTGGTCGACGACGTAGTCGGCCAGGAGGTCGGGTCGCTCGCGGTCGACAAAGCGCTGCTCCTGGGCGGCCCAGTCGGCCCAGTGCGCCTCGTAGGTTCCGCCGTCCCGCGCCAGGGCGCGCGCCTTGCGGGTGGGCTCATCGAGTTCCACCCAGACGCCGAAAGTTGCGAGCTCGCGATTGGCGCGACTGAGCGAGCCGCTGCCCTCGACAATCAACGGGCGGCTCGGGTCGAGTTCGTGCCACTCGGCGGGAGCATCCGCCACCCAGTCCCACCGCCGCCACCGGTTGGCCGGCAGGATGTCCGTGCGAACGCACTCGCTCCCGGCCTCGAGGCCGCCCCACCCCGGGTAGACGTCATCGAGCCGAACCAGCTGGGCGTCGAGTGCGAAAACGAGCTCCGTCGCGAGCTCGGTCTTGCCCGAACCGGAGCGACCATCGATGAGGATGACCGGCCGGATCCCGGAAACCGCGGCCACGATCCGTTCGGCATCACTGGCCACCGAGGAACCTCCAGGTCCCTGCCAGAATCGCGGCGGTGATGGCTGCCGCGGCGACCGTCAGCCCAATCAGGACGAGGAGCGTCTCCGGCCATCCGAATCGCGACTCCCGCGCCCACGTTCGGTGGGTGGATGCGCCGAACCCGCGAGCCTCCATCGCCGTCGCCAGCTTGCTCCCCCGTCGGATCGACAAGACCAAAAGCGCGAATGCCTGTCCAGCAAACCGTCGGACCCGACCGCGGTCGGCGGTGCCGCGAGCGCGCCTGGCCAGTTCCAGCGAGCGCCAGTCATCCAGAAAGAGGCCGGTAAGCCGCAGCGCCGCGAGAGCCCCGATGACGAATCGCGCCGGGAGGTGCAGCACCTGGCCAAGGCCGTCGGCGAGATCGGTGGGATCGACCGTGAGAAATAGCACCAGCGCGGGCAGCCCGATCGCGAGGATGCGCAGTGCGGTGGCAGCCGCGAGGTCGAGCGAGCCGTCGGTGACCCGGGCAAAGAGGAACGCGAAATGGGTTGCACCGGATGCTCGCCCGTAGAGCGCGATCGTGACCCCCGCGAGAACTGCCGCAACGAGAATCGGGAGCGCGCGGATGCCGAAACGTCGGGCACTAACGCCAGCCCAGAACAGAAGGACCAACTCGCACCCGAGCGCGACCACCGCCGACACCCAGTCCAGCGAGAGCAAGAGCGCCACACCGACGATGAGAGTCGTTGCGAGCTTCGCGACCGGATTAACGCGGAAGATCGGTTGACCGCCGCGGGCGGGAGTCAGGATGCTCGTCATCGTCGCACCGCCTCCGCACCCGCGCTGAGGGTCAGTTCGGAGTCCGCGATGGCATCGACGAAGGCGGCGTCGTGGGTGATCGCCACCAGCGCGTCGCCCGCATCCAGCAGCTCGGCGAAGAGAGCGACGAGTTCGGACCAGGTGCGGGAATCCTGGCCGAAGGTTGGTTCGTCCATGATGAGCAAGGGCGGTCGAGTGATCAGCGCCGTCGCCACCGACAGGCGCCGCTTTTCCCCGCCGGAGAGTGTGAACGGATTCACGGCGAGAAGCTCGGTGAGGCGGAGGCGCTGCGCGAGCTCGTCGACCCGGGCGTCGATCTCCGAGCCCGCGAGCTTGAGTACCCGCGGACCAACTGCCAACTCGTCGCGCACGGTGGCGGCCAGAAACTGGTGCTCCGGATCCTGAAACACGGAGCCAATGCGCGACACCAGTTCGCGGGACTTCCAGCGGAGCGGGTCCGACCCGAGCCCCTTGGCCAGGCCAGACGCGTCCACGGTTCCGGATGCCGGCGGGATCAGCCCGCCGAGGGTGAGACCGAGCGTCGACTTTCCGCTCCCATTCGGTCCCGTCACGGCGAGCGCGGTACCGGCCGCGATCCGGACGTCGAGGTGGTCCTGGATGACCTGTCCGCCCGGCCGCGCGATCGCGAGTTCGTGGATCTGTAGAAGCATCGAGCCCGGCGTCGACGTCCGAGCCGGAACGCTGGGCGGATACCGCGGCACCCAAACCCCACTCGCGGCGAGCCGTTTGCCCTCCCCGGCGAGCACCTCGCGCGGCGAACCATCCGCGACAATTCCCGCGCCCGCCTCGAGGACGATGACCCGGTCGACGAGGTCGATCCAGGTCTCGACCCGGTGTTCGATGACGATAAAGGTTGAGTCGCGATCCTCGATGACTCGGCCGACCGCATCCCGAACCTCGCCCACTCCGGATGGGTCCAGATTTGCCGTCGGCTCGTCGAGCAGCAGCAATCCGGGCCGCATCGCGAGAACGCCGGCAAGAGCGAGCCGCTGCTTCTGCCCGCCGGACAGCAGCGCGGTCGGAAACTCGAGCGGCAGGTCGAGGCCGACCGCGTCGAGAGACTCACGGACGCGACGCCAAATCTCCTCGCGCGGCACGCCAAGGTTCTCGCAGCCGAAGGCGACGTCGTCGCATACTCGCGCAAGGATGACCTGCGAATCCGGGTCCTGCAGAACCAGGCCGACACGTCCGCGCGATCGGTCCGGTCGCGTCCCGTCGACCAGCAGTTCGCCCGTCGAGTCGCCCTCATCCTCACCCCCGAGCACGCCGGCCAGCGCCTGAAGGAGCGTCGATTTTCCGGCACCGGATGCGCCGAGCAGGAGCACGCGCTCGCCTCGCGAGATCGACAGGTCGAGCCCGCCCACCGCGAAGTCGGCGCGGCCGGCGTGGCGCCATCCCCAGCCCCGCGCCTCGATCGAGGCGGGACCGCGCGCGAGGGTCGCCGTGATCAGCCCCTCGCTGACGAGGTGACCACGGTGGCCTCCCGACCCGCCGCGAACCGCGACAGCGCACCGGTTCTAGCCAGCGCTCGAACCAGGAACCAGGAGCCGACCCCGGCGATGATTGCGCCGGAAACGACGGCACTGATGCCGTAGCTCGCCTTGAACGCGACCGTGGCGCCCGCGTACGAGTTGATGAAGTCGTTGATGGCCATGCTCGCGCCGGATGCGGCGCCCGCGAGGATCGCGGCCCACAGCCGCCAGCTCGAGTAGAGCAGGATCGCGAAGATGACCTCGGCGCCGAGCCCCTGCACGATGCCCTGCAGGATGGTCTGGAATCCGCCCCACTGTGCGCCGAGCAGCGCTTCGAGAGTCGCGGCGACGAGCTCGGTGAAGAGTGCGGCGCCCGGTTTGCGAACGATGAGGGCGCCCAAGACCGCCGGAATCAGCCAGACGCCGTAGAGCAGTGCCTGGGTGCCGGGCAGAAGGAGCTCGAGCGGCTTGGTCGGGATCGCATAGACGAGGTCCCAGCCGTAGAACACGACGCCAAATGCGACACCGACCACGGCGGCGACGATGATGTCGACGACCCTCCAGCGGAAGACGATGCGCCGCTTCGGGACTTCGGATGTTGCTGTAGTCATTTTCGTGCCTTTCAGGTTATGAATGGCACGGGAGCACTGCATCGCGGGTGCGATCCATTGTGCTCGAGAGTGAATGGCCTCCCTGCGCTGGCATGATCCAGATCAGGTTCGACGGTCGGAGCTTGGAGAAGCTCCCTCTCAGCCCGGCATCACCGGACTCCCGTGTTTCTTGCCCTCAGGTTACTCCGTATTGGCTACGCGTCGCGGACGAGCACTACAACGGGGATCTGCCGGTCGGTTCGCGTCTGGTAGTCGGCGTAGTCCGGATAGAGGCCGACCATCTTGTCCCACAGGCGCGGCTTCTCCTCCGGGGTCGCCGTGTGAGCGGTCGTCCAAAAGCTGTCCGCGCCCTGCTGCACCCACACCCGCGGGTCGGCCACAAGGTTGTGATACCAGGACGGATGCTTCGGAGCGCCGCCCTGCGACGCGACGACCAGCACGTCCGATCCGTCGCTCGCACCGATCAGGCAGGTTCGCCGCCACTCGCCGGATTTGCGTCCCAACGTCGTAATCAGGACGAGCGGGGCGCGGTACCGGAATACGGGTTTCGCGCCCTCGGTTGCGATGTATTCGTCGATCTGGGCCTTTACCCAGTCCTTGTCGGAGTCGTGAATGGGGCTCGGGGCAGCATCAGTCATGCATCCATTCTGCGCGCCCCGCATTCACAGCGCCGCGCGCCGCCATTTGGGTGTTAACGTTCGCTTTTGTTCACTATTGACTCATTTCGGGCACGCTGAGATAGTCTGGGGCCATGTTTGGGCTGAGTTTCGAGAAAATCCTGCTCATCGGCATCGTGGCCGCATTCCTCATCGGTCCCCAAAAACTGCCGCACTACGCGGCCGTCCTCGCACGCATAGTTCGCCAGGTTCGCGATTTCGCGAACGGCGCCAAGGATCGCATCAAGGAAGAGATGGGTCCGGAGTACGACGACATCGAGTGGAAGAGCCTCGATCCCCGGCAGTACGACCCCCGCCGCATCATCCGCGAGGCGCTCCTCGAGCCGTCCGAAGAGCAGGCAAAGACCGAACTCCTGCCGAAGCACGACGAGTACCCGATGGCGAGGATGGATCCGATCGACATCGACCAGCCAGCTGCGAAGGCGGACATCGAGCCTGCCACAAAGCAGGACAAGCTCGCGTCGTAGCCCGTCTTATGCTCCAGTCGAGCTACACGGTGCTGTAGCTGCGCTCTTCCGCGAGCATCCGCCGGGCGACCGAACGGTCGTGGAGCCATGCCGCCCCGTACGCCGCGAAGTAGAGCACCACCATCGGAATCGCGAGCAGGAACATCGAGCCCACGTCCGCGGCCGGCGTTGCGATCGCCGTGAACAGAATGATGAGGAGCGTTGCGATCTTCCAGGACTTGATGATCGACTTCGCCGAAATCACCCCCGCGAAGTTCAGGAGCACGACAAACACCGGCAACACGAAGGCGATTCCAATCGCGACCACGAGCTTCATGATGAAGTCGAAGTAGTCGCCGGCGGTGATGTACGCGGCATCCTGCTTCGGCGCGAAGCTGGTCAGGAGGATGACAACGTGAGGAACGACAAACCACCCGGACGCGCACCCTAGTAGGAAGAGCGGGACGGCGGTGAACACAAAGCCGTACGTGTACCGCTTCTCCTTGCGGGTGAGACCGGGAGCCAGGAACGCAAAGATCTGGAACAGCCAGACCGGGCTTGAGACCACGAGCCCCACGTAGACCGCGATCTTCAGCTTGAGGTCGAACGCGGAGGTGATGTCGGGGTAGTTGATCTGGGCGTGCCGGTAGGTCGCGTTGATGATTTCGTAGACCGGCGCACGGAGGGCGTCCCACACGTAGCCGGAGACCAGCCATCCCGCGATCGCACCGAGCGCGATCGCCACAGCCGCAATGAGTATCCGCTTGCGCAGCTCAACCAGGTGCTGCGCCAGTGACATCTTCCCGCCGGTCTTGTTCCGACGGGAAGTGAACGACGCCACGGTCGTTACGACTTCGTACTGGTCGAGTCCGCGGCGCTCGTGTTGGCGGCACTCTTGTCGATTGCCGTGTCGATGGGGTCCGCAGGAGTCGACGTGGCGTCGTTGCCCGCCTTCTCCTCCGGCTTGATCTCAGACTTGAAAATCTTCGCAGACTGTCCGAGGCTGCGGGCGAGTCCGGGAAGCTTGGGTGCTCCGAACAACAGCAGGATGATCACGAGGATGATCAGGAAGTGCCATCCGGTCAGGTTTCCCAACATCTGGTTGTCTCCTTATAAGAGGGTGTCGAGAGAAAGCGCGCTGGCTTCCTCCGGCAGTGAGTCCTTGAGTGCAAATCTACATCCGATGTCTCCATCGGCCCTGTGAGGGGGCATCAATTCCGCGTGAACGGCTGTGGTCGTCTCTGACCGGCCGGCGACTTTCGAAATTCAATGCACGCATCCCCCATAATGCTCGAAAATGTTCGAAACCGATAGTCCCGGTGAAGATCTTCGACTGAAAATATCGAGCAAAGTCGTGGAAGAATGCGGCATTTGACCCCATTCCGGGGGGAGCCGAAGCCAAATCGTGATGAGTGATGATTGACAATTTTGTTCGAATTTGAGATTTTATGTACACGCCGGATGTATTCTTGCGTGAATTCCCTTGCCCGTTCGAATTACGAAGGAGTAATAAAACGATGCCAACTGAAACAGTCAGTGCATTTCGCAAGATCGCGAACACGACGGTAGACAGGCGGGTTCTTCTGGCCGGTGCCATGGGCGCCGCGACCATTCCGTTGCTTGCCGCGTGTTCCACCGGCGGCGGCTCCGGCACGAAGAAGACCGAAACATTCACCTTCGGCTCAAACGCTTCAGACCCCGTTCCCAAGAAGGCGTACGCCAACATGGTCTCGAAGTTCATCACAAAGACCAAAGACAAGGTGACCACCAATACGGTCGACCACAACTCGTTCCAGAACAACATCAACACGTACCTCCAGGGCAGCCCGGATGACGCGTTCACCTGGTTTTCCGGTTATCGCATGCGCTACTACGCGGCCAAGGGCCTCGCGGCCCCCATCGACGACGTCTGGGACAAGATCGGCGGAAGCTTTAGCGCCGGACTCAAGGCGGCATCCACCGGCGACGACGGACACCAGTACTTCGTGCCCAACTACAACTACCCCTGGGGCTTCTTCTACCGTAAGAGCCTGTGGGCGGACAAGGGCTACGAGATCCCGACCAAGTTCGACGACCTCGTCACGCTCGCGAAGAAGATGCAGGCGGACGGCATCATCCCGATCGGCTTCGCCGACAAGGATGCCTGGCCGGCCTGTGGCACGTTCGACTACATCAACATGCGCCTGAACGGCTACAAGTTCCACCTCGACCTGTGCGCGCACAAGGAGTCGTGGGACCAGCCCAAGGTGCAGAAGATCTTCGACACGTGGAAGGAACTCCTCCCCTACCAGGACCCGTCGGCACTCGGCGCGACCTGGCAGGATGCCGCCACCGCTCTCGCAGCGAAGAAGACGGGCATGTACCTGCTTGGCTCGTTCGTGACCCAGCAGTTCACCGACCCCGCAGTGCTTGCCGACATCGACTTCTTCGCGTTCCCGGAGATCGCGGTCGAAGGGCAGGATGCGGTCGAGGCTCCGATCGATGGACTCATGCTCTCGAAGCGCGGCGGTCAGAACCAGGGGGCGAAGGATCTCCTGGCCTTCCTCGGTTCCCCGGCGGGGCAGGAGGCGTACTACGCCATCGACAAGTCGAACCTGATGACGGTCAAGGGTGCCGATACCTCCGGCTACAGTGCGTTCAGCAAGAAGCTTGCCGGTGTCATCGCAGACGCGAAGAACATCAGCCAGTTCTTCGACCGTGACGCGCTGCCGGCGATGGCATCCAACGTCCTCGAGCCGGCGATGCAGGCGTTCATCAAGGACGGCACGGTCGACATCAAGAACCTCGAATCGCAGGCTAAGACGCTGTACGCGGCTCAGTAGGATCAGTCACTAATATGACCGCCACCCCCCGTGGTGACGTGGTCGCTTCGGCCGGGGCGCGAGAGCGCTCCGGCCGATTTGGCCGACGTCGTCGCAGCGCGCTGCTGACCAGACGCGACAAGATCGTTCTTGCCGTGATGGTCGGCATCCCTACGCTTATCCAGCTCGTCTTCATCTGGATCCCGACGCTCCTGTCGGTTGGCCTGTCGTTCGTGCGGTGGAACGGCATCGCCTTCTCCGACATCCGACCGGCGGGCCTCAGCAACTACACGTACGTATTCAAGGACTATCCGCCATTCTGGCCGGCCCTCGAGCACAATGTGCTCTGGCTGGTATTTCTCGGGGTGATCGCCACCCCGCTCGGGCTACTGCTCGCTGTGCTGCTGGACCAGCCGCTGCGCGGTTCCCGGATTTACCAGAGCATCTTCTTCGTTCCGGTCATGCTGTCGCTCGCGCTGATCGGCATCATTTGGCAGCTGTTCTACTCCCAGAACGCCGGCCTCCTCAACTTCCTGCTCGGCACCGCCGGCACGCCGCGCGCGGTGGACTGGCTCGGCGACTCGAACGTCAACATCTGGGCGGCGCTCGTCGCCGCAACCTGGCGTCACGCGGGCTACGTCATGGTCCTCTATCTGGCCGGGCTCAAGGGAGTCGACCCGTCACTTCGGGAGGCGGCATCCATCGACGGCGCGAACGCGCGCCAGGTCTTCTTCCGCATCGTCTTCCCGGTGATGCGGCCGATCAACATCGTCATCATCGTGATCACGCTCATCGAATCGCTGCGAGCGTTCGACGTGGTCTACGTGATCAACCGCGGCACCAACGGCCTCGAGCTCATCAGCGCCCTGGTCATCCAGAACCTGGTCGGCGAGGGCCAGGTCATCGGCGTGGGCTCCGCCCTCGCGGTCATACTGCTGGTGATCTCGCTCGTGCCGATCATCATCTACCTGAGTCGCACGTTCAAGAAGGACGCAGCATGACCACGCTGAACGAACTGGCGCTGACCGACACCGCGCCCGCGCTTCAACGAAAGCCCGCCGGAAAGAAGTCGCACTGGGGCACCTACCTCTTCCTCACCGTAATGGCGATTGTCTGGCTGATTCCGCTCGGCTGGTCGGTCTTCATCTCGCTGCGACCGTTTGCCGACACCAACAAGTACGGCTACTTCAGCCTCGGCGGGCACTTCAATCTCGACAACTTCGTGACCGCCTTCGTCCAGGGCCAGACGCTCACCTACCTCTGGAACTCCGTGATCATCACCGTCCCAACGGTGCTGCTCACCCTCTTCCTGGCGTCGATGATGGCGTTCGCGGTGAGCCGCTTCAGCTGGAAGTTCAACATCACGCTGCTCATCATGTTCACGGCCGGCAACCTGCTCCCACCCCAGGTGCTCGCGGCTCCACTCTTCGAAATGTTCAAGAACTTCGTGCTGCCGTACAGCATCAGCGACTCGGGCTCCCTGCTGAACACCTACACGGCGGTCATCATCGTCGACACGGCGTTCCAGATCGGGTTCTGCACCTTCGTGCTGTCCAACTACATGAAGGCACTCCCGCACGACCTCACCGAGGCGGCGTTCGTCGATGGCGCTGGCGTCTGGCGCCAGTACATCTCGATCATCCTGCCGCTGACCCGACCGGCCCTTGCCGCGCTGGGCACACTCGAGGTCATCTGGATCTACAACGACTTCTTCTGGCCGCTCCTCTTCATCCAGTCCGGGGATCGCCTTCCCATCACCACCGCGATCAAGAACCTCCAGGGACAGTTCCTGACCGACTACAACCTCGTCGCGGCGGGTGCGGTGATCACGGTCATCCCGACCCTCGTGATCTACCTCGTGCTGCAGCGACAGTTTGTGGCCGGCCTCACACTCGGCGCGAGCAAGGGATAGGAATGGCCTTCGAACACCTGCCGTTGCGAGACGACGGCTCACCCGCCATCGGCTTCGGCGGCGACTACTACCCCGAGCAGTGGGACAGGGCTGTCTGGAAGGAAGACGTCGCGCTGATGACAGAGGCGGGCGTCAACCTCGTCAGCGTCGGGATCTTCAGCTGGGCGCTCCTCGAACCAGCCGAGGGAGTCTATGAATTCGGCTGGCTGGATGACGCACTCGACCTGCTGCACGAAGGCGGCATTCGGGTCGACCTCGCCAACGCGAGCGCCTCTCCCCCGCCCTGGTTCTCGCACAAGTACCCGCAGTCGCTTCCGGTGCGGATCGACGGCGTTCGGCTCGGCTACGGATCGCGCCAGGCGTTCTGCTCGTCCAGTGCCGACTACCGGCGCGCATCCGCAGCCCTCACGACCAAGATCGTCGAGCGCTACGCGGCGCATCCCGCAGTCGTGATGTGGCACGTGCACAACGAGTACGGTTGCCACAACGACCCCTGCTACTGCGATGCCTCTCAGGCCTCGTTCCAGAGCTGGCTCCGCGCCAAGTACGGCACAATCGAGGCCGTCAACGAGGCATGGGGAACCGCGTTCTGGTCCCAGCACTACTACTCCTTCGACGAAATCACGCCGCCGCGCGCGACCGGCACGTTCATCAATCCGACCCAGCGCCTCGACTACTCGCGGTTCTCCTCCGACGACCTGCTCGAATGCTTCGAGGCTGAGGCGGCAATCATCCGCGCGCACTCTCCACTTCCAGTTACCACCAACTTCATGGGCCTCACGATGGGGCTGGACCGTCCGATCGACTACTGGAAGTGGGCCGACCGGATGGACGTGGTCAGCAACGACCACTATCTGATCGCGGATGACGCACGGAACTTCCAAGAACTCGCGATGACGAGCGACTACATCCGGGGCCTCGCGGACGGGGCGCCGTGGCTGCTCATGGAGCACTCGAGCTCCGCCGTCAACTGGCAGCCGCGTAACATCGCCAAGAAGCCGGGCGAGATGATCCGCAACTCGCTCCAGCACGTCGCGCGGGGTGCGGATGCGGCGCTGTTCTTCCAGTGGCGGGCAGCTAGGGCCGGGTCGGAAAAGTTCCACTCCGCACTGCTGCCGCACGCCGGTAGGGACTCCACCCTGTTCCGGGATGTCGTCAAGCTAGGGGCGTACCTCGGCAAGCTCGGCGAGGTCGTCGGATCCCGCGTCGTCGGTGCCGACATCGTGATCATTAACGACACCGACGCGCGCTGGGCGAGCGAGCTCGATGCGCATCCGAGCATCGACGTCACGACCGTTCCGGAGACGCGACTCTGGCACGACGCCCTCTACCGCGGCGGGTACACCACCGACTTCCGCCGAGCCACGGATGACCTGTCCGGGTACCGCGTCGCGATCGTGCCCGTGCAGTACCTCATGACGGATGCCGGGGCGGCGAACCTTCGCGGATTCGTCGAGTCCGGTGGCACCCTCGTCGCTACCTACTTTTCGGGAATCGTCAACGAGAATGATCACATCCGCCTCGGAGGTTACCCCGGGGCGCTCTCCGAAGTCCTTGGCATTCGAATCGAGGAGTTCTTCCCCTTGCTCCAGTCCGAAACGATTGCGCTCAGTGAGTTTGGCGCGGGGTCGAAATGGAGTGAACGCGGAACGGTGAGTTCCGCGCGCGTCCTGGCCGAGTATGCCTCCGGCCCGGTGCAGGGCTCGGCCGCCGTCACTCGGAACGCGTTTGGGAAGGGCAGCGCCTATTACGTGGGAACGTCGCTCACCACCGGCGGCGTCAGTGCCCTGTTCGCGCAGGTAGCCGCCGAGGCGAGCATCACACCGTTCGTCTCCGTGCCGCAGGATGTCGAGGTCGTCCTGCGATCCAACGCTGGCACATCCTGGGCCTTCGTGATCAACCACACGTCCGAGGATGTCGCGCTGTCGCTGGACGGCGTCGACCTGCTTGCCGGTTCACCCACTGGGGGCAGCCTCACGGTCGACGCCGGCGGCGTCGCTGTCGTGCGCCTGTCCACGCCGATTGGAGACTCCTAACATGCTCGCTGCGGCTCGGCAATCCGTGATTGTCGCCAACATTCGGCGGGACGGCGTCGTCACCGTCTCCGAGCTCGCCGACCAGTTCGGTGTATCCGAGATGACGATCCGTCGTGACATCAACGCGCTTGCCGACCTGGGCCTCCTGCAGAAGGTGCACGGCGGGGCTGCGTTCCCGGGGTCGCTCAGCACCGACGAGCCCGGCTTCGAGAAGAAGTCCATCCGCGAGGAAGCGGAGAAGGCATCCATTGCTCGCGAGGCACTGTCGTTCGTCACCCCCGGGTCGGCCATCGGGCTCAGCGCCGGGACGACGACGTGGGCGCTCGCCAAACTGCTCAGCCAGCGGCCCGGACTCAAGATCGTCACCAACTCCGTGCAGATCGCCGAGGTGTTCTATCGCGCCCACACCAACTCGACGGGTGAGCGCACGACGGTCGTCCTGACCGGCGGCGAGCGCACGCCATCCGACGCCCTGGTCGGCCCGATTGCGATCAACTCGCTGCGGCAGTTCCACCTCGACACGCTGTTCCTCGGCGTGCACGGCATGGATGAGCGGGCCGGTTTCACAACACCAAACCTGCTCGAGGCGGAGACCAACCGCGTCTTCGCCTCCACCGCTCGGCGAGTGGTCGTGCTCGCCGACCACACCAAGTGGGGCACGGTCGGCATGAACACCATCACGCCGCTGGATGAGGTGCACGCGCTGGTCACGGACGACGGCGTCTCGCCCGCCGCGCACGCGGTCATGGCGGAGCACATCCCGCAGGTTCGTATCGCCGCCGTCCAAGCTCCGCGAATCACCCAGGCCGCGCACACCGGCTCGTAGGCAGCACCCGCAACGAAATCAGGCACCATGTCTTCACTCATCCTGCGCGGGCACGGCTCAGCGCTCATCCTCGACCTGTCGGGCGATACTCCCGCCGTGGTGCACTGGGGTGCGGACCTGGGGTCGGACGCGCCCGCGATCGAGCTCTCCACGCTGCCCATCCCGCACTCGCACAATGACCGCGCCCAACGCCAGGAGCTGGTGCCGCAGGGCTCGAGTGGATGGCGCGGCCGACCGGCCCTCGAGGGACACCGCGCCGGCGGGGTCGCGTTTTCGCCCCGGCTTCGCACGAGCGCTTCGCGTGCGATCGGTCATTCCGGCGCCGAAATCACGCTCGAGGATGCCGCAGCCGGACTCCGTCTCGTTGTGGAGTTGTCGCTCACGGGAGAAGGGATGCTCCGCACGCGAAGCATCCTGAACAACACGGGCTCGGACGACTATGCGGTGGATGCGCTGCGCTCGGTACTGCCCGTCGGGACGGGCGCAGCAGAGATCCTCGACCTCACCGGCCGGTGGTGCCGGGAGCAGCATCCGCAGCGCCAGAGCGTTCGACAGGGGACGTGGCTGCGCGAGTATCGGCACGGACGAACCGGCCACGACTCGTCTCTGTTCACTGCGGTGGGAACGCCCGGGTTCGCCAATCGCACCGGCAAGGTCTGGGCGACGCACTTCGGGTTCAGCGGCAACCACGAGACGTACGTCGAGAAGACCGCGGCAGGTCCGGCCCTGCTGGGATCGGGCGAACTGTTCGGACCCGGCGAACTCGTGCTCTCCGCCGGCGGCAGCTACACGACGCCGTGGACGTATGCGGCGTTCTCCTCGACGGGCCTCGACGGCATCACGGAGGTCTTCCATCGGTGGATGCGCGGGCGCGACGGTCATCCAACCTCGCCGCGACCAGTCGTGCTGAACACCTGGGAGGCCGTCTACTTCGACCACCGGCTCGACCAGCTGGTCGAACTCGCGGATCGCGCGAAGGAGATCGGCGTCGAACGATTCGTGCTGGATGACGGCTGGTTCATGCACCGCCGCAACGACCTCGCCGGGCTGGGCGACTGGGAGGTCGACCCTGCGGTGTGGCCGGACGGCCTCGCCCCGCTCATCGAAGCCGTGACGTCGCGCGGCATGCAGTTCGGGCTGTGGGTCGAACCGGAGATGGTCAACGAGGACTCGGACGTGATCCGCGCGCATCCAGACTGGATCAGCGGGCCCGGCGGCGGGGTTGTGCCCGAAGAGTGGCGGCACCAGCAGGTCCTCGACCTCGTCAATCCCGAGGCCCGGCAGTACGTCTACGACCGGATCGACGCGCTGCTGCGGGACCACGACATCTCCTACCTTAAGTGGGACCAGAACCGTGATCTCACAGAGATGGGTCACGACGGCGCTCCATCCACCTCGGCGCAGACCCTCGCGGCGTACCGGCTGTTCGACGAGCTTCGCCGGGCGCATCCGAGCGTCGAGATCGAGAGCTGTTCATCCGGTGGCGCACGCGTCGACCTCGGGATTTTGGAGCGGACCGACCGGGTCTGGGCATCCGACTGCAACGATGCGCTCGAGCGGCAGACCATCCAGCGCTGGACGCAGGCGATCCTGCCGCCCGAGCTGGTCGGAACCCACATCGGGCCGACAACCGCGCACACGACCGGGCGCACGCACGCGCTGTCGTTCCGCGCGATCACGGCGATGTTCGGACACTTCGGCATGGAGTGGGATGTGCGCGAGCTCGAGGGCGAGGCGCTCGACGAGCTGAAGCAGGCTGTCGGCCTCTACAAGAGGTACCGCGGTCTCATCCACAGCGGTGTGGCCGTGCACGGCGATATCGCCGACCCCGCGTATGTGCTGACGGGTGCTGTCGCTCAGGATGCCGCATCCGCGTTGTTCGCGTTCGTGAGCGTCGCGACCTCGTTTGACGAATTGCCCGGCCGAATCGCGCTGCCGGGCCTGGATCCCGCGGCGACCTACCGCATCGAGCGCATCTTCCCGACCCTCACCGACCCCTTCAACGACCGCGGCAACGTGGAGTGGATCGACGGCGGGATTACGGCGACGGGCGTCTATCTCGCCGAGGTGGGTCTCTCGATGCCTATCCTCAACCCGGAGACCGGCATCCTGCTGTCCCTCACCTGCGAAAACTAACCCCAACGCCGCACTTTGTTGACCACGCAGGGGTTACAGGGCCCGCGTGCTCAACAAAGTGCAGCGTGACTAGGACGAATCGGCGGCGGCGAGGATTCGGTTGACGGTTCGCACGTTTCGGGCGGTAAGCGTGGGGCCGAACTGGCGCCACCACGACGGTTTCAGTTGGGATTGCAGGATTCCCGCAGGGCACCACTGGTAGATCGCCCGAGGCCGGATGACGAGCCGCTCCGGCGCGAGGTCGGCATCGGACGGTCGCTCGATCTCGCCCGGGACGATGTCGCCGTCGAGAAACGTGATGACAATCTTCGACAGGTCATCCGAGACTTGGAGAAGCGGATTCGCTGCGGCGATCGCCCTGACCTCATCGACCGAAAGGATGACGACCTTCGACCGCACTCCGGTCTCGGACGCAATCGCCGCCTCGATCGGCCCCACGGCCGGCGGCTTGGGCGACGACAGCAGCACATTTCCACTCTGCAGCAGGGTCCGCACATCCTCGTAGCCGAGCGCGACCAGCAACGCACGAAGGTCGGCCATCGCCACCTTGGTGGTCGGGTTCACGTTGATCCCCCGCAACAGCAACACATAACTGGACGCCACACTAAAAGATACTGTGGAGACACACTTCCAAAAGGGGATCGATGAATAGCTGGCCAGGTACTCCGTATCCACTCGGTGCAACCTTCGACGGCAACGGCACCAACTTCGCCCTCTACAGCGAGGCGGCCGACAAGGTCGAGTTGTCCCTGTTCGACGACGACCAGAACGAGACCCGCATCGAACTCATCGAGGTGGATGCGTACGTCTGGCACGCCTACCTGCCGACCATCCAGCCGGGCCAGCGCTACGGATATCGCGTCTACGGGGAGTACGACCCGAAGTCGGGCAAGCGGTTCAACCCGTCCAAGCTCCTGCTCGACCCGTACGCGAAGGCGACCTGCGGGCAGATCGACTGGGACCAGTCCCTGTTCGCCTACAACTTCGGTGATCCCGACTCGGAGAACAACGATGACTCCGCCAAGCACATGATGCACGGCGTTGTGATCAACCCGTTCTTCGACTGGGCCGGTGACCGCGCCCCGAATATCCCGTACGCCGAGAGTGTGATCTACGAGGCCCATGTGAAGGGGCTGACGGAACTACACCCGGGCATCCCGGAGAACCTGCGCGGCACGTATGGGGCTCTCGCGCATCCCGTCGTCCTCGATCATCTGAAGAAGCTCGGTGTGACGGCCATCGAGCTCATGCCGGTGCACCAGTTCGTCAACGACTCCACGCTGCAGCAGAAGGGCCTCACCAACTACTGGGGCTACAACACGATCGGGTTCTTCGCCCCGCACAACGAGTACTCCTCGACGGGTGACCTCGGCCAGCAGGTGCAGGAGTTCAAGGGCCTGGTGCGCGCCATGCACGACGCCGGGATCGAGGTCATCCTCGACGTCGTCTACAACCACACCGCAGAGGGCAACCAGCTCGGTCCCACTCTCTCATTCAAAGGCATCGACAACGCCGCCTACTACCGGCTGGTCGACGCGACCCCCGAGTTTTACATGGACTACACCGGCACCGGCAACTCGCTGAACGTGAGCAACCCGCACTCGCTGCAGATGATCATGGATAGCCTGCGCTACTGGGTGACCGAGATGCATGTCGACGGTTTTCGCTTCGACCTCGCCGCCGCCCTCGCCCGCGAGTTCTACGACGTCGACAAGCTGGCGGCGTTCTTCGAGCTCGTGCAGCAGGACCCGATCGTGTCCCAGGTCAAACTCATCGCCGAGCCGTGGGATGTCGGCCCCGGCGGCTACCAGGTCGGCAACTTTCCGCCGCTGTGGACGGAGTGGAACGGCCAATACCGCGACACGGTCCGCGACTTCTGGCGCGGCGAGCCATCCACTCTCGGCGAGTTCGCGTCGCGGCTCACCGGCTCGGCCGACCTATACGAGCACGACGGGCGCCGGCCGGTCGCATCCATCAACTTCGTCACCGCGCACGACGGCTTCACCCTGCGCGATCTTGTCTCGTACGACTCGAAACACAACGAGGCGAACGGCGAGAACAACAACGACGGAACGAACGACAACCGGTCATACAACTTCGGCGTCGAGGGACCGACGGATGATGCCGCTATCAACGCTCTCCGGTCCCGCCAGCAGCGCAACTTCCTGTCGACGCTGCTCCTGTCGCAGGGCGTGCCGATGGTGTTGCACGGCGACGAACTCGGTCGCACCCAGAACGGCAACAACAACACCTATGCCCAGGACTCCGCGATCTCCTGGGTGCACTGGGACACCGCCGACCAGGGGCTGTTCGATTTCACCGCGGCGCTCGTGCGGCTGCGGAAGGAGCATCCGACGTTCCGACGCTCGCGCTTCTTCGACGGACGTCCTGTGGTGCGCGGTGAGGGTGAACCGTTGCCTGACATCGTCTGGCTGCAACCGGATGCCGCCGTCATGTCACCGACGGACTGGGACTCCGGATTCGGTCGCGCGATCGCGGTATTCCTGAACGGCAACGGCATCCACGGTCGCGGCACTCGCGGCGAAGCCATCACGGACAGGAACTTTCTCATCCTGTTCAACGCCGGGGATGATCCGGTCACCTTCATGATTCCGCCGGACGAGTACGCCGCCTTCTGGGAGATCGTCGTTGACACGGTCGGCGAGCAGGCCGATTCGCACGCGCGTGCAGCCGGATCGGCCATTCCCGTCGAGGGCAAGTCGATGCTCGTGCTTCGCGCCCACACCCCGACCGAGGCCGAGGCAGAGGCCGACCACTCGGTGGCCGCCTCGCTCGCCCCGCCGCCGTCGTCGCCGTCCGTGGCGAGTCCGCCGATCCCCAAGCCGTGAGGATGCGGCTTCCGAGCTCGACCTATCGACTCCAGATCCGGGAGTCGTTCGACCTCGACGCCGC
>JAUZFP010000140.1 GCA_030838475.1 Actinomycetota bacterium
CGGATGGACGGCGCAAACGCCTTCCGCCGGTTCACCAACGTCACGTGGCCGATGATTGCTCCCGGCCTGACCATCTGCGTGACCCTGAGCCTCATCACCTCCTTCAAGCTGTACGACGTGATCGCGGCACTGACCGGTGGGGGGCCGTTCGGCTCGACCGAGTCGGCCGCCTTCTATGTCATCCAGGAGGCGTTCACGAACAACTTCTTTGGCTACTCCTCCGCGATCGCGGTGGTCCTCCTGCTGCTCACCGCGGCCGTTGCCTTCGCGGCGAGTGCGCTGCTTCGTCGCCGGGAGTCCCAGATATGAGCGCCGTCACGAGTATTCGCGTCCACGCGACAGCCGGCAGCCGAGTGCGCCTCGTCGGCCGCCTGTTCGCCGCCTGGGTTGCCACTCTCGCGTTCGTCCTGCCGATCTATATCGCGCTTTCGAGCGCATTCCGCACGACCGCGCAGACTACCGCGAACCCACTCGGGCTCCCCATCCCCTTTACCTTCGACAACATCATCGGCGCGTTCCAACGGTCCGACAACCTGGTCACGCTAGGCCTGCTCAATTCGATCCTTGTGACCGGATGCACGCTGGTAATCGTCATCCCGTTGTCATCGGCGTTGAGCTTTTGGATCTATGGACGCGGCCCCCGGCTTAAGACCTTCCTGCTCGGAGTCTTCGCGCTGGGACTCATGATTCCGCCGCAGATCACGCTCATCCCCCTCGTGCAAATGCTGCAGTTCTTCGGACTCCAGAACACCTACCCCGGCCTCATCCTCTCTGATGTCGGGGGCGGCTACCTCGCATTCGCCGTCTTCGTCTACGTCGGATTCCTTCGCGGTGTGCCAACCGAAATTCTCGAGGCCGCGCGGGTCGATGGCGCGTCCGAGCTACGCATCTGGGCGACAATCGTGTTCCCGCTGGTTCGCCCCGCCACCGCCACCGTCGGCATCTTCATCGGGCTCTGGACGTGGAACGATTTCCTGAATCCGCTCATCATCCTCGGGCCCCTGCAGGGACAAACGATCACCACCGGTATCTACATCTCGCTCGGTCAGATCGCGACCAACTATGGCCAGCTGTTTGGCGTCATGTTCATTGCGGCAATCGTTCCGGTCGTTGGCTACCTGCTCACCCAGCGCCAGTTCATCAGCGGACTCCTAGCGGGCTCGTCCAAGTGACGATCCGTTCCTTCAACGACTCACCAAGGATGGTCATGACCAGCGCGACCGCGATTGAGGAGATCCTTCTTCTTCATCACAGCCATTTGGATGTGGGGTATACCCACTCTCAGCCCATCCTGTGGGAGCTTCAGAACGAATTCATCACCCAGGCGATCGACTGGCTCGAGGAGACCGAGTCGCTCCCGGACGGTGCTCGCCCCAAGTGGACCTGCGAGGTCACCGAGCCGGTTCGTCGATGGCTGCGGCGTGCGCCAGCGACCGACGTCGAGCGATTCAGAAAGCTGCACCGACAGGGGCGTATTGGTCTTGGCGCCATGCGCTGGAACACAGCCTCACTCGTCGATCGCGCCGGTCTCCATCGGCTCCTCGATGGCAAGGCCGAGCTCGAGCAGTTGCTCGAGACAACGATCCGGGTGGCTGCCCAGCACGACGTCGACGGTGTGCCCTGGCCGATCGCGGATGAACTGATTGACGCCGGTGTCGACCTCTTCGTGATGGCGATCAACCCGCATCTCGGCAGGGCAGTAGGACCGCGACCCGGCATGTTCCTGTGGGAGGCGCCCTCCGGGCGAACCCTTCGAGTCTTCAACGGCAACCATTACACGATGTTTGACCAGCTTCTGCTGGCCTGGGACAACTCCGTCGATCGCATGGTCGAGGGATGGGCAACCGTGACCAGGCGGCTCGAGGACATCGGATACGACCTCGACTTCGTCTACCTGACGACCACGGCCTCGCCGATTCTGTGGGACAACGCGCCGCCCAATCCCTTCATGCCCGACCTGATCGAGCGCTGGAACGAGGCAAGGCGCGGTCCCCGCATCCGCTACGTGACCTTCGATGACCTTCGCGAGCGCGCGCTCGCGGTGGACGACTCCCGGCTCCCGGTTCTGCGCGGTGACTGGACCGACTACTGGAGTTTCGGATACGGAAGTGCTCCGATCGCGACCGCCGTCAACCAGCAGGCCAAGTCGTTGGGCCGCGCTGCGCAGACCCTCTTCCCCACCGAGAATGCGTCGACCCTCGGCACCGCGAACGACAAGAGCGACCTGTATGACGAGCACACGTGGAGCTACTTTGAGCCTTCGCCTGCACACCCTCAGGCGCAGACCATCGAGATGCTGAAGAAGGCGAACGCGCACGAGGCCCATGAGTTGGCGGCGTTTGCCGTCATGGACGGTCTGGAAAGAATCGCATCGAACCCGGCGGCGGATAAGAACATCAAGGGTGTCTTACTTGCGAACCCTGGGGCAACGTCGCTGACCGTTCGGCCCGAGCTGCCGTCCGCGTGGTTCGAGCCCACCGACCCGTCGACCGAGCGCACCTACCGGGCCAGCCGCATGTTTTACGACAATCGATCCTGGGTGAGCCAGTATCCCGGCACCGAGTCTGTCGCATTCGGACCCGTCGAACTCCCGCCCTATTCCTGGCGCGCTATTCCCCTCGACGAACTGCCGGAGGCGAACGAGGCTCCTGCAGTAGTTCATGAGATCGAGGCCATCGACTTCGACCGGCGCGAGCTGAACTTTGCGCCGGCGGTCAAGCGCGAGCGACGGATAGGCCGCATCGAGTCACCGTTCCACTCCCTGCGCTACGACGTGGCCTCGGGGCGAATCCTGTCACTTGTCGACCGTGAGCAGGATCGTGAACTCCTGAACCCCGCGAGCGAACTCGACCTGTTCTCTTTCGTGCGGGAACGCACGGACGCCCTCCTCGACGGCAGTCGCTACGCATTCTACGAACGCGACCTCGAACAGGAGAAGTTTGACGAGTCGTGCTGGCAGGACTGGAAGCCGGTGCGCGAGCGGGCGACACGCGTGGTCGAGTCATCGGTCACCGTCGAGGCACGTCGGGCCACCTTTGAGCGACGGCTGGAGGCGCCGGGGATGATCCATCTCGTGCAGCGCATCTCGCTGCTCGCAGACGATCCGATCATCCACCTCGAGGTTGACATGGAGCTGGTCCCCGACTCGTCGGCACAGGGCATCTACTTTGCAGTCCCGCTTGCACTGAAGCCAGGCTGGGATGCCATGTTCGACACGGCTGGCGCGACGGTCCGGCTGGATGTCGATCAGCTTGACGGCTCCTGCCGCAACTGGGTAACCACAGAGACCATGGCCGCGATGTGGGACGACGACGGCGGGATGGCCCTCCTGACCCCGGACGCGCCGATGGTCCAATTCGGTGACTTCCACTTCGGTCCACCGCTGGACGCCGTCCCGCGGCCCGAAAACCCGCTGCTTCTTGCCTGGCCGGTCAATAACTACTGGGATACCAATTTTCCGATCACTCAGACCGGACGATTCACCCTTCGCTACGGTCTGCTCAGCGCAAAGAAGATGGATGCCAATTCGCTTCGCGAGCACGCCGAGCGATTCCGGCAGCCATCTCTCATCTGGCCCATCACGAGCGGTGGCCGGCCAGCGGGCGAGGGCAAGCTGCGGGATCCACGCGCGTGATCACGGGCTCGGACGCCGACGCACGACCGACAACCATGCTTCGAGCGGGCCGCATTCGTGGATTCAGCCGCAACGGCGTCGAGACCTACCTCGGTATCCCGTATGGGGCCTCAACGGGCGCAACCGGTCGATTCGCTCCCCCGCGGCCGTACGGGCGCTGGTCGGAGACCAGGAGCAGCCTGTTCTACGGTCCGATTGCACCGATCACCTCCGCGTCTGCCGGCATAGTCGGCCGGGATCGCGACGAGGACAACCATCTTCTGTATCGGGGATCAAACGGATGCACCTCGGGCGAAGACTGCCTACGGGCAAACGTGTGGACTCCGTCTGGAGCCGGTTCACGACCGGTCATGGTTTACCTCCACGGCGGCGCATTCGATAGCGGATCGGGAAACGACCTTCTCGCCTACGAGGGGACCAACCTCGCGGCGAATCACGATGTCGTCGTCATCACCGCGAACCATCGGCTCAACGCTCTCGGCTTTCTTGATCTCGCCTCGCTCGAACTCCGAGGCTACGAGAACCACGTGAACGTGGGAATGCAGGATCTGGTGCTTCTGCTCGAGTGGGTCCGGGACAACGCGGCGGCGTTCGGAGGCAATCCCCACAACGTGACCCTCTTCGGGCAGTCCGGCGGGGGCATCAAGATCGCCGCTCTGATGGCGATGCCCGCTGCGTCGGGGCTGTTCCACCGCGCGATCATCCAGAGCGGATCGATGACGGATATCAACGAACGCGATGAATCCCACGACCTCACCCTGGCGTTTCTGCACGAGCTCGGAGTCGATCCCTCGGATCCTTCTGCGGCCGAGCGACTGCCGATTGACAGGGTGATCGACGCCGTCACGGAGTTCGGCGCGGTGTGGGCGCCCACCGTCGACGGGCACGTTCTCGCCGAACCGTTGCTCGGCGACCCACGTGCTCCGGCCAGTCCGCTCGCCGCTCACGTTCCGCTCATCATTGGCAGCAACGCCGCGGAATTCGTGAACGGTGTCGACAATCCCTCGGCCAACCTGTTCACGGTTGATCAGTTGGAGAAGTCTGCGCGATCGGAATTCGGGGCGAATGCCGAAGCGATCGTCGACGGCTATCGCCGCCGATATCCGAACGAAAGCCCGTTCGGTCTACATTCAATTATTTCGGCGTGGTGGACTCGAAAAGTGGTAGTAGACCAGCTTGAGGCGAAGCGCCGCCATGGCGGAGCCGCGTACAGCTACCTGTTCAATTGGGCGGCTCCGGTCATCGAGGAACGGATCGCCACGTATCACGCCTGCGAGATTGCGTACGCGTTTGACAATGCGGAGCTGTGCATCAACCAGACCGGCGGAGGCCCCGTTGCCGCCCGCGTGGCATCAGACGTCTCCGGCGCGTGGGCTGCCTTTGCCCGAAACGGCGACCCGAATCATTCCGGAATACCGCACTGGACTGCCTGGACGAAGGACGCACCGCGGACGATGGTGTTCGATGCGCCAAGCCGCACTGTCGGAGACCTCGACTCGGAAATGCTCAGGCTCACGACCGGACTGACTGTGCCCGGAATGCACAACGCCTGAACTAAACGACCTCGAACCGGCGGCGCCTGGCGCCGACTCAGTCGAGATGAAAGACCTCCGGAAGCGCCTTCCACCACTCCCCCGGCGCTCGGTCGCCGAGCGGCCGCTGCAGTGGTTCGCACACCGCCCACCACTCCTGGGTTGCCTCGTTCGCGGCGATTGCAGCGTTGTCAGCATCGAGATCATCGCCGGTGTACTCGAGGTACGAGAACAGCAGGTCGCCGTGCCGGTAGATCGAGTAGTTGGTCATGTGGCTTGCGCGCAGCCGCTCGAGCACGGCAGGCCAAACGGCGGCGTGCAGCCGCTCGTACTCTTCGACATTCTCCGCGGGAATACCGATGACGGAGGCGAGGCGAACGACCACGGTCAGCTCGCGATCGGCTGCGGACGAACCCGAAGGGTGGTGATTCCACCGTCCACTACGAGCGCTGTCCCCGTGGTCGACGCCGACAGCGGGCTGGACAGGTAGACGATTGCGGCTGCCACTTCCTCCGGCGTAACCATCCGGCCAGTGGCCTGACGCGCGTCGAGTGCGGCTCGCTCGGCGACCGGATCGTCGAACTTTGCGACCATCCGGTCGACGAACGGCGTCGAGACGGTGCCCGGGCTCACGCAGTTGACGCGCACGCCCTCCCCCACGTGGTCGGTCGCCATCGAATAGGTCAGCGAGAGCACCGCGCCCTTCGACGCACCATAGGCCGCCCGTCGCGGCATTCCGTTCAGCGCCGCGACCGAACACAGGTTCACGATGGATGCGCACGGCGACTTGCGGAGCCAGGGCAGCGTTGCCGCCGAGACCCGTGCCATGCCCACAACGTTGATATTGAGAACGCGCAGCCAGTCGACGTCGTCGGTCTCATCGACCGCGCCGACCGCGCTGATTCCGGCGTTGTTGACGACCATGTCGATGCGTCCGAATTTCTCGGCGACCGCGGCGACCGCGGCATCCACGGATGCGCGAACGGAGACATCGGCGACGAATCCGGTCAGCTCGTCGGGAAGGCCCTCCGGGTTCAGGTCGAGAACCGCGACGGTCGCACCTGCGGCCGCGAGCGCCTTCGCCGTTGCCAGACCGATTCCGGATGCGCCACCCGTGACCAGTGCGACCGTGCCATCAAATTCACTCATGCCTGCTTCAGTTCCTGTCTGGCTCTGCCGAGCCCATCGATCTCGAGCGCGACGACGTCGCCGGCGCGCAGGTATGGTTTCGGGTCCGGCTGGCCGAGGGCTACTCCGGCCGGCGTTCCCGTGTTGATGATGTCGCCGGGCTGCAGCACCATGAACTGGCTCAGGTACCAGACGATGTGATTGACCCCGAAGATCATGTTCGCGGTGGTGCCGTTCTGGCGAAGGGTGTCGTTGACCCATAGCCGCATCCCGAGAGCCTGGGGATCCGCGACCTCGCTCGCATCGACCAGTATCGGCCCGAACGGATTGAAGGTCTCGCAGCTCTTGCCCTTGTCCCACTGGCCACCGCGTTCGATCTGGAACTCACGCTCCGAGACATCATGAGACAGCGCGAAGCCTGCGATGTGGGCAGGCGCATCGTCGGGGGAGGAGAGGTACCTGGCCGTGGTCCCGATCACGACCGCGAGCTCGACCTCCCAGTCCGTCTTCACCGAGAGCCGCGGAATAAGCACATCGTCGTTGGGACCGACCAGCGTCGACGGATCCTTCATGAAGACGACGGGCTCCTTTGGGATCTCCGCGTGCGTCTCCTCGGCGTGATCCCGGTAGTTCAGGCCGATGCACACGATCTTGATTGGCCGCGCGACCGGCGGACCGATCCGCAGCTGGTCCGCGTTGTCGAGAACGGGAAGAGAGCCGGCCCCGAATGCCGCCTTCGCTCGCGCGAGCCCAGAGTCGGCAAGGAAGGCTCCGTGGATGTCGGTCGTGAGCGATCGAAGGTCGTAGCTCACGCCTCCCGTCTGGAGTACGGGAATTTCCGAACCTGGGGCGCCTAGTCGGGCAAAACTCATTCGAGAACCGATCACTTTCTAATTTGGTGTTCCATAGCGCGGCTCGATGCCTTCGCGTTCATCCGATTCGTAGGCCGCCTCGACCACCGCCATGGTGTCGAAGACATCGTCGACGCTCGTCGGAAGGGTAGGTACGGAGCCCTCTACATATCTTTGCAGGGCGCTCATCGATCCGATAAACGCGTCGGGGAACCACGAACCCTCGAACGGGATCGGGCGCCACCCCGCTTCCGGCTCGGCCCGGAGCACGTAGTCGAGGGCGTCGGGTCCGCCCGACGGGTAGTCGAGCAGCAAACCCAGCTGGGCACGCACGGCGCCCTTGGTGCCCTCCCACTTGATGAAGCTCTCCTCGAATCGGCTGCCGTAGTCGTGGTCGTGGTTGGTGGAGATGACGACACGCAGTGGTCGATCCGAGTACCGAAAGACGATGACGGATCGTGTGCTCGCTAGCTCCTTGAGCGGATGACCGACCGTGAGCGCACTCACACCCGTCGGGTTACCCAGGAAGGACCGCACCAGGTCCATGTAGTGCACGCTGTGCATCGTGAACTCGAGTCGCTCCATGCCGAACACAAAGGGAAACATCTCCCAGGGCGTGTTGACCGAGATCCGAATCTCGACATCGAACAGCTCGCCGATAGCGCCGGACGCGATGAGCGCTCGCGCGCCGGCAACCTGTGGGGCGAACCGCAACTGGGTGTTGACCGCGGCCACGAGTCCCTTGCGATGGCACAGGTCGACGAGAATCCGCGCCTCGGCCAGCGAGTTGCCGAGCGGTTTTTGGATGAGGACGGCGGCGCCGTCGGGCAGCGCCTCCAGGGCGGCGACAAACTGATCGGGCACCAGTGCGATGTCGAAGATAGCATCCGCGGGCGCCGCCGCAACCGCCTCGGCGATCGAGCCGAACGCATCCGGGATGTCGTACTCGGCCGCGAGAGAGCGCGCGCGATCCAGATTCGTGTCGCAGATCGCCGCGACCCTAAACCCCGCCTTGCGATACGCCGGCAGGTGGGCGTCACGCACGATGCCACCCGCGCCGAGAATCACGATGGGCCGCGGAGCACGCGGAAGTTCGAGTGTGTACGCCTCTGCAGGCGCGAACTCAGGGGTATCGAATTCGGACAGCGCCACGAACCTATCCCTTGACCGCGCCCACGGTCTGTCCGCGGATGAGGAAGCGTTGGGCAACGATGAACACGATGAGCAGCGGAATGGTACTGATCGCGGTCGCCAGGGCGAGCTCGGGCATGTACAGCTTGATTGGTGTTCCCGCCGCCGCCGTGGGGTTGAAGAGTGGGCTCGAGCTGATCAGGCTCTGGATTCCGACCGAGATGGTCTGCGTCCCAAAGCTGGAGGTCAGCAGGGCGAGAGGAAGGAAGAAGTTCGTCCAGTTCGCGACGAAGGAGAAGAACGCGACCAGGGCGACTGCCTGCTTGGAAATGGGCAGCGCGATCCGCAGGAATATGGCGATCTCGCCCAGTCCGTCGATCCGAGCCGCTTCGATCAGTTCATGCGGCATGGCTGTGCGGAAGTGAATATACGAGAGGTAGACGCCGAACGGGAAGAACCCCATGATGATGGCGACCGGCCACAGCTCCCCCACTGCGTTCACGGCGTTGACTTCGAGGAATAGCGGAATCACGAGCACGGTGTTCGGCATCACCATCGCGAGCAGGGTCACGATGAGGATCGTCCGCTGGAAACGGAACTGCAGCCGCGCGAGCGCGTAACCGGAGGGGAGCGCGGCGAGCAAGGCGAGGACGCCGCCGACGACCGCGACGAACACCGTGTTGCCCAGCCAGGTCAGGTAGACGTGCGGAGTATCGAGGCCGCCGTAGGCGACGATCGCGCTCCAGCTGTGCTGGATGCCCTCCCAGGAGATGCCCCCGAGGCCGAGGAATCCACCGGTGCCTCCCGCGACACCCGCATCACTTCGCAGAGCGACAGTGAAAAAGCCAACCAGCGGGTAGAGGAAGACGAGCGCGACGAAGGTCATGAACACGACGCGGGCGATACGCCCGGCATCCCAGCGACGAACGGTGCCGACGCGTGCCGGTCGAACTGTTGTTGCGGACATCAGTGCTCCTCAACGCTGAACAGGCCGCTGCGGAAGACCACGATGAGTCCAATCGCGAGCGTGATGATGACGATGATGACGCTCATCGCGGCGGCGGAAGGAAAGTCGTGCCCGACGAAGGCGAACCAGTAGCCGAGTTGTGTCGGGGTGTACTCGGACGGCAGCGCTCCTGAAGCAACCTGGTTGAGCAGGTATGGCTCGAGGAACAGCTGGAATCCGTAGGCCAGGTTGAGCAGCGCGGTGTAGCCGATCCATTGGCGAATCATCGGCAGCTTGACGCGCCACGCCAATTGCCACGCGTTCGCACCGTCGAGGCTCGCGGCCTCGAGGATTTCGTCCGGGATGCTGTTCAGGCCGCCGTTGACGGTGACGACCCACTGGCCGAGACCCTGCAGAAGCAGCATTGCTGACAGGATGACCGCGAGATCACCCGGGGTAGCGACAACCTGCTTGATGGTGGTCAGGCCGAGCGCGTGCAGGAAACCGGAAATGGGCGACTGTGACGGGTTAAGGAGGTACACCCAGAGCATGAGGTTTGCGACGCCGCCGAGAGCACCCGGGATGTAGTAAATGAAACGCATGATGCTGCCGAACCTGCCGGGGCTCGCGTGCACGAGGAGGGCAAGCCCGACGACGGCGATGATCATTACCGGCATCCAGATAATCAGAACCGAGAAGATGTCGATAAAGGACTGGGCGAACCGGAAGTCGGTGAAGGCCTTTGCGTAGGCGGCCAGACCGCCGAATCCGGTCAGGTCGGGTTCGAGCAGTGTCGGGCTCTTCTGGAAACTCACCCACAGCGCGTAGCCGATCGGGATGACTCCACCGATCAGAAGCAAAACGATGTACGGGAACATCAGGGTCCAGGCACCCGCGACCTCGCGGCGGCGCATGAGCGGATGTGCGCGGCGGTGCGGCGCCCGTGACGGCGCGCCAGCCCCGACGCGGGCTTGCACGGTGTTGGTAGTCATGTCTGGAGAATCCTTACGGAAAAAAGCTGGTTGGGTCGCGAGCTACGAGCTACCGTGCACACGTCATTGGGGTGCGAGAGCGAGCGTACTCGTTCGCCTGCTCGCACCCCAACGGTGTGTGGAGCTGTCTTACTTAGAGGTGACTACCGTGTAGCCGGCCGCCTTCGCCTTCGCGGTGAGGTCGGTACCGAAGTCCGTCCACGCGTCAGAGAACGACTTGCCTCCCGCAAGGTCCTTGGCGATCGTGGATGTCCACTCTCCACCGGTGTCGTACAGCAGGTAGGCGTAGTCGGTCGGCACTGTGGCGATCGCGGGTGCGAACGTGGCGAGTGTCGCGGTGGTGTCGGCGTAGAAGTCGTCACCGGCCTGCTTGGTCAGCCACGGCTGCTGCTGGGCGGTGAACGCCGGGAGACCCGTCGTCAGGTCGACCTGCCATGCCGGGTCACTGGCGACGAACTTCGCGAACACCTCGGTGTTCTTCAGTTCCTTGCCCTTGATGTGGGACGAGAAGCCCCACAGTCCGCCACCCTCGTCGCCCATCTGGGCGCTCGAGGCTCCGGGCCAGCTGAGGCCGGGAGCGGCCTGCATGCTGCCCTTCGGCAGCTTCCAGGTCTGCTCGAACAGGTAGTTGCCCCACCACACGGCACCGGGGCTCATGACGAGCTTCTGGCCGGCTACGGTTGCATCCGCGTCGAAGATTCCGTCGGTGGACAGCGCCTTGGCGCCAACCAGTGTCGACAGCATGTCCGAGGCACGGGTGCACTTGGGGTCAGCCAGATTGATGTGGACCGTGGTCGCGTTGACCTGGTCGTTCGTCGGGCAGTCCGAGGCCCAGAGGTACCGGTTCGGCGCATAGGCGTCACCCGTGAACCCGCTGATGTATCCGGGGTGCTCGGTCGCGATCTTCACGGCGAGGCTCTGGTAGTCGGCCCACGTGGTCGGTACCGTGTAGCCCCACTGCTTGAACAGCGTGGCGTTGTACCAGAGCACGTCCGGCGCTGCGTCGTTCCGCAGGCACTGGTACTTGCCGTCGATGAAGCACTGTGCCAGCACGGGCTTGGTGTATCCGGCGACGAGGTCGGGGGTCAACTTGCTCATGTTGGCGGTGTAGCCGGTCTTTGCCGCCCAGGCGATGTCATCGTTGGACGGGAAGAAGATGGCGTCCGGCCATCCCTTCTTCGCGGCGTCGAACTGAGCAAAGTGCTGCTCCGTCGTGGTCGCGCCGACCGTGCTGTCGATCTGCACGATGTTGATGGGAATCTCGGGGTGCGCCTTCTTGAACGCGTCGGCCGCGGGAACTCGGGGGGCATCGACCCACACGGTGATCTTTCCACCGGAGTCGGTCTGTGTTCCGGTGCTCGCACCCTTCGTGCTGCTCGTGCAACCCGAGAGGGCTAGGCCGACCATGGCGATTGCCGCCACCGTCGTCGTCACCGACAACAACTTTCTTGTCTTCATTGACACTCCTTGTGATGTTGTGGCGTAGGGAACACGCCGTCGTGTATCTGCCGCTTAGTGCAATATCGCAAATGCTCGTTGCCGAACCTCAGCTTTGCATGATCGTACTATAGATCAGATGAATTGCATCTAAATAGTTCGCTTAGCGGCGAAAATGCCCACTTAACCGTGACATTTCTCCAAAGTGATTGGATTATTTGGCGTTTTGAGGTCGAAGAGCTTCGATTCGACGCGGATCAATCCGATAGAACTCGAGCGCGGTTGTCCCCAGGATTCTCGCGCGATCGGAATCCGGCAATTCATCGAAGAGCAGGGTCAGCCCGTCCCAGACCCGCTCGTACCCGCCGGACAGCACCGAGATCGGCCAGTCGCCGCCGTACATCAGCCGATCGGCACCGAAGCACTCGAGCGCGCGATGCAGGTATGGCCGGACCGAGTCCGGACTCCAGGAACCCGAGTCCGCCGTCGCCGAATACAGCCCGCTCACCTTTGCGTACACGGTCGGGCTCGCCGCCGCCATTTCGATCAGGGTCCACCACGGCTCCGGGTCGGCCAACCCGATCGGCGGCTTCGCCAGGTGATCGAGGACAATCCGTAGATGTGGATGGCGTTGGGTGAGAGTCGGAACCAGGGCGAGATGCTCCGGCAGAACCGCCACGAGATCGAACGACAGGCCGGCATCCTCGAGTAGTCCGAGCCCCTCGTCGACCTCGGGGCGCAGCAACCATTCCGGATCCGGGATGTTGTGGATCAGATTGCGAACGCCAACGATCAGGCTGTTGTCGCGGAAGGATTCGAGTGTGGCCGCGGCGTCGGCCGGCCTGCCGAGTGGCGCGTATGCGACCACGGCGACGATTTCGGGATTCGCGGCGGCAACATCCAGCATCAGTCTGGTGTCCTCGTCGTTGTCGGCGGACTGCACCAGAACCGTCGCGTCGACGCCGGCGCTCGCGAGAGAGGGCTTCAGCTCCGCAAACGACATGGCACGGTCAATGGGAGCAAGTTCCGGCCCAAGCCAGTCGTATCTCGCTCGAGCAGGGTCCCAAACGTGTTGGTGCGCGTCAACGATGGTGCCTGCCATGAGTGTCTCCCGTGGGTCGTTATTAGAGAATGCCGTGCCTGTCCCACACCTGGCGCAGGGTCTCCCCCGCGAGCAGTTCGGTCAGTACTGTCGATTCTCCCGTGGCGCGCTCGCGTGCGCGGCGGATGACCTCGGGCTCGGCGGACTTCGGGATCACGACGACGCCGTCGTCGTCCGCCATGACCAGGTCGCCGGAGTCGATCGAGACCCCGCCAATTCGAACCGGTTCGCCCACCCCGACGACCTTCATCCGCATCCGGTAGTCGATCGGACGGCGCGAGAGCGAGAACGCCGGGAATCCGAGACCCACTATCTTGTCCGTGTCCCTGAGATTGCCATCGGTGATGACCCCGAGTGCCCCCGCGCCGAGCGCGGCCGCACTGAACAGCTCTCCCCAGAAGGCGGACTCGTTGCTCTCGTCGGTTGCGATCACCGCAATCTCGCCGGCCCGGATGCCCGAGATGTAGTCGATGGCCGGGCCGTACGGGTCGGTGGGATTGTCGTCAGTCGACGGCTCGAACCCGACCGTCCACGCGCGGCCGAGGATCCGCGACCCCGCCACGAGCGGCGCGAGACGAAACTGCAGCACCTGGTTGCGCAGACCACTCGCGTCAAGCGAGTCGCTGAGAATCGCCGTGGTGAGACGTTCGTCGCCCGGAACGGTCGCGAAGCGCGCGCGGCTAGCGGATGACATGGCCGCCTCCGGCCACAAAGGTGTACTTCTCCTCGAGCTCCGGTGTCAGCTGGACTCCGAGACCCGGCGCCGTCGGCGCACGGAGACGTCCGCTCTCAAAACCCACCGGGTCGACCAGGAGTGCATCGCGCAGCGGGTTGGGCAGGGTGCAGTATTCGAAGAGTTCGACGTTCGGTTCGGCGAGAACCGTATGGAGGTTCGCGGCAAAGGTGACACCGCTCCCCCACACGTGCGGGACGCAGTCGACGCCGGCGTCGCTCGCCAGGCCCGCGACCTGCGAAAACGCGCGCGGGCCGCCGACGAAGGTGACATCCGGCTGGGCGAGATCGATTCCGCCGGCGGCGATGAGCTCCGCGAACTCTCGAACGGTACCGTTCGACTCGACGCCGGAGACCGGGACATCCACCGCGGCACGCACTCGCGCGTAGCCGGCCAGGTCGTTGGCGAAGCACGGCTCCTCGTACCACCGCGCACCCTTCGCTGCGACCGCCTTCCCGACGCGGATCGCCTCCTCGACGGGCCAGGGGGACGATGCGCAGCCCTGCACCGCATCGAGAACGAATTGGATGCCATCCGGCAGCTGTGCGGTCACGTGGTTCAGGAGGTCGATCGTCGTGTCCGGGTCTTTCATGGCACGGAACTTTACCGTGCCGAATCCCGCCTCGACCTGGGCGAACATCCAGGCCGTGATCTCGTCAAAGGTGGTGCCGAGCCCGCCGCTGGCATAGGTCTCGATCGAGTCCCGCTTCAGCCCGCCGAGCAGCTCGTACGCGGGAACACCCGCCCGCTTGGCAACGGCGTCGAGGCACGCAACCTCGATGGCTCCGGCGACGCCGTTCAGGATGCCGCCCCGCGACCAGAACGCGGTGTAGGCGCGCAGGTGGTTGGCCACCTCGAGGGGATGGGCGAAGTCGGTGTCGACCAGATACGGCCGGAACGCCTCGACGATGCCGGGCACGGCCTGTGCCGCCATGATCCCGGCACCGGCTTCACCGACTCCGGTCGTCCCGTCGCTGAGGGTGACCTCGACGAGTGCGGCGTCCCACGACCAGATCGTGCCGCCGACCCAGGTCAGCTCCTGGCCCTTCGGGTAGGTGGCGGAGAGCAGAACCGGTCGGACGCTCTCGACTCGCAGGGAGGTATCGTATCCGGTGAAGTCGCGCGACATGTGTCAGTTCTCTCGTCTTTGAGCGGATGTGTCATCCGATGTTTTCGCCAACATTACCGCAATTGTGGTCGTATTCCGTCGTCTGGGCTAGATTGATCAGATGAATAAGCGGCATGCATCGGCAAGCCTCGGCACACCTCCCCGTCATAGAATGACGCCATGACAACGGCCGCGATCCAGAACGAGACCCCGGCGGCCACGACGAGCAGCCTCTCCCAAACGGATGTCGTGCTGCAGGGCATCAAACACATGATCACGACCGGAGCCCTCGGGCCCGGTTCCCGGCTGCCGATCGAGAAGGACCTCGCCGTTTCGCTTGGGGTTTCCCGTGGTTCGCTTCGCGAGGGGGTGCGCGCCCTCTGCATCATGGGCGTCCTTGAGACCCGCCAGGGCGACGGAACGTACGTGACGTCTCTCGATTCGAGCCTGCTGCTCGCGCCGATGGGATTCATGGTCGACCTGCAGGCGCCGGAGCATCGGCACGACCTGCACACGGTGCGCAGGATTCTCGAGTCGGAGGCCGCCGCTCGGGCCGCCCTCTACATCACCGACGAGCAGCTCGCCGAGGCTGCCGAAATCCTGGCCGAGGTCTCACCACTGATTGTGGCGGGCGACAACCTCGACCACGAGGCGATCATGGAAGCCGACATCGCGTTCCATCACGTCGTCGCCCAGGGGGCAAACAATTCGGCGCTATCCGCGCTGATCGACGCCCTGGCCAATCGCACCCAGCGTGCGCGCATGTGGCTTGGCCTGCACAACCACGGCCAGGTCGTCGCATCGCACGGCGAACACATGGCCATTCTGGGGGCGCTCAAGGCGCATCATCCCGACCGCGCCCGTCTACTGATGGGCCACCACCTGCTGGTCGTTGAAGACTACGTGCAGGATCAGCCCGCGCTCGAGGAAGACCAGTAGCTTCCCGTCGGGAACGTGTACTCCGCGACGGACTCGTCGAACATCTGGGCGCTGTAGCCAGGCTGCGTCGGCAGCACGTACGCGCCGTTCTTTACGATGCACGGATCGACAAAGTGCTCGTGCAGGTGGTCGACATACTCGGTGACCCGATTGTCGAGTGAACCGGACACGGCGACGTAGTCGAAGATCGACAGATGCTGCACGAGCTCGCAAAGCCCGACTCCGCCGGCGTGCGGGCAGACCGGGATGCCGAACTTCTTCGCCATGAAGTAGACGGCGAGAATCTCGTTGATGCTGCCGAGGCGAGCGGAGTCGAGCTGGCAGAAGTCGATGGCCTCGGCCTGGAACATCTGCTTGAACAACACTCGGTTCATGCCGTGCTCACCGGTGGCGACCCCGATCGGAGAGATTGCTTTGCGGATGGCGGCGTGCCCGAGAACATCGTCCGGGCTGGTCGGCTCCTCGACCCAGTGCGGGTTGAACCGGGCGAGATCGCCGATCCAGTCAATCGCCTCCGGCACATCCCAGACCTGGTTCGCGTCGATCATCAGCTTGGCGTCCGGCCCGATGACATCCCGCGCAATTCCGAGTCGACGGATGTCTTCTTCGCGGTTTGCTCCGACCTTCAGCTTGACGTGATGGTATCCCTCGTCGACGGCCTCCTGCAGGAGTCGCCGGAGCTTCTCGTCGCTGTAGCCGAGCCAGCCCGCGCTCGTCGTGTAGCAGGGATACCCAGAGGTCGTGAGTTCGGCGATTCGGGCATCCCGAGTCGGGGCGAGTTCCGTCAGCATGGCGATCGCCTCGTCGCGGGTAATCGCATCGGACAGGTACCTGAGGTCGGCGGCGTCCACCAACTGCTCGGGCGTCATTTCTGACAGCAGCCGCCACAGCGGTTTGCCGGCGACCCGGGCGGCAAGATCCCACATGGCGTTCATGACGGCCGCGAGCGCGAGATGCTCGACGCCCTTCTCCGGCCCAAGCCAGCGCAGTTGCGAGTCGCTGTTCAGCTCGCGATAGACGGCGCCGAGATCGGCAATGGACTTCTCGACCGACCGTCCAACCAGCGGGATACCCCGCTGTCGCGCCGCTTCGACGCAGAGGTCGTTGCCGCGGCCGATAGTGAACGTGAAGCCGTAACCCTTGAGCGCCGGATCATCGGTGTGGATGACGACGTAGGCGGCCGAGTAATCGCCGTCCTTGTTCATCGCGTCGGAGCCGTCGGCGGTGAGCGACGTGGGGAATCGCACATCGTGGCTGGTTACAGCAGTAATCGTTGGCATCAGGCGTTGGTCCTGTCGGTGTTGAGATAGGGCGAATCGGGCAGCAGGCCGAGGCTTACGAGCTCGGTCCATAGGGCTGCGGGTACGGGAGTTTCATACCGCTCGACGTTGCTGTTCATTTGGGCGGCGTTCCGAACTCCGACCACAACGGAGACGACCGCCGGGTGCAGGAGCGGGAACGCGAGCGCCGCGTCCGGCAGCGAGACACCGTGGCGCTCACACACATCGGCGATCGCGTTTGCGCGCTCGACGAGGTCGGTGGGCGCATCCTCGTATTCGTATTTTGCGCCGGCCGCAGGGTGCGCGGAACTGAGAAGACCGGTGTTGTAGACGCCAGCAATCACAACACCGACGCCGCGATCGAGGGCGAGTGGCAACAGGTCCTCCGCCGCACCCTGCTCGAGCAGGGTGTACCTACCGGCGAGCATGACGAGGTCGATGTCGGCGACGCGAATGAGCGCGGCGAGCGCCTCGGACTGCTTCATGCCTGCACCGACGGCGCGAACGACGCCCTGGTCGCGGAGTTCGATCAGTGTCTGGATGCCCTCGCCGAGCGCCTGCTCGAGGTGATCATCCGGGTCGTGGAGGTAGACGATGTCGATTGAGTCGAGTCCGGTTCGCGCGAGGGTCGCGTCGAGGGATCGAAGGATCCCATCGCGGCTGAAGTCCCAGACGCGGCGCCTGTCAGCGGGCACGACGAAACCCTGGTCATCCTGTCGGCCCGCAAGCTCCGGGCTGTCAACCAACAGCCGGCCCACCTTCGATGAGACGAGATAGTCGCTCCGTGGATAGCCCGCCAGGAGTGGCCCGAGTCGCTTCTCGGATAGGCCGAGTCCGTAGTGGGGCGCCGTATCGAAGTACCGGATCCCCGCACCCCAGGCGGCGATAACGGCCCCCGCTGCCTGCTCATCGGTTGTCTCGCGGTAGAGGTTGCCGAACTGGGCAGCCCCCAGACCGAGTTCCGTCAGTCGGAGACCGCGCCGCGTCGCGCGAGTCCGCATGCCCTAGTCCCTTCGCCGTGCGGCCATTGGCCGTCACGCAAGCATAGGCCAAACATTAGATGTATTTGGCGTATTTCGACGAAGTTGCCGCGAAAATGGCCTGTGGACCGTGAATTGGTCGGTTGAATGTGTCGATTGCCCGCTATCGAGCCGCCGTGGACAGGCGCACGATGAGTTCGGGTCCCGGTTCCGTGACCACGATGTCGTCGATCTCCTCGGATCGAATGCGGTCGAAGATGGCCGCCATCGACACCCTTCCCAGCTCGTACAGCGGCATTCGCACCGTGGTGAGCGGCGGCCAGGCATTCTCCGCCGTCCAGGCGTCGTGGATCGCGACGATCGAGAGATCGCCCGGAACCTGGATGCCGAGGGTCCGCGATTCGACGAGCAGCCCGAGCGCCGCATTCACGTTCGCAACGACGAGAGCGGTCGGACCGTTCGGCAGCGCGCCGAGGACATGCATGGCACGCCTGCCCTGTTGCGGGTCGTAGCCCAGCGAGGTCACGAAGTCCGGATTGACCGGGAGCCCGGCGGCAGCCATCGCCGACTCGAACCCGACTCGACGGCGCACGGCGCTGTCGGTCGTCGGCAGGCCATTCACGAGGCCGATGCTGGTGTGACCAAGCCGGACGAGGTGATCGACCGCGACGGCAACGCCCGCCTCGTCGGGAAGGATGACCGAGCCGACATGGTCCTCGCGGCGCGAGTTGATCAGCACGGCCGGTACGCGCCCATCGAGGATCCCCGCGAGGTCCTCGGTCGTCGTGTTGTCGCCGACCTGGACGAGAACCCCGTCAACCCTGCCCTCGCCGACGAGTCTGGCCATGGTCGCGGCCGCGGGCTGCATGCTCTCCGCGCGAGCGAGCAGCACCATGTAGCCAAGCTCCGCGGCCGTCTCCTCGACCCCGCGCATGAGCTCACTGAAGATCGCATTGGTGAGGTCGGGAACGACGAGCGCCACGACGTTGGTGCGGGAGAACTTGAGGGCACGGGCAGCAAAGTTCGGGTGGTAGTTGAGTTCGCGGGCGGCATCCTCAATGCGCGTCCGGGTCGCCCCACTGACCCGGGAACTCGGCGCGTTGCTGAGCACCCGGGATACGGCGGAGATGGAGACCCCCGCAAGGGCCGCGACGTCGCTCAGCGTGGACACTCGGACAGCTTATGGCTGGGTCAACGTTTGTTCACGAGGTACAGGTGCGTGAGAACGAGAGGCGTCTCGCCGCGCTGGTTGGTCACCGTGACGAGTTCGTGAACGTATCCGAAGCGCTCCGGCTGCTTCGCGTGCTCACTCTTCTCCGTGATCTCGGCCGTCACCGTGATGGTGTCGCCGATGAACACCGGCTTGATGAAACGGATCCGGTCGTAGCCGTAGCTCATCGCCTGCGGGTTGATATCGCCCGCCGTCATCCCCACCGCGATGGCCAGGATGAGGGTGCCGTGCGCGATTCGCTGGCCGATCGGCTGCGTCGCCGCCCACTCGGCGTCCATGTGGTGCGGAAAAAAGTCGCCGGTCTGCCCGGCGTGCAGCACGATGTCGGCCTCGGTGATGGTCCGGCCGGTCGTGCGACGACTCTCGCCGATTTCGTAGTCCTCGTACCAGCGGTCGATGGTCTGCATCAGGAGCCCTCCGTCAGGCTTTCGGTAAGGTCGTTCATCCGTCGAATGCACTGCGCATCGGTGAGCTCGCCCGAGAGCGCGGCCGTGACGAGCGGCGAGAGACGATCCTGCAGCTCGATGTATTGCGGCGTGCGCGGCCGCAGGTAGGCGCCCTCGAGGGTCGCTCGCGTACCCCGGAAGAAGTCGAGAGTCTCGTCGTTGGTGCGATCGTCGTCCCACGCCACGGAATTCCCCGGCTGGCCGCCACCATCGAAGTAGGCGCCCGACTGCACGGCCGCCGAGGCGAGCCAGAAGGCGTGCGCGATGGCCTCGTTCGGCTCGCTCGAGCGGGCGGAGACCGCGATGCCGGCGCCACCGAGCAGTGATCCCGAGACACCGAGTTGTCCCCTTGGGATGTCGATGTAGCGAAGTCGGTTCGCTCGGAAACCCCGCCGCGAATAGTTGGTGTAGCCAAATAGCAGCGGCGAATAGGCGAATTTGTTCCCCTCGGCCAGGGCATCCGCGGCCTGGATCGGATTCCAGGTCAGGTTGTCGTCGGGAACCAGGGCCGCGAGCTCGTGCAGCAGATCGAAAGCGGCGAGCGCATCCTGTTCGGGCAGGAAAAGCCCGCCGCCGCTCATGGGGGGAACGCCCGCATTAGCGGACACGGTGACGAGGCTGGAGAACGCGTCGATCGGCTTGGCGGGCCACAGCACCCGGCCGTCGCGGGCGAGCTCGAGAACGGCTGGCCAGTCGCGCGGCGGCTCAGCGATCAGGTCGGGGCGGTACGCCCCAACCTGCGCCGCGGCATCCGTCGCCAACCCCCATTGGTGTCCGAGGTGTTGGTAGCTCTCGTGGGAGCGCCCCACCGATTGGGTGGCCAGAACCGCCAGGTCGTCGTCATACCCGACGCCGTCGAGCCGCGCGAAGAGACCGTTCTCCGCCGCGAGCGGAACATGCGGGTGGTCGATCACCAGCAGGTCGTAGTTCTCCACCAGGGTCTCGATCGGATGGTCGGCGAACGCCTGCAGCGACCGAAACTCCCACCTCACCTCGACGTCCGGTCGAACCCTCCGGTAGGCCTCCGCCGCGGCCACCACACTTCCGTACCCCCGCGCGTGCTCCCACGTCATCCCACGAAGAACGGTGGTCACGGTGTTACCCCCGGCTCGCCGAACTCGGCACGCACCTTCTCGGTGTGCTCGCCGAGACGTGGCGATGGGCGCGAACCGTTAAGCGCCTCGCCATCGATGCGGATGGGGCTGCGCGTCGTGGTCAGGGTGATCGGGTCCGCCCCGGCCACCGGCTCTCTCCGAACCTGCTGGGTCATGGCGATCGCCGCGAATCCGTCGTGATCGACGAGTTGCTCGAGCGTCAGGACGGGCGCACACCACACGTCCGCCGGATCGAGGATGGCGAGCCAGTGGTCTGTGGTCTGGAGCGCGAAGTGTGCCGCCAGCAACTCGCCGATCGCATCCTGCTTCTCCCACCAGACACCGGGGTCCGTCATCGCGGCGAGTTCGGCGATGCCGAGCAGTTCGCCGATTCGGTTGACCGGATTCATAGCGAGCGCGAGATAGCCGTCGCTCGTCGGGTAGGTGCCGTAGGGGGCGGAGAGGAACGCGTTCGCGGAATGCTCGCCGCCGCGGTGGACGCCCACGGTCGCGTCGTTCAGGTGGGTGCTCAGCAGCTCGAACTGCAGGTCGAGCATGGCTTCGAGCAGGCTGGTCTGGACGTAACCCCCCAAGCCGGTGCGAAACCGCCGCACCAGCAGCGCGGTGACGCCCTGGGCGATGTGGCAGCTCATCAGGTGGTCGGCGATCGAGAGCCCGACCGGCACGGGACCGTCGTCGCGCGACCCGGTCAGCCACGGCATCCCGGACACCGACTGCGCGAGCAGGTCCTGGCCGGGCCGGTCCTTCCACGGGCCGGTGTCGCCGTAACCGGTCGCGCTCGCGTAGACGATTGCGGGGTTGAGTTCGCGAACCGATTCGTAATCGAGACCGATGCGCTCCATGACGCCGGGGCGGAAATTCTGGATGATCACATCCGCCTTCGTGACGAGATGTTTGACCCAGGCGAGGTCGGCCGGGTCCTTGAGGTCGGCAGCCACGCTCTCCTTGTTGCGGTTCATCGCGTGAAATGAAATGGTGTCGCCGTCGGCCGACTTGCCGGCGAAGGCGAGGGTCCTGCCGATATCACCGACGCCGGGGCGCTCGATCTTGATGACTCTCGCGCCCAGATCGGCGAGGCGCATCGCCGCAACAGGTCCGGCGAGGAACTGACTGAAGTCGAGCACGAGGATGCCGTCGAGCGGCCGATCTGTCTCGGATGCCACCGGGGACTCCTCAGGTTTCCGCGTTGCTCAATCGTTTGATCAATCGCTAGTCAACGGTAGCGATTCGGACCCGTACGGTCAATGCGGCCGACGATCTCGCGCCGTGTGATGAGACCGCGTTTGCACTCCGCGCACCTCTTCGACAGGACGAATTCGGCTTTTGAGTCGGTCAACAGGCGGAACTCGGAGGGTTTGGGTCGCCCGTCCTGTTGAGCGCGATGCCGTCAACTACGACAGGATGTCCTTCGCGGCGAAACGGCCGTAGGCGAGCGCGCCGAACACGATGAGGTAGCCGGCCTGCAGCGCCGCGTTCGTGCCGAAGTTCGACCACGAGATGGGGTCGCGCAGGAAGTCGCCGAAGCCGAGCCAGTAGTTGCTGAACAGCCACGGGTGCAACCAGTCCAGCTGCGGGAGCTGGCCGAGCACCTCCGAGGCGACCGACAGGATGATCGTGGCCGCCATCGCGCCCACCGGAACATCCGTGAGGGTCGACACGAACAGACCGATCGCCGAGAGTCCCAGCAGCGAGACGGTGACGTAGAGCGCCACGAGCAGGGAACGCCCGAGCGCGTTCGCGAGGCTCACCGTGTCGCCGGAGAGGATGGTCACCGACCCGGACGGGAAGAGCGCAAACCCGATGAGCGCTCCCGCGATGCAGACGACAAGGGTCGCGGCGAGACAGAACGCGGCCGCGCCGATGTATTTCACGACGAGCAGTCGGATGCGTCCGGCGGGCGCGATCAGCAGGTAGCGCAGCGTCCCGTTCGAGGCCTCGCCCGCGATGGTGTCGCCGGCGACGACGCCCACGGTCAGCGGCAGGAAGAGCGGCACACACACGGTGAGCGCGACGAAGACGACAAAGAGTCCGTTGTTCTCGATGCGGTCAAGAAACGCGGGTCCCCCTCCGCCATCGCCGGCACGGGTGACGCGAACGGCGATGGCAATCAGGATGGGCACCGCCGCGAGCGCGGCCAGCATGGCCCAGGTGCGCCTGCGCCGGAACAGCACCGAAAGTTCGGTGCCGAGAAGGGCGAGGCCACTGGCGGGACGAGCTCGAACGGGGTCAGTGGTCAACGTTGAACCCCTCGCCGGTCAGAGAAACGAAACGGTCCTCGAGGCTGGGGCTCTCGAGCGCGAAGCCGCGAACCCGCACCTTTGCCCGGACCAGTGCCGCAACGATTGCGTCGGGCTCGGCCGGCTTCTCGCCGAACACGGCGACGACGTCGGTCGCGCTGTCATCGACCGCGGCGGGTTGCACGGTCATCCCGAGCTTCGCCAGCACGCCGGAAGCGAGCTGGATGTCCGGCGTCTCGACCCGCACGCGCGGACGTCCGACCTTGCGCAGCTCATCGAGCGTGCCCTGCGCGACGAGGCTCCCCGCGCTCATGACGGCGGCGTGGGTACAGATTTGCTCGATCTCGGCGAGGAGGTGGCTGGAGACGAAAATTGTGGCGCCGTGCGAGGCGAGGGATCGCACGAGGTTTCGCACCTCTCGCGTGCCCTGCGGGTCGAGTCCGTTCGTCGGTTCATCCAGGATGAGGAGTTCACGCGGGGTCAGCAGCGCGTTCGCGATGCCGAGCCTCTGCTTCATCCCCAGCGAGTACGCCTTGACCTTCTTGCCCGCGGCAGCGGAGAGTCCGACCCGTTCGAGCGCGTCGGCCACCCTGGCCCGGCGAGTCCCGGATGACGCGTAGCGGTCCGCGCTGTCGAGCCTGCGCAGATTGTCCGCGCCGGAGAGGTACGGGTAAAATCCGGGCCCCTCGACGAGTGCTCCGACACGAGGCAGCACTCGCGAGTTTGCGCCTGGCATCGACTCGCCGAGCACCCGCGCCTCGCCGCTCGTGGGCGACGCGAGCCCGAGAAGCATCCGGATCGTCGTGGTCTTGCCCGAGCCGTTTGGGCCGAGGAACCCGAACACCGAGCCCTTTGGAACGCTCAGGTCGATGTCTTTGACGGCGGCGTACGTGCCGAACTGTTTGGTCAGCCCGCGGGTCTCGATCGCGAGTTCGGCCGCAGTCACTGCGCGCTTGCTACTTCTTGCAGACGAGCTACCGAAACGGAACCGGCGACGATCCGGCCATCCGTCGTGAACAGGATGTTGATGAGCGACGTGTGCAGGAGTCGGCCGCCGGCGACGGCGGTCGTCAGCTCACCGAACTCGGCAGACTGGGACAGCTTGCCCAGCGAACCCGCTGCTGCAACGGTCACAACCGAATCCCAGCCGTGGCCCGTGACGGTCTCTGCGGGCTTGGTTGCGGACGTTCCCGGTGCCTCTGGTCCGGCCGATGCATCCTTTGTCAGCTCGGTGACCTTCGCTCCGGCGGGCGGTGTGAACGCGAAGAGGGAGGCGGCGGGGGTCGAGAGGTCGAGCGAACTGAAGCCGATGCTCACCGCGTTCGCCTTCTGGCCGCGGGCGTCGATCTGGACGCGAAGGGGGAGCCCGGTCTCGGCATCCACCGCGATCGAGACCGATCCGATCAGCGTGTCAGTGACCTTCGGGGTCAAGACCAGGTCATATGCCGCACGACCAGCGACACGGACGTTCGAGTCCACGCTCAGGTTGCTCGTCGGCTCAAGCTGCGCGATCAGCTTCTTTGCGAGACCCGCGGGAGTCGCATCCGTCGGGTCGGGGGTCGTGGCCTGCGGTGCGCTTCCGGGGCGGACGAAATGTTGCCGCGACGCGAGGGTCGAATGGCCGACGGAATTGTCCTTCGAGTCATACACCCAGACGTCGCTGCCGTTGCGAATCACGTCACGCTCGGCAAGGGACTCGAGGTCCTGGACGCGAGCCTTGGTTGGGCCGTCCACGTAGACGCGCAGGCTGTTGGGTCCGGTGAGCAGGGCGATGTCCGCAGAGGTGCCGCCCTTAACACTCGACGGAACGCTGCCGGTGGGAAGGGAGGGCAGTCCCAGGTCGGAGGTCTCCTCCACGGTTCCGGAGAATGCCCGGACGTGACTCGACGCGACAAGCTCGAGCACCTGGGTCGGGGTCTTTGCGGGGAGACTGACGGATGCGTTTGCCACCGTCGGAACCGCGATCGCTGCGCCCGCAACCACGACGATTGCCGCCGCCGCCGGAGCCCACCTGAGCCACACCTTGGACATGGGATGCCCGCCTTCCGTAACCACTGCTTCTGAGTCGAAAGTACGCCCGATTTCTGCCGATTGGCTGGCATTCACAGAAAGATCATCCTCGGGGAGTACGGCCAATTAGGATGAGCCGACCACCCCAAGGAGACCAGTGACCGACCCCGCACCAAACGCCGCTGAACCGCTGCGCTTCTATCGATCGTTCACGGTTGGCCCGGAATTCCCGGCGAAGCTTGCGGCCGCGTCGTTCCGATACATCCTGTTCAGCCCCGTTGGTCTGGTGCGCGTACTCGTTGTGGCCATCGCCTTCGCCATTACGGCCTACATCAGCACCGTCCAGTCGAACGGCCAGGGTTATGCGCTCGCGCTCGCCGGGTTAGGGTTCGTGGGCTTCGCCGTGATCATCGCACTGGGTACCGCAATCGGTTTCCTGGTCGAGCGCCGCCGGTTGCGCGACCGCATCCCCGCCGGCTCGGAGTTCGCGGTCGGCTTCCGGGACGCAACCATCCTCATGCGCAGCCCCATGGACACCGCCGAGGTCGACTACGAGAAGTACCAGTCGTTCGAGGAGGTCGGGGACTTCGTGCTGCTGCGACAGCGCTCATCCCGGATCCTCAACTTTCTGCCGGCCGAATGCTTCACGCCCGAGTCCCTCGCGTACCTCCGAGACAGGATCCCGCTCCCGGTCCGGCGCTAGGCAATACGGGGGTGGGGGGGGGGGG
>JAUZFP010000144.1 GCA_030838475.1 Actinomycetota bacterium
CCAGGCAGCCATTCGCAAGAACACAGATGCCCTTCTCGAACTCAAGGACGGCAAGCAGCTTCGTGAGGTTCCGCCGGACCTATTCGAACGGAGCTATCAAATGCTTGCCGACTACATCGACTGGCGGGCCGAGCACCCGTCCGACGATTTGATGACCCAGCTGCTCAACGCCGAGGTGGAGGAGGCGGATGGAACGCGACGTCAGCTGACCCGCAGCGAGGTGCTCAACTACACGGCCACGATCGCGGGCGCCGGCAACGAGACGACGACGCGTCTGATCGGCTTCATCGGCCAACTGCTTTCGGACCATCCTGACCAACGCCGACAAATCGTCGCCGACCCGTCGCTGATTCCCGGGGCGATCGAGGAGGCGTTGCGCTACGAGGCGCCGTCGCCGGTGCAGGCGCGACACGTCGCCCGCGACGCGGAGTGCTACGGCCACACGGTGCCCGAAGGCTCAGTGATGCTGTTGCTGAACGGGTCGGCCAACCGCGACGAGCGGCACTTCGAGGACCCGGATCGGTTTGACATCCACCGCGACGGCGCGCACCTCAGCTTCGGGCAGGGCCTTCATTTCTGCCTCGGTTCGGCGCTGGCCCGCATGCAAGCGCGCGTGGCGCTCGAAGAAGTGATAAGGCGCTGGCCGGATTGGGAAGTCGACTACGACAACGCCGCCATGGCGCACACTGCGAGCGTGCGCGGGTGGGCGCGGCTACCGGTCGCAGTCAGCTAGGCATCGCGAACGGCGACCCCACGCGCCACGGTGTCGCGAGCATTGATGAGCGCCGCTCGCGTACCCAGGTCACGCACAATGTTTTCCGGCATCCACAGCACATCCATCACGCAGCGCGACAGCAACTCGGTAGACGGGCTGTCGGTGCGAATCTCTTTCGACTTGATCCCTTCAGACAGCAGCGATTTGAGTTGTCGCAGTCGCTTGCTGAACAACAGCCCCGGGTTAGGGGTGTCGGGCGGCGACTGTCGCATCCACGCCAGCTGAATCTTCCACTCATCGGGGAACTGGTCCAAAGCATTGATGTTGACCCAGCTCAGTGCATCAAGCTTCTCGATTGGTGTGGCATCTGCGCGAAGAACGGTCGCAAATCCGCCACCGACCTTCGTGCCGAACGACAACATGATCGACGCAAGAAGCTGGTCCTTCGACCCGATCAGCCGGTAGACGGTGCCAGTACCCAGGCCCGCGGCGGATGCGATGTCCCTGATGGTGGTGACTTCATAACCCTTGCGGCCGAACTCGGCGCGTGCCACCGCGCGGACGTGAGCAGCCTTGTCGTTGACCGCGGACGCAGGCTCGTCGTTCCATGTCTTGATTGCTTCCTCAGCAGCGGCGAAGGCACTTGACCGGTCGAGTTCCTCATCAGTGGGCGGCCGGCTCGCAAGACCCTGCAACATGATTCGGCACAAAACCGTCGCGACCTGTTCGGGGGATGCGTTGTGCCGAATGACGTCAAGCCCTGCGTGCATTGTGCTCTGGCAAATCCGGTCGGCCAGAGTGGGAAGGTCGATATCGGGTCTGATGTAGCCGCTCCACCTGCCGGCACGCAGCGTCTGCAGCATCGCTTGCTGAACGGCAGTAGGGGGTTCTTGGAGCAACTTAACGAGTTCTTCATTGGAGCTGGGCGCTTCGTAGAACGACATCTGGAGAGCGGCGCGGTGCTTCACGGCGCAACGCGCGATGGCCGATCCGAGTTCGACGATCTTTTCCGACGCTCGCCGCGAGTCGGGTTCATCCAGCCGCTCGAGAGCGATTCTGCCGAGGCGATCCAAGTCGGCGTGATAACGCCTGATCAGCTCGACGAGGATCGCTTCCTTCGATTCGAAGTGATGGTACAAACTGCCCGGCAGGATGCCCGCCGCGTCAGCAATTTCCTGAAGGGAAGTACGGAGGCCGGAGGATCCGATCAGCGACGCAGCGGTCTCGAGCACCTCGGTTCGGCGCGTGCCATCGGAGTCTGCAGCCTCAGACGAATGCTGAAGCGTCACAAGACCTCCACGGCTATTCACGCCCGTCCCGGGGAACCAATCTTTGGTACAGATTACCAGAGGGTAACCTCGCACACCGCACGCTTCGTCTGGGCAGCAGGTGGACGGAGTCGTCCATTTTCACCCCGTGCTCCTCAGGCGGGACCGAATACCGTTCACCTGCATCTCGCGATTGACTGCGATCCAAGCCGAACTCTAGTGTGGAACAGATATTTGGTCGATCAAGCTCCCCACTTAGCGCGAGGAGGCGGCAGATGGCGGAGTCGACTGACACCGAGGACCTGCCTCAGAGCGTCCGGGACGCGCAGGAGAAGTTCGACGCGGCGATGGGCGCCGACGGCGACGCCTCTCCGTACCCCTTGCTGTGCGAGCTGCGCGCGAAGGGACCGGTCCATCCCGGGTGGCCGGAGATGGGCATATGGGAGAACACCGGCGAAGGCCCACCGATGTTCACCGCGTACACCTTCGACGCGGTGAAGGCGGTCTTCACCGACAACAAAGCCTTCAGCACGCGCTGCTACGAGGCGATCGTTCGTCCGTTGCAGGGCCCGACCATCCTTGAGCTGGACGAACCCGAACACCAGGTGTACCGCAAGCTGCACGAGTACGCGTTCGCGCGCCCCTCGATGCGCC
>JAUZFP010000030.1 GCA_030838475.1 Actinomycetota bacterium
TCTGCACTAGTGTTAGCGGTGCATTAGCGCGCTCTGGCGCGCGTTAATCGTGAGGCTCCGGGATTCGGGACCGACCGAATTGCACTAACAAGGAGTTCCAAGCATGGCAACAGGTACTGTCAAATGGTTCAACGCCGAAAAGGGTTTTGGATTCATTTCCCCCGAGGACGGAAGCGCTGACGTTTTCGCCCACTACTCGGCGATCGCGACGAGCGGTTACCGCTCGCTCGACGAGAACCAGAAGGTTGAGTTCGAGGTAGCTCAGGGCCCCAAGGGTCCTCAGGCCGAGAACATCCGCCCCATCTAGTTTCACTAAGGGAGAGCGTCAGTTCTCACCTCGAAAGCCCCGGTCATCCTCGGATGTCCGGGGCTTTTGCATTGGGCGGGCGACGTTACTGCGCCAGCAGTTCGCGAACGCGAGGGATGACTGTCGAGCCGTACAGCTGGATGGACCGCATGAGCGTCTCGTGCGGGAGTGGGCCGGCGCTGTACTTCAGGTCGAAGCGACCAATGCCAAGGGCCTTGGCCGTCTTGGCGATCTTCTGGGCGACGGTCTCGGGCGATCCGACATAGAGCGACCCGGTCTCGACCTCCTGCTCGAACTCGCCGCGGCTCATCGGGCCCCAGCCGCGCTCGGCGCCGATGCGGTCGCGCATGAGCTTGTAGTCGGGCCACAGGTCTTCCACCGCCTGCTCGTCGGTCTCGGCGATGTGACCGGGCGAATGCACACCGACCGGCAGATCCGGCATCTCCATCTGTGTGAGTGCCCGGTGGTAGAGGTCGACGTACGGAGCGAAGCGCTCCGGTTGGCCGCCGATGATCGCAAGCAGGAGCGGCATCCCGTAGCGGGCGGCGCGCACGACCGACTCCGGGCTCCCGCCGACACCGATCCAGGTCTTCAGCGAGCCGGACTCCGTGGTCGGATAGACGCTCTGACCGGTCAGCGGCGGACGAAGGTTTCCGCTCCAGGTGATCGGCTGCTCCTTGAGAGCCAGGGAGAACAGCTCGAGCTTCTCCTCGAACAGTTCCTCGTACTTGCTCAGGTCCAGACCGAAGAGGGGAAACGACTCCGTGAACGATCCACGGCCAAGGATGATCTCCGCACGGCCGTTTGATGCGGCATCCAGCGTCGCAAAGCGTTGAAAAACCCGAATCGGATCATCGGAACTCAGCACGGTGACGGCGGAACCAAGGTGGATGCGGGACGTGCGACCGGAGATCGCCGCGAGCACCATCTCGGGCGAGGAGACTGCGAAGTCGCTGCGGTGGTGCTCCCCCACCCCGAAGAAGTCGACCCCGAGCGAGTCGGCGAGAACCGCCTCCTCGATGACATTGCGAATCACCTGCGGGTACGGAACCGTCGTGCCGTCCGCCGCGCGGGTGACATCGCCGAATGTGTCGAGACCGAGTTCGAGGGTTTGCGCCATGAATTTCACTTCCGATTTGTCGTGACCAATGCGAACGTATCAACCGGAGTTGGTCGGAGGGAATTCCCGCACGTCACCGCGCGAGGCTGACTGCCCACTCGAAAAAGGCGGCCTTGCCCGGTGACGTGTCGGTAACGCCCTCCTCGTCGACAACCTGGGCGAGCAGATCGGTAACGCCCCGAACGATGCGGTCGAGGTCCTCGTGCGGTGCCGTCAGTGCGAGGCCGGCGGAGAAGATCGTCAGCATGTGCGAGACGGTGCCCGCATCAACGTCCCGACGGACCATGCCGATGCGCTGCATCGTCTCGATCAGGTCGGCTCGAATACCCACCCCGGGGATGTAGCCGTAGCTGTTCGCGTTGCGCATGATCGAGTTCATGGCCTCCCGGTCGACTGTGTAGAGCATGCGGGCAAGGGGACGCTCGTACACGGCGGAAAGCGTGTAGAAGTAGATGCGCGAAAGCAGACCGCCCGCGGGATCACGCTCAATGTCATCGACCATCGTCATGTAGATGCCCGTGAATTCGCGGTTGAGCATGAGTACAAGAATCGGCTCGAGTCCACCGAAGCGATCGCGGAGCTCTCCCGCAGGGAATCCCAAAGCGTTTGCCAGGCTCTCAAGACTGAGGCTGTCGAACCCACCGGCGGAAACGATGTCTGACGCGACATCGAGAACGTGAGCGGAGTCGGGCAGGTCGGTAGTCATGGACTGATCCGTACCGTGCGTCGTCAGGATCGACGAACTAGGCGGCGATACCGAGCTTGTCGAGCGAGTCCTCGACGATCTTGAGTCCCTGAAGGCCGGGAAGTCCGCTGATCGCGGCGTCGATCTTGCGCGCCGCCTTGCGACCCTCCGGACCGCTCATGAGGTGGTTCATCACGTGGACGACCTCTTCGCGCTCCATGATGCTCGAGCCAACCGGCGCCCAGAAGTTGCCCAGCGCGAAGCGGGCGAGCACCTGGGCCTTCTTCGAGCCGGCGAGCCGGTCCCGTGCCTGCGAGGTGTAGAACGCGACGTGGCGCGCCTCCTGCTTGGCGATCCGCTTGAGCAGTTCGGCGAGCACCGGGTCCTCCTCGAGGTCCGCCATGCGGTTGTAGGCCTGGATAGCGGACCACTCGTTGGCCGCGCCCCACGCCATGTGCACCGCGACGAAATCATTGCCGGCGATCTTGCCCAGTACGGACTGCTTGATCGGATCGAGCCGGTCCTTCCAGCCGAGCTTCATGCGTCCGGCCTTCACCTCGTCGAAGTCGACTGTGATGCCGTGGATGCCAAGAACCGTCGAGAGGGCCTCGCCGTGCCAGAATTCCTCGCGGTTCCACATCGTCATGAAGGCGCTCATGTCGGCCTCCTTGTGGGACGGAGTCGTGAGCAGGTCGCGCGTGTAGCAGACGGTGTGGTACTCGACATCCGTCATGTAGCGCAGCGTGCGCAGCGAGGTCTCATTGAGTGGGTGATCGCGAAAGCTTTCGAGGTCGAGATCAGACCAGTTGACGCTGACGGACGTCGCCGTGTACTTGTCTACGTCAAATGCCATCTGATCCATCGGGAGCCGTTATGTCTTGGCTCCCACTCCCTTCACCGCTTCACTGTGCGCTGTTTGCGTGGTTCGTTCGCTCACTGCCACTATCCCATCATGGGTTAGCCCGTTCGAACCGCGTTTCCAGTTGTAGATTCTCCACCGTCTTCGTTGCGCTTCGCGTGAAAGATTGGTGTCAGGGTTCACCGCGGAGGGGTTTCCCAGCAATTCGAGCCAGACCAGGTCGGCGTGGCTGTCGCCGTAACCGTAGGACTGGGTGAGGTTGATGTGGTGGGTCTTCGCGTACTGCCGAAGCCACGCCGCGCGCGCCTCGTCGACCAGCGGCGGCCGCTCGAGGTAGCCCGTGAGCACTCCGTCGCGCTGGTGCATGGTGCTCGCAACGACCTCGTCGAACAGCCCCGCGAGCGGCGAGGTCAGGATTCCGATCGAGCCCGTGACCAGAATCGTGCGGTGTCCGGCATCCCGATGCTCCTTGATGCGCTCGACGGCGCCCGGCATGGTGTGGCGCAGCAGCGTATCGCCGTAGCCGCCCTTGACGACCCTCTCGAGTCGCGCGTACGGCATTCCCTTGTAGCGTCGCAGGAAGACCCGGATGAATTCGCCTCGGTCGCGCCGCTCGGCCCGCAGGTAGCTCGGCACGTTGGCAAGAAGGCTCAGGAACTCGCCCGGCCAGGCCGCCTTGCGAAGCCCGGCCGACCGCACCCAGAGGTACTGCGTCGGTAGGTTGACGTCGACCACGGTGCCTTCGAAGTCGAAAATAGCCACCACGTCCGTCCGGCGGGGCAGGGCCTTCGCGACCTGCTCCCTGGCCGCGGGGCGCACGGCGAAGACCCGGGTCATCGCCGTGATCGCGGGGAGGTGCACGTTCTGCATGTACTCCTCCCAGTCGATCGCGGCGACATCGAATCCAATGTCGTCGCGACGTTTCGCCGGGAGGGAGGCGTGCAGCGCCTTGGTGTTGGTGTCGTCGAAGATGATCTCCGACTGGACATAGGCGCGGTACAGCTCGGTGAAGTTGCTCAGCACCTCGAGGTCGCTCTTGCGCTGCTGCACCGTCGCAAGCTTGGCCCGGCTGCGGGCGCTCGATCCGAACCGCTCCAGCCAACGCTCGCGGGTTTCAGTGCGTCGCTGTGCGCGCCGAAGCGACTTCTCGACCTTGCGGCCACCGGGGAACTTCCACGTCGGCACGATGATGTGGCCCGATTCGCCGGGCAGCGGCATCGGGTTGGCGCTGAAGAATTTGTTGATGTTCTCGGCGACGCGATGGATCGGAAGCGGATTGCTCGCGCCCGAGCCGACGTGGAAGTACTCGGGCTCGCCCGCCACCGATGGATTCGCGGCGACGGCGAGGATGACATTGACCACGAAGTCGACGGGGATGACGTCGAGAACGCTGTCGGGGAGTCCGAAGAACTCCGGCAGCTGTCCGCGCCCATAGGCGATGATGAGCGGGTCGGCGACCTTGAAACCATCGATCCAACCCGGGTACGGGTGGCGCAGCGCGCTCTCGATGATGGCCGGTCGCACGATGGACAGGCGGTGGCCGTTCTGAGCCCACAACTCCTCGGCGGCACGCTCGGCAAAGGACTTGGTGAGCGTGTAGACGTCGGTCCAGCCGAGGCTCTCCGCCCGCGTCCGGCCGTAGTCAACCAGCGTGCTCTGCACCCACTCGACGCGGGCGGCCTCCGCAGCTTTCGAGACGGCCTGCGGGCCCTCCTTGCCGTGCACGGCACGCGCCTGCTCGATGAACCGGCGAAGTTCGTGCGGCTGGCGGGAGTTCAGTTCGACGCGGGCGCGCGCGCCCTTGGCGGCCTCGTACTCGGCGCGCCAGTCCACCTCGTGCAGGAGGCTCGCCTCCGGCGCCACGCCCTTCCGAATGCCGCCGACGTACGCGGTCGACACGTGGACGACCATGGGATCCCCGCCCGCAGCCAGAAGCGCCTCGTAGAGGCCGACCGCTCCGCCGACGTTCGTATCGAAGGCCTGGTCGATCGGTGGATCGAACGAGACGGTGGACGCGCTGTGGATGACCAGGTCCAGGTCTTTCGGCAGCGGCGGGAGTGCGCCGAGACCGCTCTCCACGACGCGCAGACGGTTCTTGATGGCCAGTTCAACGCCGGCGTCACCGACCTTGTCGCGCCAGACCGAGAACACCGGCTTACGAAGCAGGGTGCGGAGCCGATCGACCGCGGGCGTGCTGCCCTTCTTACGGATGAGCAGCGTAATCGTGGTGCCCGGGTGGTCCGTGAGAAGGCGTTCTAGAACCGCCTGGCCGAGAAAGCCGGTGCCACCGGTGAGAAATACGTGCGATTTCCCCAGGTCAACGTTTGCGGCCTTCGATGTCACGGAAGAAGCTTACGGGCAACGGCGGAGCCGATGCGGTCGTCCAGCCCCGGCAGCGACGCCACCCTGGCCTCGATCTCGGACGCACTCGCGACGCCGGCATCGCCGCCGAAAACGTACTCCTCGAAGAAGGAACGGTCGTCCGCGGCGCGATCGACGGCACCGATGGGCCACGATGCGGTGAGCAGGGTCTTGCGGGTGAGCGCGGCGGCACGCGGCGACTCGGCGAGTCGGCGGCGGCTCTCGTCGTCGAAGAAATCCTGGTGCCGCTTCTTCACATCCAAAATCATGGAGATCGTGGATGCGAGCGCCGCGCTCTTGCTCTGGGCGGCGAGACGAAGGTAGGCCGCCCGCGTGATCCACTCGTCGATGAGCCCGGTGGTGGTGTGAACGGCGACAATCGGCACGCCAAGCCGAATGGCCGACAGCGCACGCCGAATCGGTCCGCGACGGTCGGCGGATTCGGAGCGCGACTTGCGCACCTTTCCCTCCGCGACATCCTGGAACCGTTCCATGCCGTTGGCCTCGAGGACCGCGTCCAGGGCGTCGGCAATCCAGAACTTCTCGAAGGCCCAGGTCACGAGGAATGCGGTCACCCGAGCGTCTTTGTGCGTCGCCGTCACGAGCAGGTTGCGCAGGTGCTCCATGGTGGCACCCTCGAGTCGTCCGAGGTAACGGACCATGCGAACCGACTCCGGGTTCAGCGGTGACAGGGCGTATTCGGAAAGCTGCAGGGTCTCACGGTGATTTCCGCGGGCCGTACGCGCAAATTCGCGCACGTCGAACCGGGTCCGTTGACCGACTTCGCCAATAGTTGTCATGAAATGTGGCCTTTGCTGCTCTCGCGGCGACCCTTCGTCGCACACAGTTGCCTGTCAAGACCGTATCGTAAGTGCCATGGCAGTAGCTCTCGTGACCGGGGGAACGTCCGGCATTGGTGCCGCGTTCGCCAGGCAACTCGCTGCGCGTGGCTACGACCTTGTCCTCGTCGCACGCTCATCGGCTGGCCTCGAATCCATGGCGACCGAGCTTCGCGCTCTTGGTCGCACAGTTGAAATTCTCCCCGCGGATCTCACGGACCGCAAGGCCGTGGCGAAGGTTGCGAAAAGGCTCGAGGACCCGAAGCGCCCCATCGACATGCTGGTGAACAACGCGGGGTTCGGCATCCACACCGCGATCACCGACCCCGACCTCACCGAGCACGATCGGGGCTTCGAGGTGATGATCCGGGCGGTACTCGTGCTTTCCGGCGCCGCCGCCCGCGGCATGTTTCCCCGCGACAAGGGTGCGATTGTCAACGTCTCGAGCACTGCTGGGTTCACCACGATGGGAAGCTACTCCGCGATGAAGACCTGGGTGACCGCGTTTACCGAGGGCCTGGCCGTCGAACTGCGGGACACCGGAATCACCGTCACAGCGCTGTGCCCCGGGTGGGTCCGGACAGAATTTCACGATCGTGCCGGCATCAAGAAGAGCAGCATTCCAAACGCCCTGTGGCTCGACGCCGAACCACTCGTGCGCGCCGCTCTGCGCGACATCGACCGCGGCAAGGTGATTTCCATACCCACTATTCGCTACCGACTTCTTATCTGGTTGGCTCGGCACGCGCCCAAAAGTGCGATTAGATCGTTCTCGGGAGCTATCTCCTCAGACCGCAGAAAGCCGGTTGTCCCTTGACCGTTCATGCCCAAAAAGGTGCAGACACCGACGTCGCATCTCAGAAGTCGGCGCCCACAAAGCACGAGCGCGACCGGTTCAACTCGAAGTTCCAGGCCGCGGCCCGCTTCGTGGCCCAGCGGGCGATTCTCAGACCCGTCGTCTGGAACACCCTCGTCACGGTGACCGTTCGCGGCCAGGAGAACGTGAAGGATGTCGCCGGCGGCTACGTCGTCGTCGCCAACCACTCCAGCCACCTCGACACCCCGCTCATCATGGGCGGGCTGCCGCGCAAGCTGGTTCGCTACCTCGCCGCGGGTGCGGCGGCCGACTACTTCTTCGACATCTGGTGGCGCCGCGGGCTCACCGCCCTGTTCTTCAACGCGTTCCCCGTGCAGCGCACGGCGGGCGGCATCCGCTCAATCAGCGCAAAGGCGCTCCTCCAGCGGGGCATCCCGCTGCTGGTTTTCCCCGAGGGCACGCGCTCAAAGGATGGCAACTTCGGCCAGTTCAAGCCCGGCGCGGCGGCGCTGGCCAGCTCGTGCAACGTCCCGTGCATCCCGGTGGCCCTCGTGGGCGTGTACCTCGCACATCCGCGCGGAACCAACTGGCCCAAGCGCGGGCGACTGCCCGTCGGGGTCATCATCGGCGAGCCCATGCGGCCACTGCCGGGCGAGAACCCGGTGGACTTCACCGCACGCATCAAAGCCGAGATCACTCGCCTGCGCGACGTGAACACAGCGGATATCCTTGGCCAGAAGAAGTCAAAAGGAGCACAACAGTGACCGACGTAAAGCACATGAAGTGGTGGGGCTGGGGCCTTGAGGGCGTCGCGTTCGAACACGAGGACAAGCCCGGTTTCGCTCCCTTCATCCTGGAGCAGCTGGCGCTCGACCTGCACTCCGTCGAGCCATCCGGTATGCCCTCCTTTGACAAGGTGACGGTCGCCAAGTCGCTGGCGTCTCCGGCGTTTACGAAGTCGCTCTCCGACATCGTCGGCATCTCGAACGTGACCGACGACAAGATGGAGCGGGTCGTTCACGCCTACGGCAAGAGCCTCCGTGACCTCGTGCGGATCCGTGCCAACCAGATCGAGCGCACCCCCGATCTGGTCGTGTACCCGGAAACCGAGGACGAAATCCAGCAGATCGTCGACATTGCCATGGCGGCAAACGCGGTCATCATCCCCTTCGGCGGCGGCAGCAACATCGGTGGAAGCCTCGAGCCGCTCCGCACCGAGAAGCGCGTCGTCATCTCGCTCGACATGGGCCGCATGAACAAGGTGCTCGAGATCGATTCGGATGCCGGCCTCGCCCGCATTCAAGCCGGCGCCCTAGGGCCGGACCTCGAAGACCAGCTCGCGGCCAAGGGGTGGACCATCGGCCACTTCCCCGACAGCTTCACCCATTCAACACTCGGCGGCTGGATCGCGACCCGGTCGTCCGGCATGCAGTCCGACAAGTACGGCGACATCGCGGACATCACGCGTGGGCTTCGCCTCGTGCGCCCGGGTGGCACCGTGGTCATCCGCCCCATCCCGAGCGCATCCAACGGCCCGAGCGTCCGGGAAATGATTCTCGGTTCGGAGGGTCGCCTCGGAATCGTCACGGAGGCGTGGGTGCAGGTTCACCGCGTTCCCGCCAAGCGCGACGTCTACGCCTACTTCTTCCCGAACTTCGAGACCGGGTTGAAGGCCATGCAGGAGATCTCGGAGAGCGACGCCGCACCGACGATCACCCGAGTGTCGGACAACATGGAGACCCGCTTCTCGCTCGCGACCTCCAAGGCCAGCCACGGCATCACCAAGTTCGTCTCGGGCACCGTTCTGCCGGCGATCTTCAGGTCGAAAGGCTGGAACCTCGACGAGATCTGCCTGTCCTTCATCGGCTACGAGGGCAGCGAGCGCCACGCCAAGCTACAGAAGAAGCTGGTCGACAAGATCGTCAAGAAGTACAACGGCATGGGCGTCGGCAAGGGTCCGGGCATCCTGTACGACCAGAAGAAGTTCGATACGCCGTATATCCGCGACTTCCTGCTCGACCGGGGCGCCGCGGGCGACGTCTCCGAGAGCGCGGCACCGTGGTCGAAGCTACAGAAACTGCACGACGGAGCAGTGGATGCCGCGCACGACGCGTTCAAGAAGATCGGCGCCCAGGGCGTCATCATCAGCCACCTGTCGCACTCGTACCACTCTGGGGCGTGCCTCTACTTCACCTTCGGGTTCAAGTTCGGCAAGGATGCTCTCGGCGACTACGACATCGTCAAGTCGGCCATCCAGCAGTCATTCATCGACAACGGCGGTTCGATCTCGCACCACCACGGTGTCGGGCTCGAGCACGCGCCATGGCTCGAGGATGACATTTCGGCGAGCGGTATTGCCGTCATGCAGGGACTGTTCGATTCGGTCGACCCCAAGGGCAACTTCAACCCGGGCAAGATCGTCGCCGCACCAGGTCTCGATCAGGGCAACTCCGGGAGTGCGCTGAAGAAGTCGGCCGCGACCAAACCGACAACGACCAGGGCCACGTCGTCGGCGAGCAAGGCCGCGCCGAGACGGACCGCGGGAAGCACCGCGAAGGCAAAGGTCAACGCCGCCAAGTAGTCCTCCACCGCTGCACTTTGTTGACCGTGCGGGCCCTGTAGGGGGTGCGCGGTCAACAAACTGCAGCGGTATTAGGCGACGGGGAGGGTTCGTCCGGGGCCGTTCGTGCCCAGCCAGACCCGCTGGCCGACGGTGAAGGTTCGATCGCCGACGATGCGCGCTACGATCTCGACCGATCGCGCGCCATCGGCGCCAAGCACCTCAAGGTGCGCGATCGAGTCGTGCCCGAAATAGTCGAACTGCTGGACACGGGCCTCCACGAGCCCCGGTTCGCGCGCCTCGCGTACCTCGATGTTCTCCGCGCGCACAAGCACGAGCCCGCGGTCGCTGGATGACGGCTCGGCAAGGGCAATCTCGCCCAGGGCGCAGTGAGCAACGGTCCCGTGCAGGGACGCAATCAGCACGTTGACCTGGCCGAGCGAGTTTGCGACGGACGCGGTGGCCGGTGCGGAGTAGAGCTCGCGCGGAGCAGCAGCGGCGAGAATCCGGCCGTTTTGGAGGAGCGCAACCTGGTCGGCCATCGAGAGCGCCTCGTCCTGGTCGTGCGTCACAAGGATGGTCGTTGTGCCGGCCTCGGTGAGGATGCGCCCGACATCCCTCCGCACGGATGCCCGCAGGGTCGCGTCGAGGGACGAGAAAGGCTCGTCCAGCAGGACGACGCGGGGACGCACAGCGAGAGCCCGTGCGAGTGCAACGCGCTGCTGCTGCCCGCCAGAGAGCTCGTGGGGCCGACGCTGACCCAGCCCGGCGAGGCCCACGATCTCGAGCAGCTCGTTGGCCCGGCCGCGCTCCGCTCGCGGCAACCCGAACCCGATGTTGGCGAGCGCCGTGAGGTTGGGGAAGAGCGCACCATCCTGCGGCACGTAGCCGATCCGACGGTGCTGCGGCGGGACGGAATGGGTCGAGTCGTCGACGACCTGCCCGTCAATGCTCAGGATGCCCGCATCCAGCCGCTCGAAGCCGGCGATGATACGCAGCAGCGTCGTCTTCCCGCTCCCGGACGCACCGAGGATGGCTGTCATCGAACCCTCGGGGACGGCGAGCGTGACGGCGTCCAGCACGGTGGATTCCCCGAAGCGCTTTGCGGCTGCCCGCAGGCGGATCTCGCTCACCGATTTTGCCCCAAACGATCGAACCAGATCGCCAGAAGAGTGCCGGGGACCATCGACAAAACAATGATAACGAGCCCATATGGGGCGGCCGCGCCGTAGGCGGTCTCGCTCTGGAACGCCCAGAACTGGGTGGTCAGCGTGACCGTGTCCGGCGGCTGGAGCACGAGCGTCGCGGTCAGCTCGGTGCTCGCCGTCAGAAACACGAGACAGAACCCGGCAATGATGCCGGGAGCGATGAGGGGCAGGGTGACGCGAAGGAAGACGTATGGGGCACTCCGCCCGAGAGATCGGCCGACCGTGGCCAGCTGGGCGGGCGCCTGCCGCACCGAGGTCTTCATGCAGCTCAGCGCCAGCGGGAAGGTGATGATGGCGTAGCCGATCATGACCAGCCAGCTGGACTCATAGATCGCGAAGGCGAAGCGAAGCGACAGGAAGATCAGGCTCACCGCGATGACGACCCCGGGCAGCGCCAGCGTGAGGTAGGTGCTGCGCTCGATGATCAGGGGCAGGCCACGGCGGCTGCGGGCAGACAGGAGGGCAATAGGGAGCGCGAGGAGCACGGCCAGCTGCGCGCCGCCGGCGCAGTACTTGCACGTCGTGAGCGTCGCGGCCAGGACGGTCGCCTGGGCCGGGAGCGTGCTGTGCTGGCTGTTGGCCATCCAGTACAGGAGTGTGCCGACCGGCACGACCACCGCGAGCGCCACCAGGCCGACGAAAGCGGCGATCACCCCGACCGCGCCCGGGCCAAGCGGGATGAGGCTGGTGCGGCGCATCCCCGGACGCTGGGAGGATCGCGGAATCGGAACGAGACCCTCGCCAACGACGACGAGCACCCCGATTAGCACGAGCGGGATCGACAGCGCACCGGCGGCGGCCGGATTCACCTGGAACTCGGTGAACACCTCGGTGGTGAAGGTCTGAAAGCGCACGATCTCGAAGGCACCGTACTCGGAGACCAGAACCAGGACGACTATCAGGCAGCCGCCCAGGATGGCGGAGCGAATCGACGGAAGCACAACCCGAAAGAACGTGCGGGCGGAGCTGAGCCCGAGGCTGCGCGCGGCCTCCTCCAGCGCCGGGTCGGATCGTCGAAGAGCAGCGGCGACGGGGAGGTAGATGAGCGGGTAGCTGGAGAGCGTCATGACCAGCACCGCGGCACCGAGGGGGCTCGCGGTGGGCGCAATGGAGTGCCAGGCATAGCCGACGATGAAGTCCGGCATGGCGATCGGCAACACCAGCAACACGGTCCAGATCCGACGGCCGGGCAGGGCGGTTCGCTCGGTGAACCACGCTGCCGCCGTGCCAATCGCCGCCGCCAGGGGCGTAACAATGAGCGGAAGCGCGAGCGTGTTAACCAGCAGCTCGAGGGACCGAGTGCGAAAGAGCACGGTGCTGAACTCGGCCCAGCCGGCCTGGCTGGCATCCACGAGCACCGCGACCAGCGGCAGCAACAGCAGGACGCCGATAATCGTTGCGGTGATCGTGAGTCCAAGACTGAAGCGGCCGCGCCGGACGCCGCGCGCGGGCGGCAGCGAAGCGAGCCCCTGGCCGGTAAGTCCTGTCATGTCGTTCCTAGTCTTTCACTGGCCGCGGAGCGAGTGGTGCCTAGAGCAGCTGGGCCTCCTGCAGCAGCTTCTTGGCCTTCTCCCCGTCGCCGAACTCGGCGGCCGTGAATCCGGATGGCGAGAGCTCACTCAGCGGTGCGATCGCCGGGTTGGGCGTGATCCCGGCGCGAAGCGGGTACTCGAAGCTTTCGCCGCGCGCGATCGTCGACTGCCCGGCGCGGCTGGTCAGGAACGCGACGAGCTCCTGTGCTGCAGAAGGAAAGTGGCTCGACTTCAGCACCGCCGCACCGGAGATGGTCTTGATATAACCGGCATCCTTCGGGGCGAAATAACCGAGTCCGGCATGGAGGGATGCCGTGCTGGTCTCCGCTTTCAGCCGCGCGTAGTAGTAGTGATTGATGATGCCAAGCTCGGTCACACCCCTATTCACATCGGACACGAGCGTCTCGTTGTCGGGCACGATGTTCGCGCCGGCGTTGGCCTTCAGCCCCTTCAGCCATGCCAGCGCCTTCGCGTGACCGTAGGTGTCCTCGACCGAGCTGACGACGGGCCAGAAGTCGGTCTCGGATGGCGCAAGTTCGATCTTGCCCTTCCATTTCGGGTCCGCGAGGTCAAGCACAGAGGTGGGGAGCTCCGAGGCTTTCAGCTTCTGCATGTTGTAGACGATCGCGCTGACTCGTGCCGAGATTCCCACCCACTCACCGTCGGCGGCGCTGTCCGCTGTCGGGACGGCGCTCAGGGTCGACGGGCGCACCTGGGCCAGGAGCCCCTTGTCGGCGAGCTGCTGCAGCCAGTTGGAGTTCTCGGTGAAAATGACGTCGGCCGGCGAACGGGAGCCCTCCTGCTCGATTTTTGCGGTGAGGACATCCTCGTCGTCGTTGTCGACGCGAACATCGATACCGGTCTGCTTCTCGAATGCGGCGACGAGAGCCGCGGTGGTCTGCTCGTGCTGTGCGTTGTAGAGCACGATCGTGGTCACCGCGGGGTCGGCGACGGAGCCGCTGCATCCCGTGAGGACAACCGCACCGGCGACGATGACGGCCAGCGCGGCGAGGCCGCGAACCCGGCGGGCACGGATGGACTGGGGCCGACGAGGAAAAATCACGAAGGTTAGCCTACCCTAACCAAACTGGGTGTGGCCCGAGCCTGCCGGGCGGATACGATGGCCTCGACAATGAGCCCCACACTCACCGAAGCCCAGATCGTGCTCGCCCTTCGGGCGGCCGGATGCGTGTTCGCCGAGGACGAGGCGGCCCTCCTCGTTGCCGAGTCGACCTCGGCATCCCAACTCGAGGAACGCGTCGCGCGTCGCGTCGCGGGTGACCCGCTCGAAGTCATCCTGGGTTGGGCCGAGTTCGCGGGGCTTCGAATTGCCATCGATCCCGGTGTCTTTGTGCCACGCCGTCGCACCGAGTATCTGGTTCGGCGAGCGCTCAAACTGGCGACGCCCACCTCGATCGTGGTGGACCTGTGCTGCGGCAGTGGGGCGCTGGGCGCCGCGATGGCGGCGGCCATGCCGGGCATCCGGCTCTACGCGTCCGACATCGAGCCTGCCGCGGTGGCCTGCGCTCGTCGCAACCTGACCGGGATCGGCGAGGTGTTCGAGGGCGACCTCTTCGACGCGCTGCCCGCCGACATCCGTGGTCGGGTCGACCTGCTGCTCGTCAATGCGCCGTACGTTCCGACCGAGGAGATTTCCGGCATGCCGCCGGAGGCGAGGGACCACGAACCGCTGGTGACACTCGATGGCGGCCCTGACGGGCTGGATGTGCATCGCCGAATTGCCAACATCGCCCCGGACTGGCTCGCCGCCGGGGGCACACTCCTCATCGAGGTGAGCAGGCTTCAGGCACCGATCGCCGCCGCGATCTTCGAGCGCGCCGGACTGTCACCATCGGTCACGCACTCACGCAAGCTCGACGCGACCGTGGTGCTGGGAACACGACCCTAAGGACGGCTCAGCTTGCGATGCGGAGTTCTTCCGGCGACGCGAAGCTCGGCAGGTGGTCGCGGCCGGACAGCATCTTGGCAAGCAGAACGGGAAGGGTCCGCACGGAGACGAGTACTCGACGCTGAGCGTTCGGTTCCCCGGCGGAGATGATTCCGAGGAGCTCGAGGCTGTGGGTCATCGCCGCTGCAGACTCCGGAGAGATTCGCAGCGCGAGCGCAAGCCGCTCTCGCGAAAACGTCTGCGCCTGGACAACCAGCTCGACGGTGCGCATGAGCAGGCCGAACTCACCGTCAGGCAGGCCCTCGAGCGCGCCGTTCCAGTCGAAATACGAACTGTCGCCAGCCGTCTTCGGGGCGAAGGGGGACGTCACACCAACATCGCTGATGTACGGGTCCGTGAATTGGGTAAAGGTGGTCACGACTGATGTCCGTTCGGGTTGACCTCAGGTAATGCATCGTGCGGCCGGGGGTGCCGCACGAAGTCCCCCAAAGGGGGGTCGGGTACGACCATGCTAGCCGCAGACCGGCCAGAAACCCAACCCCGTGTAATGGCGAGCGGGTGATGCGGAATCCATACCTCCGCGACACGATTGACAACTGAAACACGCGCGAAACCTACGGGGAGCCGATGAGGAGGACAATCGAGCAACCCCCGCGCGCACCAAAGCGGGCCAGCCGAAAGGTAACGTCCCCACATGACCGTTGAAATCGGGCTCACCGTAGCCTCCCCCGCCTCGATCGAGGCGGGAAAACTGAGCCGCCACTTTGGCCGCTTCGACATCCTGTTCTTCCTCATCTGCACCATCGTCGGTGTAGACACGATCGCTTCAGTCGCGTCGACCGGCGGCGAGGCATTCACCTGGATGGTGATCTTCGCCCTCCTGTTCTTCGTGCCCCAGGCCCTCCTCTTCGCCGAACTCGGCACCGCGTTCCCGCAGGAGGGCGGGCCCTACCTCTGGACGCGACTCGCGTTCGGTCACCTGGTCGGGGCCATCAACAACTTCATGTACTGGGTGACGAACCCGGTCTGGCTCGGCGGGGTGCTCGCGATTTCGGCCGTCACCGCGTTTGAGGTGTTCTTCAACGGCGGGAAGGTGTTCGCTACCCCGGTGGTCTACGTGATCGCGATCATCTTCATCTGGGTCGGCGTGCTCGCGGCCGTGCTGTCTTTCAAGGTCGGAAAATGGATCACGACCGCCGGAGCGTTCGCGCGATTTGCGCTGCTCGGCTGGTTCACGGTCTCGGTCGGCCTTTACGCGGCACAGCACGGCATCCACGGTCTGGGGGCCGGATCCTTCGGACTTTCCACGGGAGGCTTCGTCGGGGTCATCGGCGTCCTCCTGTTCAACTACGTCGGATTCGAACTGCCATCGAGTGCCGGCGAGGAGATGAAGGACCCCGCCAAGCACGTACCGTTCGCCATCGCGCGATCGACGATCTTCGCGTTCCTGCTCTACGCCGTCCCGATCCTGGGGATCCTGCTCGTGCTGCCGGCGAATGCGGTCACGAACTTCGGCGGATTTGTCGACGCCATCCAGAAGGTGTTCACCGTCTACGGTGGCGCTGCGGGATTCGTCGGCGGGATCGGCGCCATCCTCTTCGTCATCTGTCTCCTCACATCCGGTGTGACCTGGATCATGGGCTCCGACCGCTCCCTGGCGGTCTCGGGTTACGACGGTGCCGCGCCGCGGTTCCTGGGCGTGATCAACGCACGTTTCGGTACACCGGTGCGCGTCAACATCTTCAGCGGAATCGTCGCGACCATCGTGTTCATCCTCGCCCAGGTGATCACCGGCGGCAGCACGGCACGATTCTTTGGAGCCGTGCTCGGCGTGACGATCTCGACCACGCTCATCAGCTACCTGCTGATCTACCCGGCGCTGTGGAAGCTCCGGCTGAGCCACCCGGACACCGTGCGACCGTTCAGGATGCCGTGGATGAAGGGTCTCACCATCATCCTGATGATCCTGCTCGCGATCTCGGTCCTGCAGCTCATCGCGCCGGGCGCCCCACTGAACTGGTTTGGGTCGGACTTCCGACCCGATGGCTGGAAGGCGTCTGAGGCGGGCCTGTACCTCCTGACCGAGTTGATCCCTGTGCTCATCTTCATCGTGATCGGCGTACTGTTCTGGTGGCGTGGCAAGGCGACTCGCATAGCCAATGCTGCCGCCAACGCGTCGGCAGAGGTCAAGGCTGTACCCGCCGCCAAGAAATGACCCGACTGCATGAGGTCGCGGCGGGTCTACTCGTCGCGACCTCACGCACCGACGCGCTGAACAGCGTCGTGATTATTGGCCAGGACGGCGCCGCGCTGCTGGTGGACCCCGGCTGGCAGCAGGACGAGCTGGATGACCTGACCGCGGAACTGACCGCACGGTCTCTGACTCCCGTCGCGGGTTTCGCGACGCACGCGCACTACGATCACGTGCTCTGGCACCCCGATTTCGGGGAAGTTCCGCGCTGGGCATCACCCGATTCGGTGCGGATCGCCGGCTCCCACCGCGAGGAGATCCTCGAGGCGCTCGGACCGGACTTTCGACCGGAGGTTCTCTCCCTCGTCGGACGGCTGTCGGTTCTGCCGGGTCTCGACATCCCGTGGCTTGGCCCCGAGGTCGGCGTCATCCTGCACGATGCGCACATCGTCGGTCACTCCGCGCTCTGGGTCGCGGAACTCGGCGTATTGGTCACGGGCGACATGCTGAGCGACGTCGAGCTGCCGCTGCCGGACGACTCCCCCGGTGCTCTCGGTGCCTACCGTGCCGGTCTCGGAGCGCTCGCACCCTACGCGAGCATCGCGCGGTTCGTGATCCCCGGACACGGCTCGGTCACGAGCGACGGATCCGCCCGGGTCGCAGCCGATCTTGCGTACCTCGACGATCTCGACGCCGGCCGCGAGTCGACTGATGCGCGGCTCGCGAATTCCGGTATGGCCGAGGTCCACGCCGCCAATCTGAGGCTGGCTTAGCGAACCCGCAAGGAGACCAATCAGTTCGATCGGAAAACAGGATGGCGCTCTTTCCAACCCGAGTGGAAAGAGCGCCATTCATCTCAGCGATCGGACGTTGCAACTTCCCTAGAGTTTCCCGATCGAAGCCGATTGCGGGGCGATCCCCCGATGCCTTCCGCAACCTGTTGGAGCAAGCATCGCACGGAACATCCGTTCTACCTAGTACCTGTTATAAAAAACATTTGTGTGTTATGCAAAACGCATACCTGTTATAAAAAACTTAGGTTATTGCTTCGGTGCGTTATGCTTTGCGCGTGACACGCCAAGCCGACCCCGCCAAGAAACCCGCGCTGCTCGAGCAAATCGTCGACTACCTCATCGACAAGCCGCTCTCGGCTCTGACTTTTCGTGGACTCGCGAGCGCACTGAACGTCAGCTCATTCACCCTCGTCTATCACTTCGGGACTCGCGACGACCTCGTTCGCGAAATTATCACAGCGATCGCCACCCGCCAGCGCGGCTTTGAAACCGTATTCGATCCGGCCACGGTCACAATTGACAGCTACTTCGTCGGACTCCGTAAGACCTTCGATTTCACTCTGGTGCCACGCAACAGGGCGCTGCAGCGTCTCGAGTTCGAGGCCCAGATGCTTGAAGCCGTCGCGCCGGATCACGCCCTCACCCGGATTGCTCACGAGGAGCTTCACGCCCGGGCCCGCAACACCCTCGTCGCGCTCGGGCTCAGCCGCCCAGAAGCGGCCGTCGAGGCACAGCTCATCATCGACACGTTTTACGGCATCCAGGTCGGCCTCGTAGTCAGCGGCGACGTCAAGCGGGCCACCGCGGCATTCGATCGAGCGCTGCAGTATCACCGGGAGCGGGTTGCGCCGTTGGTTGAGTCCGGGGCGCGGTAGGGCCCAACGCCTTCAGGAACGAGCGGGTCTCGCTCGAAACTCCCGCGCCAACGCTTCCAGCGCGGGAAGAACTCGCTCGATCGCATCCCGATCGGCTACCGACAGGCGGTTTAGGTACTCCGTTACGACCTGCCCCCGAGCCGCCTTGATGCGCTGATGAGCCTCCGTGCCCGCGATGGTGGCCTCCACCGTGACCGACCTCAGATCCGCAGGTTTGGGCACGCGGCGTACCAGCCCGGCTTCGTCCAGCTTGCCGACAACGCGCGAGACCATCGTGGGATTGAGGCCCTCGATCTCGGTGAGTTCGGTCAGCGTCAGTGAGCCTTCGGTCACGATGAGGCCCAGCGCGGACGCCTGCGCCGGAGTCAGTCCCTCATCCGTCGCAGATGCATTGAACTGGCGCGACAGTTTATTGATGACCGTCCGCAGCCGAGCCACGTTGTTGGTGTCCATCCGAAAAGGGTACAGAGTTCGGATATGAAATACTTGCTTGCTGGCACGCATATAAAATGTAGAGGGATGTAACCAGCATCCGCCAGCCAGGCAGGGGCGCGTCATGTTCGGACTAACCGCACGGCGGGGGCATCCCGCCGTGAGCACGACCGCGCCGACAACTCGACCAGCCGGCAGTGCGGACGGTGAACCGCTCCCCCGGCGGGGAATCGTCTTCTTTGTCGCCGCCGTCGGGCTGTTCATGGTGTCCGTCGACCAGACCATCGTTGCCACTGCCCTCTCGACGATCGAGAAGGAACTGCACGGCGGGATCCAGTGGAGCAGTTGGACGATTACCGTCTACGCGCTCGGCCAGATCCTGGTCATGCCGCTCGCTGGCAAACTAAGCGATGCGCTCGGTCGAAAAAAAGTCTTCGTCGTCGCGATCGCAATATTCACGATTTCATCCCTCTTGTGCGGGCTTGCGACCAGCATCTACATGCTCGTCGCCCTGCGACTCGTGCAGGCCATCGGTGGCGGTGCGCTGATGCCGTCCGCCACAGGCATCGTCGGGGACCATTTCGGCCGCAACCGCGACAGGGCACTCGGGATGTTCACGAGCATCTTCCCGATTGGCGGAATTATTGGACCGATCCTCGGTGGAATCTTCGTCACCTTTGGATCGTGGCGTGACATCTTCCTGGTCAACGTTCCGATCGGCGGCGTTCTGATCATTCTCGCGATAATCATCCTGCCGAAGAACGCTCCCCGAGTGCGCGGCAAAATCGACCTGATAGGAATTGCTCTTGTCGGAGCCCTGCTTCTCGGAGCCATGTTCGGAATCGCCTTGCTGGGCAGCGGAAGTCCGGTGTGGAGTCCGGAATTCCTGGTACCTGAGGGCGTCGCGGTCATCGCGCTCGTCCTATTTATCCGACACAGCCGCACCTCGGAAGCACCATTCATCCCGATGCGCCTGCTGCACGGCCGCGGTTTCGGCGTGATGAATCTCATCAACTTCTTCTACGGAGCTGCTGTACTCGGCTTCGGTGCGCTGGTTCCGCTCTACGCCGAGGAGCGCTTCAATGTTCCGATACTTCAAGCTGGCACCCTCCTGACCGCACGCGCGCTAGGGATGATCTGCGTGGCGGGAATTGCCGTGCTGACCCTTCGACGCACCGGGTACCGGCTCCCGATGATCGTCGGCTTTGCGATCATTGCGATCGGCCTCGCCGGGATGGCCTTTGCGCCCAACGACGTGCCTGCCTACCTCTGGCTATCCATCGCCGGCGGGATCACGGGAATTGGAATGGGCCTCTCGGTCCCCGCCTCGAACAACGCCACAATGCAGCTGGCACCCGACCAGCTGGCTGGCATCGCCGGGCTCCGCGGGATGTTCCGGCAGTCCGGCGCGATCATGGGAGTCTCGATCACGACCGCCATCCTCGCCGGAAGCAACAACACCGGCGAAACGCTGGCCGTCGTGTTCGCCGTCTTCGCCGGACTGCTCATCCTCGTGCTCCCGCTCGTGTTGCTGGTCCCCGAACACCGCGGAAGCTGGTAACGAAGGAACCAAAAGGGGAACCGCCGGGCCGTGGACCGGATCACCCCGTCCACTCGGCCCGGCGGTTCCCCTGGGGACAAGCGCGGAGGGGCGCCCAGCGCCCCTCCGTCACCTCACCGTGCCAGCGCCTTCTTGACGGCGGCGATCACGTCGGTGAACTGGCTCTTCAGCGAGTTCGTCACTCCGGTGGCGATGGACTTGAACGGTCCGGACGCTGGGTGGGTCACCGTGAGGCCGGCGCTCGTCATTGTCGCGAGCGAGGCTGTGTTGGTCTTGTTCGCATCCGCGAGGTTCGGTGCAATCGACTCGCTCATGGCCTTCTTGACCGCAGCCTTCTGGCTGGCACTCAGCGAGTCCATGAACTTCGAAGAGGCGATCACGGGACTCGCCACCATCACGATGTTCGTCACGGCAACGTCGTGCATTCCGTCGTAGAAGTTGTTCTGCGTCAGCGTGCTCGGCGGGTCATCGACTCCATCGATCGTATGGGTGGACAACGCGGACACGACCTGGCTGCCAGGCAGAGTCACCGCCGTCGCCTGAAGCGCGCTGTACAGCGCGTTCGAGACAACCGGCTCGAAGACGCGGATTCGCTGGCCCTTCACATCGGCGGGAGTACTGATCTTCGTATCCCGGGTCAGGATGGCCGAGTATCCGACCATCCAGGAGCCCATGTACTCGAGACCATGGCTGTCAAATTTGTTCCAGAGCGATGAATCCAAAGACCCGTCATTCAGGATCTTTGACGCATCCGCCAAGCTGGGGAACAGGAATGGCAACTCGAGGGCGGACGACTCCGGAACGGCCGAACTCAGCACCGGGGACGAGTAGAAGCTCGTCGTGCCGCCCTCGGTGGCCTGGAGCATTGAATCCCCCGTGCCAAGCACCGAGTTCGGGTACACGGTGATCTTGACTGAGCCGTTTGTGTACTTGCTGACCAAGTCGGCAAACTTCGCCGCAGCGCGACCGGTCGGGGTGTCGGCCGCCTGAATGAATCCGAACTTGCCGACAATCGTCGGGCCCTTGGGTGCGGCGGACGATGTCGACGCGGGGGCCCCACTGCTGCACGCCGTCGCGAGCAGCGAGATCGCGACGCCTGCCGCGATGAGAGTACCGACGCGGAACGCCCGCCGTGGGTTTCCGCTCGGCGTCGTCGCCGAGAACGCGGATTTGTCAAATTTCATGCTGAGCATTGCATTTCCTTTCGAGTGAACGCGCCAAACGACGCGAGCTGAGGTGGAGCGACACTGTTGAAACGGGTGCGGGCTATGAGAGCCAGCGAGGTAAAGCCAGGGAGAGATCGGGAATCAGAGTCACGAGCACGAGGATCACGGTCGACGCGAGCACGTACGGGATGATCCGGGGCACGACCTGCCGTGGTTCCACTCCCGCGATCTGGCTCGCGACGAACAGACCGACTCCGACCGGTGGCAGGATGGCGCCGATCGTCGAGTTCACCGCCACGACGGCAGCCAGCTGAAGCGGACTGACCCCCGCCGCGAGTGCCGCGGGAAGCACCAGGGGCACGAGCACGAGGATCGCTGGCGATGTCTCCATGAAGATGTGCGCGACGATGAAGATCAGGTTGATCAGGAGCAGGGCGAGGAGTGCTGAGTGGCCAGCAATCGAGAGCGCCGCCGTGATCTGGCCGGCCAGTCCCGAGGTGATCAGACCGTAGTTCAACACCGCGACGGCCGTCATGATGAACATCACGAGCGTCGTGGTGTCGACGGCCTGCACGAGCGACTTACGCACCTGCAACCAGCTCGCCCCGCGCATCGACGCGACGATGATCGCGGCGACGACGATAGACACGGCGCCGGACTCCGATGGTGTAAAGATGCCGGAGAAGATGCCGCCGTCGAGAACAATCGGGATGATGAGGATCGGGAGTGCCCGCGGCAGGCTGCGACCAACATTCGAGATCCGAAAACGCTCGTTGCGGACATCCCCGCTGCTTTTCGCAGTGAGTATCGCGACGACCGCAAGCACGACCGCGATGAGGAGCCCCGGGACGATCACCGCTTCGAAGACTGGCACCACGCTGATGCTCGCCACTGAGGCAAACACAATCATGGCAACGGCAGGCGGGAAAACGACGCCGATAACACCGGCCGCGGCTTGAACCGCAGCCGCGGAGGTCCGCTTATAGCCGTGCGCGATCATCTCGGGAATGTAGACGCTTCCGATCGCCGCCGTGTCCGCGACCGCCGACCCCGAGACGTTCGCGAAGACGGCGGAGGTGGCGACCGTCGCAACGCCCATGCCACCCGGCAGCCAGCCAAATATGGATTTCACGAAGGCGCTCAGGTCTCCGGCAAGCCTGCTGTTCGCGAACAGTCCACCCATCAGCATGAACATCGGAACGGCGAGCAGCGCGATGTTGCTCACAGGGACCAGTAGTTGGCCCGACACAGCGGACAGGCTGTCGAACTGGCCGTTGACGATCATGGCCTGACCTGCCACCCCGAGGGCTACGGCAATCGGGCAATCGAGGAGCATCAGCACGACGATCAAGAAAATTGCGACCGCCTGGGGTGGGAAGGGCAACGCGGTCGTGGCCGCGACCAGCGCGCATCCGATAACGAACGGAACGAGGTCGGCGAGCCTGAACGACTGGACCATCCGCATGATCGACAGCACGATGGCCAGCGCCGAGCCGATGAGCACGGCCAGGCTGATCGTGTAGTAGGGCACGCCCAGAGTCGCCACGGTCGACTGGCTCTGGCTCTGGAACAATTGCGTGTAGGACCAGCAGTTGATGACGAAATACGAAATTGTTGCGCCGAGGGCCGCCGGCGGCGCGGCGTTCGCGAGAATCCTGGGATACGAGCGCGAGATACCAAGCTTGGGCGAGTTCTGTCGCCATACCGCCCGCGGTATCCCCAACCAGATCAGCCAGCCGAAGAGCAGGGTCAGGATGTCGATCGAACTCGAAAACGGCAACCTCAGCACGTAGCGGAAGACGATTTCGACCAGGATGACGAGCCCGGAAGCGACCAGGCACACGATCTGCACCGCGGCCAGCCCGGCGGCAACGCCGTCGCCGACGCGCTCGGTCCGCGACCGCGATGGATCGACCGCCTCAGTGGTGGCGATTTTCCCCGTTGGGGGGACCTCGTTGATACTGAACGGGACAGTGTACCCGCCGACAGACTGGTGAGGGACCTGCGTCTTTGAAGCTCTCACAATGTACTTTCTTGTTCTCCGGGTGCTCCCCCGCGGCCGAAGCCGCCGCGGAGCACCCGTCAAATGGTCATTTCGTCAGCAACAATTTCTTTCCGTGCGTGAACAGGAGCGTGTCCGAGTCCAGGTAGTCGACGTAGTGGACGAGCAGGGCTTCCCAGGTCTGCACCTGGTTTCTGGAGCCGCGGGTGTGCACGATGATGTTGTGCACCAGGTCCATGGGCAGGTCTTTTTCCCACGCCTTGAACGCCCCAAACGTCCCGTGCTGAATGAGCTTGCCGAAGCGCGAATGCTGCGCCGTCACTCCATCGGCCGCCAGCTCGTTCTCGAGGAGCTTGCTGACGTCGTGCAAAATGGCCGCCGCGATCACGATGTCCCTGTCGTACTCGATCCCATAGAACTCGTGCAGATTTTCGGCTGCCGAGATACACATGCGTGTGACGCTGCGCGTGTGGGTGATCAGCTTTCGCTCCGCGGGAAGCTCCGTGTTCTTGGGAACGTCCGCCAGCGATTCCCACTCGCTCTGCCGCCAGGTCTCGGCCCAAATATCCTGCACCGCGGTTCGCAGCTTCTCATCCTCGATCAGTGCGATCTCCGGAATCAGTTCGTTGACCGTCCTCGCATCGTCAGCTGAGACCGTCATGATGACTGCCCCTGAAGAACGTTCTCGCCCTCGATCTCGAGATGTACCAGTGGACTACCGAACTGTCCGCCGAACACATCCGTCTCCTGCAGTCCTCCGGCCGGTGTCGGGCGGGGGAGGCTGACCTTGAGGGCCAGCGCCATTTCGTGCTTGAACACTCGAATGTCGGAGGACGGGAGATGGTAGATGCCCGCGTAGGTGTCGGGGTTCGCAATATTGCTGGCCGCGACTCGGTCGTAGTCCTGCTGGTTCCCGAACATGATGTCGATCGTGAGTTCCCAAGGCCCCGCGTTCTTACTGCGGATCAGCTTGGCAACTTCCCAAAGTTCAGTCATTGTTTTGCTCTTTCGTTAGTGGACATCGGAGAGGGAGATCGTGCACATGCTGAGCGGGTCCTCGATGGCCCACACGTGGTTGATCGAGAACTCGTAGACCGGCCCGGCATCGAAGGACGGCGGCGAGAACGGGAACGCAAGACTCGAAATGAGTCCCGAATACTCCTTGATTGGGTGGTGAAGCGTTGTGTGCCAGGCAATCGAAGCGATGCCGGATGCCGTTTTCTGGTCCGCGGCAACGATGTCGATTACGACGCCCACCTCGTGTCCCTCGATGAATGGAGTCGGTTCGAGCGGGCCCATGGTCGCGTCCTTGCCGTAGACGAGCCACCGGATCGTGTACTGGTTGCTCTCCAGCCCCAGGCTGTCGAGCACCTTCTTTGCGATGGAAGCGCCCGCGCTGGCGATGTAGTCATCGAGCTGCATCAACAGGAGGGGGTCGCGGATTCCCGCCAGTACGACTGTGCGGTAGCCCCGCATGCTCGCGGCCTCGAGGCGAACGGTGTATCCCTCGGCGGGAATGTACTGGCTGTTGGTGACGCGGACCGCCCGATCGCTGATCGCCGTGTACTGGGAGGCGCTCGTGTCGAGCGTCCCACCCGGCTCGGTGAGCAGGAAGGGATCCGCGTTTTCATACAGCGTGTGCGCTGCAACACTCTGCGGTGTGCAGGCGAAGTCGGGATTCGGGGGCTCGATGACGAAGCCGTCCTGGTCGAGGATTGCCGCCATCGAGTCCGGGTACAGACGCAGTTTCGCCGCCGCCGCACCGCACTCGAGGATCTTCCCGGCGTGGTAGGCCACACCCATGGGAATCCCCTTCATGTGCGGAACTGCAACATAGAGCGACGTGTCGCTCGAACGTCCGGAGAGAACGATTTGGGCGCCCTGGTTCAGGGCTGCCTCGAACGGTTCCGGCCCGGCCATCGCGACGATTCGGCTCATCGAGCGGATACCGGCGTCCGTCAGTTCGGGTGCGTTCGGCAGAGGCTTGAGTTCCCCCCTGGCGTAGGCATCGGCGACCAGGTCGGGAGAGAGTTCGGTGTCAATCGTTGCGAACGGAAATCTCAGGTTCTGTTCACGCGCGATCTCGCGCACGATGTTCGCCGTGCGCTCGAGGTGCGGTCGTCCGCCGGCGGTACCGGCCGACCCGATCAGTGCCGGGATGCCGTGCTTCACCGCGGTCGCGATGATGCGAGAGAGGTCTCGCTTGACGGCGGCCTCCGCGGACTGGGTGTCGCCCGATCCGAGATAGTGCGGTCCGGGGTCGGTTGAGCCAGCGTCGCAGGCGATGAAATCCGCCCCCACGGCAGCGGCCTCGAGGCTTTCCGTCTTGAAGCCCGTACCAAGCTGACCGGTTGCTGCTACAGCTTTGACCGAAGTCATGAACTCTCCTTTTCGAGAATGGGTGTTGCTGGTGATTCGATCGCTCCGAAACCGAAATCGGAGATCTCGGCGAGCAGTGTCGGAGCGAAAGCGTTCATGGCCGCCGAATCCCATCGCTGGGCCGGGCCGGAAATGCTGATGATGGCGATCGGCCGGTCGCTGACCTGGTCGAAGAGGGGTGTCGCCAATCCGTTCATTCCCTCGACCGTTTCGGATTCCGAGATCGTGAACTTGCGCTGGCGAAGCTCTTCGATCGACTGGTCGAGCTTCTCGCGCGAGTACTGTGCGCCGGATGCAAGCGGGCGAAGCGGTCGCAGCTGCAGCACCTCATCGATGTCCTCGTCCGGAAGGAAGGCGAGGTAGGCGCGTCCCGTGGCCCCATTGGTCATATCGCTGAGGTCTCCGACGCTGCGGTGCCTGCGTACGGGGTGCGGCGAGAGGATTACCTCGATGCAGACGAGGTCGGGCCAGGCCGGCATCAGAAGCGTGACGGTTTCCTGCGACTGCTCGCCGAGGCGAGTCAACAGCGGCATTACCCGGTGTCGGAGCGCGGTCTGCAGGTGGGTGCCGCTGAGGTAGCGCAGAATCTGCGCGCCGGGCGAATACACGGGTTCGTCGGTGCCGAAGCTCAGGTATCCACCCTCGACCAGCGTGGTCAGCATCCGGTAGGCCGTCGCCCGGTTGAGACCGGTCATTTTGGTCACTGCGGCGAGCGAGACCGGGCCGTCGCTCTCGACGACACCGAACAAGACGTCGAGTCCACGCAACAATGACTGGATGCTAGAGTGTCTCGCATCGCGCAACACGTGTTCCGAATTTGCGGGCATACGGAGAACCTATGCCTCGGCGGCAAAGCTGTCAAGCGCGATCAAAGCACCCGCTGCGACGCGGCGGAGATCACGAGAACCACGCGCGCGCGCCACAGGAACCGGCCGATTGCCGGCCAAATCCCATCCGCAACGCTTCTAGTACGACCGCGGAAGACCCAGGACTTTGGTGGCGACAAACGACTTGATCAGGTTGTTGTTGATAGGCGCCACCTGGTACAGACGCGTCTCGCGAAACTTCCGTTCGACGTCATAGACGTCCACGAATCCGTAGCCGCCGAAGGTGTTCAGGCAGGAATTGGCAGCGTCCCAGCTCGCTTCGGATGCGAGGAGTTTCGCCATGTTCGCTTCCGGTCCGCAGGGCAGACCCGCGTCGAAGAGACGAGCCGCTTCGTACCTCATGAGGTCGGCAGCGCGGACCTTCATGTACGCGTCCGCAATCGGGAACTGCACACCCTGATTTTCACCGATGGCGCGATTGAACACTCGTCGATTTCTGGCATAGTCGCTCGCCCGTTCAGTGAACCAATAACCGTCGCCGATGGCTTCCGCGGCCAGAAGCACACGCTCGGCATTCCAGCCGTCGATGACGTAGCGAAACCCATTGCCAACGTCGCCGATCACCGCTGATGCGGGTACGCGCATGTCACGATACGTGACCTGGTTCGTCGCGTAGTTGAACATCGTCCGAACGGGCTCGACCTCCAGCGAACGGGGTTGGGACGCCCGCACCTCTCGCAGGTCGACGAGGAAGAGAGTGAGCCCCTCGGCTCGAACCTCAGACTTCTCCGTGGTTCGAGCGAGGAGCAACAGAAGGTCCGACTGCTCGATACGGCTGGTCCAGTTCTTGTGGCCGTTGATGAGATATCCGTCGCCGTCGGCGATCGCCGACGTGGTGATGCTTGTCGTATCCGACCCTGCGCCATCTTCGGTGATCGAGAACGCTTGCAGGCGAAGGTATCCGGCAGCAATTTCGGAAAGGTACCGCTGTTTTTGTTCCTCGCTGCCGTGTTTCAGCAGCGCGGCCATGGTGTACATCTGCGCGTGACAGGCGGCCGAATGGCCGCCCGATCGATTGATTTCTTCGAGGATGACGCTGGCCTCGAGCACCCCGTACCCGAGGCCGCCGTATTCCACCGGAATGAGGGCGGCCAGCAGTCCAGACCGCGTGAGTTCATCGACGAATTCCTGTGGATACCGACGATGCAGATCCGTCTCTCGCCAGTATTCGCCGCCGAATCGCGAGCACACCTCGCGGGTCGCGGAGCGCACGGCGTCGAGCTCAATGGGAGTTGTGTGACTCGGCATCAGCGGCGCCCCTCGGTTGTCTCGCCTCATGGAAATTCGATATGCATACTAAAATATAATATATTGTTGGTCGGGTAGATGCGGAGGCAATGATGTCGGATACCGAAACTCGCGTCGTCGAGGGATGGAACGGTCGCTACTTCGAAGATTTTCGGGTCGGTGATATCTACTATCACCCGCTCGGCAAGACCGTGACGGAGACCGACAACCAGTGGTTCACGCTGCTCACCCAGAACACCTCGCGTACGCATGTCGACCGCAATTTTGCGGCGCACACCGAGTACGGGAAACCACTCGTCAACTCGACTTTTACCCTGGCGCTCGTCACGGGCCAGTCGACAATCGACCTGTCACTCAACGTCTTCGCGAACCTCGGTTGGGATGAGGTACGCATGCCAGCGCCGGTATTCGAGGGCGACACCGTCTATTCGCGATCGAAGGTGCTCTCGCTGCGCACGTCGGTATCTCGCCCGACGCTCGGCATCGTTACTGTCGCGACCGAGGGTTTCAACCAGAACGGCATTGTCGTCGTCAGCTATCGGCGCACGTTCCTGATCTATCGCAAAGCGGATGCTCCGGCCTCGTACGCCCCAAGGCCGGACGAATCTTCGCTCCCCGAGACGGCGGAATAGGTGACCTCGGCAACGGGTCGGGTAGCGAACGCGACGACCTTCCTGTTCGTTCCGGGTGACCGGCCGGACCGCTTCGCCAAAGCCGCGACATCCGGCGCCGATGTCGTGATCGTCGATCTCGAAGATGCCGTCGACGAATCTCGAAAAGAGGCGGCGCTGGCGGGCACGCTGCAGGCCCTCGGCGACGGCCTGTCCGGGCTCGTGCGAATCAATTCGCTTGAGTCGGCGTGGGGACGCGAAGAATTGCGCGCCCTCGGCGAGGCCGTCCGGGATAACGAGGCTGCTGGCCTCGCCGGAATCGTGGTGCCAAAGGCCGTCGATCGCGTGCAGATAGCAGAGGCGCGCGCCGAACTGTCGGCGGAGCTTGCGCTCGTCGCGCTCATCGAGTCGGCAGTGGGAATTCTGAACAGCCTCTCCATAGCGACGACGCCGGGCGTTACCCGACTCGCGTTCGGGGCGCTCGACTACGCACTCGACATCGGCGCGGGCGAAGATGAGCGCTATCTCGACCACGCTCGCGCCCAACTCGTGGTCGCCTCTCGCGCTGCAGGAATCGCGGCCCCGATCGACTCGCCGTCGCCCCATATCGACGATCTCGACGCCGTGAAACGATCCGCCGAACTCGGCCGGGGATTCGGATTCGGCGGATCACTCTGTGTCCATCCCGCGCAGATCGCTGTGGTTTCCGAGGCCTACCTGCCCTCCGAGCAGGATGTCCGGTGGGCCGAATTCGTGCTCGCGGCCGATGCGCGAGTCGAGAGCGGCGTCACGAACCTGGACGGGATGATGATCGATCGTCCGGTCATCCGACGGGCACAGCTCATTGCCGAACGCCGGCGAAATGATGAGTAATCCCGCCCCACTGGAGGGCATAACCGTCGTCTCCCTCGAACAAGCGGTGGCGGCGCCGTTCGCCACCAGACAGCTCGCGGATCTTGGGGCGCGCGTCATCAAAGTGGAAAGAGACACGGGAGATTTCGCGCGCGGATATGACGAAACCGTCCGCGGGATGTCCAGCTACTTCGTCTGGCTCAATCGAAGCAAGGAAAGCATCGTTCTCGATCTCAAGTCGAGCGATGGCATCGCCGTGCTGACGGAGCTCGTATCGCGCGCAGACGTGTTCGTGCAGAATCTCGGACCCGGCGTCGTCGATCGACTTGGATTCGGCGCCACCGGTCTCCTGGCCCGCCACCCGACCCTCATCCACACCTCAATCTCCGGCTACGGCAGCGGAGGCGACTATCAGGACAGGAAGGCGTACGACCTTCTCATCCAATGCGAGGCCGGGCTCGTCGAAGTCACCGGAACGCCTGAGAATCCGTCGAAGGCAGGCATCTCGATTGCCGACATCGCGGCCGGAATGTATGCGTTCTCCGGAGTGCTGGGCGCACTGATCCAGCGTGGTCGAACCGGGCGAGGGGACGTGCTCGAGATTTCCATGCTCGAAGCGCTCGGCGAATGGATGGCCCAGCCCTACTATTACGCGGAATATGGCGGCACCCAGCCGCCGCGAACCGGCGCCGAACACGCAACGATCGCTCCCTACGGTCCCTTTCCGGCGGCCGACGCCGCGGTGTTCTTCGCGGTCCAGAACGATCGGGAGTGGAAGAGGTTTTGCGATCTCGTGATTGGGCGCCCCGACCTTGCCCTCGATCCACGATTCGCCGGTAATCCTGCCCGCGTTGCGCACCGCGAGCAGCTCCGGACGATCATCGAGGAATGCTTCACAGGGCTCCCCTCCGCCGAGGTGCGTGCGAGGCTCGACGCAGCCGATATCGCCAACGCTCGGCTACGCGGAATGCACGACTTCGCGACGCACCCACAGTTGGAGGCCCGCAACCGGTGGACCGAGATCGATTCCCCGGTCGGACGCCTCCGAGCTCTCCTTCCCCCGGTCACCTCGCTCGAGATGGCGCCGGTCATGGGAGCCGTCCCTTTCATCGGCCAGCACACCGAGGCGATCCTTCGCGAAATCGGATTCGACGTATCGTAGGCTCGAGCATCCCTGATCTGGATTCCGGAGGCACGATGACCCGCGAGGGTTCGACCAACCGAGTACCCCTGAGTGAAGAAGCGGCAGCCTATGTTCGAGGGCTGATCGTATCCGGGGAGCTTCGTCCGGGTTCATCCGTTCGATCCGAGACGATCAGCGAAGCGCTGGATATCTCGACGACACCCGCCCGTGAGGCGCTACAGATTCTCCGGCTAGAGGGGTTCCTCGAGCTAATGCCGCGCCGCGGGTTCATTGTCGCTCCGCTCACGGGTGAAGACATCCGGGACCTTTTCAGCGCCCAGGCGCTTATCGCCGGCGAACTCGCTTCACGGGCCGCGCAGAATGCGACCGCGACCGTAATCGAGGAACTCGAGTCTGTGCAGGCCAACCTGGTGGTCGCGGCCCAGGGGCGCGACCTCGTACGGCTCGAGGAACTAAACCACGCGTTTCATCGGATCGTGAACAAGGCATCCGGATCCGGCAAGATCGTGTGGATGCTGGGACTGCTCACAAGGTACGTCCCCCGCGACTTCTACTCGACCATCCCGGGGTGGCCAGAGACGACGCTGCACGACCACGCGGGTCTGCTGGAGAGCATCCGACGCCACGACAGCGACAACGCCCGCGACCTGATGCGTGCCCACATCGAGTCGGCGGGCGTGTTGCTGGCCGCGCACTTCGACGAATTGGCCAGTAGGCCCTAAGCCCTTTCGATGCGCGCATTCACCGCGGCGACGAAGTCCGCCGTGCCAGCCGATCCGCCGAGATCGCGGGTGCGAACGCCAGCCTCGAGGCAGTCCTCGAAAGCGGCGATCAACTCCGTCGCCGCCTCGTGCTCCCCCAGGTGCTCCAGCATCATGGCGCCCGCCCACATCTGGCCGACCGGATTCGCGATCCCGCGTCCGGCGATATCCGGCGCCGATCCGTGAACCGGCTCGAACATTGATGGATGCTCGCGCTCCGGATTGAGGTTGCCGCTCGGCGAGACGCCGATCGAGCCCGCGATTGCGCCCGCGAGGTCGGACAGAATGTCGCCAAACAGGTTGGAGGCGACAATGACGTCGAAGGACTCCGGATCGAGAACGAGTTTGGCGGCCAGCGCGTCGATGAGGACCTTCTCCAGGGCGACGCCGGGGTGATTCGCCATCGTCTGTGCAACGACCTCGTCCCAGAACGGCATCGTGTGAATGATGCCGTTGGACTTCGTGGCCGAAGTGACCTTGCCCGTTCTCGTCTCGGCAAGTCGAGCGGCGAATTCGGCAGCTCGCGCAATACCGCGGCGGCTGAAGTATGCCTCCTGCACCGCTGCCTCGTGGGGCTGTCCGACGTAGACCCGGCCGCCGACTGACGAGTATTCGCCCTCGACGTTCTCGCGAACGATGACCATGTCGATGTTCGTAGCTCCCACCACTCTTGCCGGAATGCCAGGAAGCGTCCGCACAGGGCGGAGGTTGATGTACTGGTCGAACGCCCGGCGGATGGGAATCAACAGCCCCCACAGCGTCTCAGTGTCAGAGATCCCCGGGTCGCCGACAGCGCCCAAGAAGATCGCATCGTGCTCGGCTAGTCGGTCGAGCCCGTCGGAGGGCATCATCGAGCCGTGCGCACGAAAGTAGTCAGAGCCCCATGGCAGTTCGGTGAGATCGAGTTCAAACCCGTGTCTGTGCGCGATCAGCGCCAATGTGCTGAGCGCAGCGGGCATCACCTCGAGCCCAATACCATCGCCCGCTATAACTGCAATTCTGTGGCGTTTCACATGGTCTCCCGGTCATCCCGACTTGTGTACGAAAATATTATATATTGACCGTTACCAGTGGATGACCACGAGCACGCGCCGTCCCACTGGCCAGTCCGCCGCGCATAAGCTCGGCGGCATGACGGTGGACCTTCGGCCCGCGCAGGCCGCGGATGCTTCTGGCATCGGCGCGATGTTCGCACGGGCATTTGCGTACGACACCATCGCCTCGTGGGTCACGCCTGATATCGCGCGGCGGGTGCGACTCCTGGCCCGGCTCAATACCGCGATCGCGCGAGACGAGGGCATCCCGCACGGGGCAACTTACGTTGCCGAGGATGCCGGCAGAATTGTTGGTGCCGCGATCTGGCAGCCACCGAAGCCGGGGCGAGTCAATTGGCGAAGCGTGCCCTTCGCGCTGGCGGCCGGAAATGCCCTCGGGCGCGACATCCCGCGGATGATGATGGCCGGGCGAGCGGCTGCCGGGGCGCGACCACGCCAGAGGCACTGGTACCTGCAGCTACTCGGAGTTGATCCGGATGCGCAGGGCACGGGGGTCGGAAGTGCGCTCGTGAAGGCGCATCTGGCAATGGTCGATGAGGACGAGTTGGTTGCGTATCTCGAGACGACCGTTGAGAATCTAGGGTTTTACGGGCGGCTCGGGTTCGAGGTTGTCGGGGAGATTGTTATCCATCCGAGCGCTCCACGGGAGTATTCGCTGATGCGGAGTCGGCGGTCGGTCCGCGAGGGTTCTCCGCGACCGTAGATAGACAAACGAGAAGAAGCCCGACCTAAAGGCCGGGCTTCTTCTCGTTTGTGGATCCAAGGGGATTCGAACCCCTGACCCCCTGCATGCCATGCAGGTGCGCTACCGGGCTGCGCCATGGACCCCGGATCGCCCCACCCGAAACGGCGCAAGGCAACTACGACAGATTACTACAGAAACGGGAGCGCCCGACGGCGGCTCAGGCCGACGCCTGCAGGCGGGCCTGCCAGGCGCTCGTGACCATGTCGGCGAGGGTGTGACGCATCCTCCAGTCGAGGTCGCGCGCAGCGAGTTCACCACTCGCAACAATCCGCGCAGGGTCACCGGGGCGTCGCGGCCCAACCTCCGGCGTGAAGTCGATACCGGTGGCCGCGGCGATCGCCGACATGATCTCCGCCACCGACACGCCGTCGCCGCTGCCGAGGTTGTAGGCAGCCTCGACCGCCTCCCCCGCCTCCAGGCGACGGGCGGCCGCAACGTGAGAGACCGCGAGGTCGGCGACGTGCAGGTAGTCCCGCACGTTCGTGCCATCCGGGGTCGGGTAGTCGTTGCCGTTGATGATCGGCGTGCGCCCATCCACCAGGGCATCGAAGACGACCGGAAAGAGGTTGTGCGGGCTCGCGTCGTAGACGCTCGGATCTCCGGAACCCACCACATTGAAGTATCGCAGTGAGGTGTGGCGCAGGCCCGTCGCGATCGCCTGGTCACGTAGCAGCCACTCCCCGATCAGCTTCGACTCGCCGTACGGCGACTCCGGCGCGGCAGGGGTCTGCTCGGTCACCAGCTCGACATCGGGGGTTCCGTATACGGCCGCGCTGGATGAGAAGACGATTCGGTCGACGCCGCGATCCGCCATCGCCGCCAGGAGCGTGGAGGTGCCGGTGACGTTCTGCTCATAGGTGTGCAGGGGGCGCTGCACCGAGACGCCCGCATACTTGAACCCGGCGACATGAATGACGCCCGTCACGTTGTAACGGTCGATCGTGTGAAGAAGGCCCTGGCCGTCCAGGATGCTCCCCCGCACGAACGGGACCCCATCCGGTACGAAGCTCTCGAACCCCGACGACAGGTCGTCCAGCACGACGGGTTCGAGTCCGGCGTCCTGAAGCGCCCGCACGACGTGCGCGCCGATGTAGCCGGCGCCGCCCGTGACCAACCAAGACATGCTTCTCCTCGAGAGTGTTTCGCTAAAGCTAGCAACCGCCCCTATGCGGCAGCTTGGGGCGCGCTACGGCGCGAGCGTGACCGCGAGCCCCGCGCGCTCCAGCTGCTCGACCGTGCGCGGGTCGGCATCCGAGCTCGTGATGAGGGCATCAACATCCGAGACCGGCGCGACGCGGCTGTGGTGTGCGATCCCCAGTTTCGTCCCGTCGGCGACCACGATGCTTCGGGCGGCGGCAGCCAGCATCCTGCGCTTGACGTCCGCCTCGGGCAGATTGATGTTCGTGATGCCGGCCCGGACATCCACACCGCTGCAGCCGACGAACGCGATGTCGGCGTGGATGTGTTCGATGACCGCGCCCGCCAGCGGGTCGACCAGCGAGTGCTGGAGCGGGCGAAGCGTGCCACCTGTCACAATCACGGTGAAGCGCGGGATCGCCGACTCCAGCGCTATCGCGATGTTGAGCGCGTTCGTGATCACGACGACGTCGTGAAGGTCGGGACGAGCAATAAGCGCGGTCGCAATCGCAGCCGTCGTTGTGCCCACATCCAGCACGATCGCCTGTCCGGACTGCACCAGGGACGCCGCGGCGATGCCGATGCTGCGCTTCTGGTCGGCGGCCGTGAGGGAGGTCTGCTCGAACGGCTGCTCAAGCGTGGAGGGATGCGAGGTCGCGATCGCCCCGCCGTGGATTCGCTGGACGACGAAGGCCTTCGCCAGGGCATCAAGGTCCGCGCGGGTCGTGACTTCGGAGATGCCGAAACGGTCGCTGAGGTCGGTGACGCGGGCGAAACCCTGCTCCTCGACGATGGCGACAATGCGCTCCCGGCGGACGGCCGCGGGCAGAGCCGATTCAGCTACCATGGGTTTATTGTTGATTACTTGCGTTTTCTTGTCAATTACGGCAATGTTTCTTTCGATTTAGGAAGTTGCTAGGAGATCCATGCCCCGCGTCACAAAACAGGAACACCGCATGGCGGA
>JAUZFP010000021.1 GCA_030838475.1 Actinomycetota bacterium
AGTGTTCGGGTCATCCGTCATCGCCGCCGACGGCTCGCTCAACCGACCGGCGCTCGGCGCGATCATTTTTGCCGACTCCGCGAGGCGTGAGGCGCTCAACGCGATCACGCACCCGGCCATCTGGAAGCGCGCCAAGGAATTGTTCGCGGCCGCGGAAGCCGAGAATCCCGACGTGGTCATTGTCTACGACGTCCCGCTCCTGGCCGAGGCGGCGGCCGATCGCCCGATGAAATTCGACCTGATCGTCGTGGTACAGGCCGACATCGAGACACGCGTCGACCGCATGGTCACCCTTCGGGGCATGAGCCGAGCAGAGGCCGAGGGCCGGCTGCGCGCCCAGGCGTCCGACGCCGACCGACTGAGGTTCGCCGACGTCGTGATCGACAGCAACGGCACGCTTGAGAACACGCTCGACCAGGTGGACGAACTCTGGTCATCCCTGTAGCGACTTAGCGAGCGTGTGTCGGGGGCGCTGCCTAAGCTGGACTAATGCAACCCACTCGTGTCGTGCGACCCTTCGAGGTCATCAGCGAGTATGTCCCGAGCGGCGACCAACCGCAGGCGATCGCCGAGCTGGTCGGCAGGATCAACGCCGGCGAGACGGATGTCGTGCTCCTCGGTGCGACCGGAACGGGTAAGTCGGCAACGACCGCCTGGCTGATCGAGCAGGTGCAGCGGCCAACGCTCGTTCTCGCGCACAACAAGACCCTGGCGGCACAGCTGGCCAACGAGTTTCGCGAGCTCATGCCCAACAACGCGGTCGAGTACTTCGTCAGTTATTACGACTACTACCAGCCCGAGGCGTACGTGCCGCAGACCGACACCTTCATCGAGAAGGACTCGTCGATCAACGCCGAGGTCGAACGCCTCAGGCACTCGACCACCAACTCCCTGCTGTCTCGACGGGATGTCATCGTCGTGTCGACCGTGTCCTGCATCTATGGTCTCGGCGCGGCCGAGGAGTACCTGGGCGCGATGGTCGCGCTGCGCGTGGGGGAGCGAATCGGCCGCGATTCCCTCATCCGTTCGTTCGTGAACATGCAGTACCAGCGCAATGATGTCGACTTCTCGCGCGGCAAGTTCCGTGTTCGCGGTGACACCATCGAGATCATCCCCGTCTACGAGGAGCACGCGATCCGGGTCGAGCTGTTCGGCGACGAGATCGAGGCGATCTACGCGCTGCATCCGCTGACCGGCGACGTGATCAAGAAGATGGACTCGGTCTCGGTATTCCCAGCCACGCATTACGCCGCGAGCACCGAGACGATGCGCAAAGCGATCGTGACGATCAAGGTTGAACTGAAGGAGCGCCTGGCCGAGCTCGAGAGGCAGGGCAAGCTCCTCGAGGCCCAGCGCCTGCGGATGCGGACAACCTTCGACATCGAGATGATGGAGCAGATCGGTTTCTGCAGCGGCATCGAGAACTACTCGCGCCACATCGACGGACGCGCACCGGGTGAGGCGCCGAACTGCCTGCTCGACTACTTCCCCGATGATTTCCTGGTCGTGATCGACGAGTCGCACGTCACCGTTCCGCAGATCGGCGCGATGTACGAGGGCGACGCGTCCAGAAAGCGCACCCTCGTCGAGCACGGCTTCCGACTCCCGAGCGCACTCGACAACCGCCCGCTCAAGTGGGAGGAGTTCCTCGACCGGGTCGGCCAGAAGGTCTACCTTTCGGCTACTCCCGGCCGGTACGAGCGGGGGATTACGGACTCGTTCGTCGAGCAGATCATCCGGCCGACGGGGCTGATTGACCCGCAGATCGTCGTGAAGCCGTCGAAGGGCCAGATCGACGACCTGCTCGAGCAGATCCGGCTTCGGGTCGAAAAGAACGAACGCATCCTCGTCACGACACTGACGAAGAAGATGGCGGAGGAACTCACCGACTTCCTCGGCGAGGCAGGCGTACGCGTGCGCTATCTGCACTCCGATGTCGACACGCTTCGGAGGGTCGAGCTCCTGACCGAGCTTCGCCAGGGCGTGTACGACGTTCTCGTCGGCATCAACCTGCTGCGAGAGGGGCTCGACCTGCCCGAGGTCTCGCTGGTGGCGATCCTGGACGCCGACAAGGAGGGGTTCCTGCGGTCAGCAACGTCGCTCATCCAGACCATCGGTCGCGCCGCGCGAAACGTATCGGGCGAGGTTCACATGTACGCGGACAAGCTCACCGATTCGATGGCGCAGGCGATCGACGAGACCAACCGGCGCCGCGAGAAGCAGGTCGCCTACAACCTCGAGCGTGGCGTCGACCCCCAGCCGCTGCGGAAGAAGATCGCCGACATCACGGATGCGCTGCTGCGCGAGGGCGCAGACACCGCCGAGCTGCTCAGTTCGTCACGCTCAGGATCCGCACAGCGGGGCAAGGACGGCAAGAAGCGCGCCCCGACTCCCAACCTGCGCCGCGAGGGCGGTTTCGAGGGGCTGGCGGCGATTGGCGGCAACGACCTCGAATCAATCATCGCCGACCTCAACGAACAGATGCTCCAGGCCGCCGGCGAGCTCAAGTTTGAGCTCGCTGCACGGCTGCGGGACGAAGTGTCCGACCTCAAGAAGGAACTGCGGCAGATGGTCGCGGCCGGCCACCTCAAGTAGGCGCACGCCACCGGCCGGTGGCTAGAGTCGTCTCCGTGAGCACGAAACGCTGGCGTGGCCTCAGGCGGGTGGTCGCCACCGCCGTGGTCGCGCTTGTCTCGGCGGCGGCACTGGTCGGATGCTCGGCCGCTTCGGGCGCGCAGACCGCGCTGCCCGCCGGCGTATCGGTGAGCCTCTTCCAAAACCGGTCCGACTACCCGATCCGGCATCTTGAGGTTCAGATTCATAACACGACCAAGTCGAGGGTGACGATCAGGTCGGGCACGTTCTCCTCGACCTTCTTCGTGAAACCGGTCGCGATGCGGTACGTGCCGTACGACCTCGAACCCGGCGACCAGGTCGCCTTTCCCGTCGCGCTTCCCGCCGCTGCCTGCGATCGACCGAAGCCCGCTCCCCGCGTGACCGTGCACTTTACGGATTCCGCTGGCAGGGGGAGCGCGATCGTCACACCGAAGGTGCTCTACAACACGCTCGACGAGATCCACGCGCACGATTGCGCGCTGGGCACCTTCGAGAAAGTCGTCGCGATCACGCCGGGCAGCGCCGTCACCTGGTCGAAGGATGCCAGCGGTGCACTCGTCTCGCATCTCGACATGACCTTCACTCCGACCGGTGCGGCCGGTTCGGTGACGCTGAATTCGATCGACAACACGACGCTTCTCGACATGTCGCTGGATGCGACGTATCCACTCGTTCTGTCTGCGTCATCCGCCCCGCTCATGCTCACCCTCAGCGCAACCCCGAGCCGCTGCGAGACGCACGCCCTCGGCGAGGACAAGATCGGAACGGTGGTGCCCTTCCACGTGACGACGTCCGCGTATGCCAACGGATACTTCGGTCTCGTGCTGAGTAACAAACTGAAGTTCGAGTACTACCACTACTTCGCCCTGGCCTGCGGGTATCCGCCGGAGTAGACCCGCTCAGAGCGAACGGCGAACCCGATGTCGGTGGCTTCCGTAGACTGTAGAGAGTGTCGATTTCATCCGTGCCCGGCTCCTCAAAGCTCAGTATTCGTGGCGCCCGCGTTCACAATCTGAAAGACGTTGACCTCGAAATCCCTCGCGACTCTCTCGTCGTTTTCACGGGTCTTTCGGGCTCCGGCAAGTCGTCTCTCGCCTTCGACACCATCTTTGCGGAGGGCCAGCGCCGCTATGTCGAATCTCTTTCGGCATATGCGAGACAGTTCTTGGGCCAGGTCGACCGCCCCGACGTCGATTTCATCGAGGGACTGAGTCCTGCGGTCTCGATCGACCAGAAGTCGACGAACCGAAACCCGCGCTCGACGGTCGGCACGATCACCGAGATCTACGACTACATGCGCCTCCTCTGGGCGCGCATCGGTATTCCGCACTGCCCCGTCTGCGGCGAGAAGATCGAGCGCCAGACCGTTCAGCAGATCGCCGACCAGCTCATGACCCTGCCCACGGGCACCCGTTACCAGGTGGTCAGCCCGGTCATCTCGCAGAAGAAGGGTGAGTTCGTCGACCTGTTCCAGTCGCTTGCGGCAAGCGGATACTCGCGCGCCATCGTCGACGGCGAACAGATCCAGCTCAGCGAGCCGCCAATTCTGAAGAAACAGATCAAGCACGACATCTCGGTCATCGTCGACCGTCTCGTCGCGGCGGACGACATCCTGACCAGGCTAACCGACTCTCTCGAAACGGCGCTTCGTCTCACGGATGGTCTCGTTGCCATCAACTTCATCGATGAGGCGGGTGATGCGGCGTGGCGAAACTTCTCCGAGAAGCTCTCCTGCCCGAACGGTCACCCGCTGCAGCTCACGGAGATCGAGCCGCGCACGTTCTCGTTCAACGCACCGTTCGGCGCGTGCCCGGAGTGCTCGGGCCTCGGTACGAAGATGACGGTGGACGCGGACCTACTGGTCGCCGACGATTCCGTGAGCCTACGGGATGGCGTGATCCTGCCTTGGGCTCAGGCAGGCAAGGGCGTCGCGCAATACTTCGAACGCCTTCTCCAGGGCCTCGCGGATGACCTGGGCTTCGATCTCGACACCCCATGGGGCGAGCTCTCCGACGAGGTACAGAGCGCGATCCTGAACGGGAACAACTTCGAGGTCACCGTGCGCTGGCGCAACCGGTTCGGTCGCGAGATGAAGTACACGACGGGTTTCGAAGGGGTCATGCCCTACATCCAGCGCAAGAGCCTCGAGGCCGAGTCCGAGTGGTCGAAGCAGCGCTACATGAGCTACCTCCGCGAGACGCCGTGCCCGGTCTGCCACGGCAAACGGCTGAAGCCCGAGGTGCTCGCGGTCACCATTAACGATTTCTCGATCTCGGATGTCTGCGAGCTGAGCCTCGTGAACACCCACTCCTTCATGGCCGCTCTCACGCTGACCGATCGTGAGGCGCACATCGCCGCCGCGGTGCTTCGTGAGGTCCGGCTACGGCTCGAGTTCCTGATCGAGGTCGGCCTCAGCTATCTCGACCTCTCGCGAGCGGCGGCCACCCTGAGTGGCGGCGAGGCGCAGCGGATCCGGCTGGCAACACAGATCGGGTCCGGGCTCACGGGCGTCCTCTATGTTCTCGACGAGCCCAGCATCGGTCTGCACCAGCGCGACAACCGCCGGCTGATCGAGACGCTCGTGAAGCTCAAGAACCTCGGCAACACGCTGATCGTCGTCGAGCACGACGAGGATACGATTCGCACCGCGGACTGGATCGTCGACATCGGCCCAGGTGCGGGAGAGCTCGGCGGCGAAGTCGTCCACTCCGGGTCGTACGAGTCCCTGCTCCGTAACACCAGGTCGCTCACCAGCGACTACCTTTCCGGTCGACGAGAGATCGAGACGCCGTCGCGGCGGAGGCCCACCTTCCCGGATCGACAGCTCACGGTCGTCGGGGCGAAGGCGAACAACCTCCGTGACATCGACGTGGGTTTTCCACTCGGAGTGTTCACGGCGGTCACCGGGGTGAGCGGTTCGGGCAAGTCGTCGCTGGTCAACGACATCCTGTACAAGGTGCTCGCGAATGAGCTCAACGGCGCGCGGCAGATTCCGGGCAGACACGCCCGGGTCACCGGCATGAACCTGCTCGACAAGGTCGTACATGTCGACCAGGCGCCGATCGGGCGCACCCCGCGGTCCAACCCGGCAACCTACACCGGAGTATTCGACAAGATCCGAACGCTGTTCTCCGAGACCGCCGAGGCGAAGGCGCGAGGCTACCTGCCCGGCCGATTCAGCTTCAACGTCAAGGGCGGGCGATGCGAGAACTGCGCCGGCGACGGCACCATCACGATCGAGATGAACTTCCTGCCCGACGTCTACGTCGCCTGCGAGGTGTGTGGGGGAGCGCGGTACAACCGCGACACCCTGACCGTGCACTACAAGGGCAAGAACATCGCCGAGGTGCTCGACATGCCGATCGCCGAGGCGGCGGAATTCTTCGAGGCGATCACGAGCATCCATCGTTACCTGCAGACCCTGGTCGAGGTCGGCCTCGGCTACGTGCGACTCGGACAGAGCGCGACGACCCTCTCGGGTGGCGAGGCGCAGCGCGTGAAGCTCGCGACCGAGCTACAGCGGCGGGCGACCGGCAAGAGCGTCTACGTGTTGGATGAGCCGACGACCGGCCTGCACTTCGAAGACGTGCGCAAGCTGCTGATCGTTTTGAACGGGCTGGTGGACAAGGGCAACACGGTCATCGTCATCGAGCACAACCTCGACGTAATCAAGTCCGCCGACTGGGTAATCGACCTCGGGCCGGAGGGCGGAGCCGGTGGTGGCGAGGTGGTCGGTGTCGGAACGCCCGAGGAGCTCGCCGAGAACCCGGACAGCCACACGGCCATCTTCCTGCGCGAGATACTGAGGCCAGCGCTCCTCGCCGCCGCGAGCAACTAGCGCCCGGGGGAGGTACTGGTCATGGCTGACACGGTGAGCTACCGGCCGAAGGCCGGGGAGATCCCGACGTCGCCCGGGGTCTACCGGTTTCGGGATGCGACGGGCCGCGTGCTCTACGTGGGCAAGGCGAAGAACCTCCGCTCTCGACTGAGCAACTACTTCGCGCCGCTGCAGAACCTGCACCAGCGCACCCGCAGCATGGTGACCTCGGCCGCCTCGGTCGAGTGGACCGTCGTGGGTAACGAGTTCGAGGCACTGCAGCTCGAGTTCACGTGGATCAACGAGTTCGATCCGCCCTTCAACGTGCAGTTCCGCGACGACAAGTCGTATCCGTACCTGGCCATCACGCTCCAGGAGGACGTGCCGCGTGTGATCGTGACGCGCAACCGCAAGATTTCCGGCGCGCGCTACTTCGGGCCGTATTCGCGCGTCTGGGCGATCCGGGAAACCGTCGACACCCTGCTCAAGGCCTTCCCCATGCGCAGTTGCAGCGACACCACCTACAAACGCGCCCAGCAGACGGGGCGACCCTGCCTGCTCGGCGATATCGGCAAGTGTGCCGCGCCGTGCGTCGGGCGAATCAGCAAGGAAGACCACAAGTCCATCGCGGTCGACTTTGCCTCGTTCATGTCGGGCAACGACTCCAAGTTCGTCGGCGACCTCGAGCGAAAGATGAAGGCCGCATCCGCGGAGCTGGACTACGAGGCGGCCGCGCGGTATCGCGACCAGCTGGGCGCAATGAATACGGCGATGTCGAAGAATGCGGTGGTGCTCTCGGAAGACATCGACACCGACTTCTTCGGCATCGCGCATGACGAGCTCGCGGCCGCGGTGCAGCAGTTCATCGTGCGTGGCGGCCGCATTCGCGGTGTCAAGAGCTGGGTGGTGGACAAGGAACTCGATGTCGGGCTACCGGAGCTCGTCGAGACCGTCCTGCAGAACGCGTACAGCGGCGAGGACGCCCCTCCGCGCGAGGTCGTGGTGCCGGTGTTGCCTGAGGATGCCGCAGAGCTCGAGCAGTGGCTGGCGAACCTGCGGTCGGCGGCAAACCTGAACGCGACCAAGGTTTCCTTGAAGACCGCGCAGCGCGGCGAGAAGGCCGCCCTCGCGCTGACGGTCGGAACCAACGCGCACAACGCCCTCGTGCTGTACAAGACCAGGCGCAGCGGAGACTTCACGGCGCGATCGCAGGCACTCGCAGACATCCAGGAGGCCCTGGACATGCCGGATGCGCCGCTGCGCATGGAGTGCTACGACGTCTCCCACCTGAGCGGCACCAACATCGTGGCCTCGATGGTCGTGTTCGAGGACGGCCTCCCGAAGAAGGACCAGTACCGCCGGTTCAGCATCCCGGAGTCCACCGACGACACCGAGTCGATCTACCAGACCCTCAGCCGACGGCTGGCCCACCTCGACCAGGACTCGACCCGCGCCGAGGAGGCCAACGAGCTCGCCGACGCCGAGGGGACAGCGCGTCGCCGCTTCGCCTACCGGCCCAACCTGCTGATCGTCGACGGCGGGCAGCCCCAGGTTGCCGCCGCTCAGCGCGCCCTCGACGACGCAGGCGTCACCGGCATCACCCTGTGCGGTATCGCGAAACGGCTCGAAGAGATCTGGATGCCAGGCTCGGACTACCCGGTCATCCTGCCCCGCAACAGCGACGCGCTGTTCATGATCCAACGCATTCGCGACGAGGCACACCGGTTCGCGATCACCTACCAGCGGCAGCGTCGTTCCAACGACGTCAGTTCCGCCCTCGCGGAGATTCCCGGGCTCGGCCCGGCCAGGGTCAAGCAACTACTCAAACACTTTGGCTCGGTCACGCGCCTGCGTGCCGCCGACACCGACGCGATCGCGGAGGTCAAGGGCGTGGGTCCGGTTCTCGCGCGCCAAATCTACGAGCAGCTTCGGAGCTAAACTGGCGAGCACCAATGCACCACGCACACCAGGGATGCCTATGACCGAGGACAGCGAACGGCAGGAGCTGCTGGTTGTCACGGGAATGTCCGGAGCGGGTCGCTCGACCGTAGGAAATGCCCTCGAGGACCTCGGCTGGTACGTGGTCGACAACCTGCCGCCGCAGATGCTTCGACCGCTGGTCGACCTGTCTGAACGCGCGAGCGGATCGCTGCCCAAGATCGCCGCCATCGTCGACATTCGTGGTGGCAAGCTCTTCACGGACGTGCAGGAGGCGCTGCAGGAGCTGCGAGCGAGCGCCCGCGTACGAGTTCTCTTTCTCGACGCGACGGATGCCGTCCTCGTGCGCCGCTTCGAACAGGTGCGACGACCGCATCCGCTCCAGGGCGACGGCACGCTCCTCGACGGGATCACCAAGGAACGCCAGCGGCTCGAGGAACTGCGCGAGACGAGCGACATCGTCGTCGACACGTCCGAACTGAACATCCACCAGCTGGCGACGAACATCACCGAGAAGTTCGCCGAGGCAGAGTCGCCCGGCGTGCAGGTGACCATCGTGAGCTTCGGGTTCAAGTACGGGCTGCCCGCGGATGCCGACCTGGTTGCGGACATGAGGTTCCTTCCCAACCCGTTCTGGATCCCCGAGCTGAAGGCGCTCACGGGGCTCGACCCGGAGGTCAGCGCGTACGTGATGGGTGGCGAGGGAGCGGAGGAGTTCGTGTCCGCGTACGCCAGGGCCCTCTCGCCGGTGCTCGCTGGGTACCAACGCGAGAACAAGAGACACGCTACGA
>JAUZFP010000035.1 GCA_030838475.1 Actinomycetota bacterium
TGTAAAAGTCGGCGAAGTTATGCACAACTGTGGACGACACGCCCACTATATGTAGTGGTTGACCGAGTGTGGGTGCCCCGATATATAGTGATCAAGCCGCCCGATAGGGGCGAAGGCACAGGCAATATTTTGGGGCAGTTCATCGTTAAAACGGTGGGGTGTCATGGGAGGGCTGTGCTGCCCTGCTGACGCGAGTGGGCAGCGCATTTAAGAGGAGTTTTCGTGGGAATAACCGTAGTTAAGCGCAATGGCGAGCGTGAGCCGTACGACGCGAACAAGATCAACCTCGCGATCGAGCACGCCGCATACGGACTCGACGAGAACATCACCTGGGTCACCCAGATTGCCTCGGAGCTCGAGCTCACGCTCTTCGACGGCATCACCACCCAGCAACTCGACGAGGCGGTCATCCAGGTCGCGCTGCAGAACGTCAAAGATGACCCCGCGTTCGACATCGTTGCCGCGCGACTCCTTCTCAAGACGATCTACAAGCGCGTGCTTGGCGACTACGAGACCGCCGACGAGCTGAAGAAGCTCCACAAGGAGCACTTCGCCACCAACATCACGCGTGGGGTCGATGAGGGCCTGCTCGACTCGCGGCTCATCGAAATGTTTGACCTCGAGAAGCTCGCCGACGCCCTCGACCCCAACCACGACGAACTGCTCAAATACATCGGTCTCGTGACGCTCAACAACCGTTACGGCATCAAGGGTCGCAACGGGGATGCCCTCGAGGTTCCCCAGTACTTCTGGATGCGCATCTCCATGGGGCTCTCGCTCAACGAGGCCGACCCGACAGCTCACGCCCTCGCCTTCTACTCAAAGATGTCGAAGCTCGAATACATCGCGGCCGGGTCGACCCTGGTCAACGCGGGCACCGTCTACCCGCAGCTCGCGAACTGCTTCGTCATGGAGATGCAGGACGACATGGAGCACATCGCGAAGACCACGCGCGACGTGATGTGGCTGACCAAGGGCACCGGCGGAATCGGCCTTTCGGTCACCAAGCTTCGCGCGCAGGGCTCGCCGATCCGGTCCAACAACACGACCTCGACCGGTCCGATCCCGTTCATGCACACCATCGACTCGATCCTTCGCGCGGTCAGCCGCGGCGGCAAGAAGTTCGGCGCACTCTGCTTCTACATGGAGAACTGGCACCTCGACTTCCCCGAGTTCCTCGACCTCCGCCAGAACTCGGGCGACCCGTACCGTCGTACCCGCACGGCCAACACGGCCGTCTGGATCAGCGACGAGTTCATGAAGCGCGTCCAGAACGACGACGACTGGTACCTGTTCGACCCGCTCGAGGTCCAGGACCTCAACGAGCTCTACGGCCAGGCCTTCTCGACTCGCTACAACGAGTACGTCGCGGCGGCCGAGGCCGGCGAGATGCGGATGTTCAAAAAGATCGGCGCTCGCGAGCAGTTCAAGTCGATCCTGATCTCCCTGCAGACCACCAGCCACCCGTGGTTGACCTGGAAGGACACGATCAACAACCGCGCCCTCAACAACAACACCGGCACGATCCACCTCTCCAACCTCTGCACCGAGATCACACTGCCGCAGGATGCCGACAACGTGTCCGTCTGCAACCTGGTGTCGATCAACCTGTCCCAGCACGTTCTCGATAACGAGGCCGCCGGGTTGCGCCTCGACTACGAGAAGATCGAGGCCAGCGCGCGTCTCGCTGTTCGTCAGCTCGACAACCTGATCGACATCACCAAGTCGTCGGTCCCCGAGGCGGACTTCTCCAACCACCAGAACCGTGCCGTCGGTCTCGGCGTCATGGGCTTCACCGACATCATCGAACGACTCGGCGTCAGCTACGAGAGCGAAGCGGCATACGAGCTGATCGACGAGATCATGGAGCACGTCTCCTACGCGGCCATCGACGAGAGCGCGAACCTCGCGGTCGAGCGTGGCTCGTACCCGAACTTCGAGGGCTCCGGCTGGTCGAAGGGCATGGTTCCGATCGATACGATCGCGCTGACCGAGAAGGACCGCGGCTCAGAGATCAAGGTGAACCGCACCACTCGACTCGACTGGGATGCTCTCCGCGCCAAGGTCAAGGGTGGAATGCGGAACGCGACGCTCATGGCCATCGCGCCCACCGCATCCATTGGTCTCGTCGCCGGCACCACGCCCGGCTTCGACCCGCAGTTCGCGCAGATCTTCAGCCGCGCGACCTCGAACGGAAAGTTCCTCGAGGTGAACCGCAACCTGGTCAACGCGCTCCGCGAGCGTGGGCTGTGGGAGTCGACCAAGGAGACCATCCTGCGCAGCCAGGGCGACATCCAGGGCATCGACGCGATCCCGGACGACATCAAGGCCACCTACAAGACCAGCTTCCAGCTGTCGCCGTACGCGTTCCTCGAGGTCGCGGCTCGTGCCCAGAAGTGGATCGACCAGGCCATCAGCCGCAACATGTACCTCGAGACCCGCGACCTCGGCGAGATGATGGACATCTACTTCGCGGCCTGGGAGCGGGGCGTCAAGACGACGTACTACCTGCACATGAAGCCGCGCCACACCGCGGAGCAGTCGACCGTCAAGGTGAACAAGTCGGAAGACCTGACTGCCACAGCGAGCGTAACCTCGGAGTCAACGCCATCCACCTCGGCGGCACCGGCGGCTCCGGCTCGCCGCGGCTTCGGCGGTCTCGCCCAGAAGTCGGAGAACTGATGAACCCCTTCGACAACACTGCCGAGTACCAGGTCCCGGTCGATCCGATGGACGACCTGCAATGTGAAAGCTGCCAGTAGTGCTTATGAAAGACGCGTCATGGGCATTTTAGGAACCGGGCTGCAGGAGGGACTCCTCCTCAAGCCGATCAAATACCAGTGGGCCATGGACCTCTACGACCAGGCGGTCGCCAACACCTGGTTCCCGAACGAGATTCAGCTCGGTGAGGACATCGCCGACTTCAAGAAGATGACGGATGAGGAACGTCACGCCGTCACCTTCCTGATGAGCTACTTCAACCCGAACGAACTGCTCGTCAACAAGGCACTTGCGTTCGGCGTGTATCCGTACGTGTCGGCGGCCGAGTGCAGCCTCTATCTCGCGAAGCAGATGTGGGAAGAGGCCAACCACTGCATGAGCTTCGAGTACGTCCTCGAAACCTTCCCCATCGACCGGGATGCGGCGTACAACTCGCACGTCGACATCCCCTCGATGGCGCGCAAGGAAGAATTCGAGATGAAGTACATCCGTCGGATGACCGAGCAGACGCTCGACATCACGACGACGGAGGGCAAGAAGGACTTCGTCCGCAACCTGGTCGCCTACAACGTGATCCTCGAGGGCGTCTGGTTCTACTCGGGCTTCATGGTTGCCTTGTCGTTCCGCCAGCGGAACCTGCTGCGCAACTTCGGTTCGCTCATGGACTGGGTCGTTCGCGACGAGTCCCTCCACCTCAAGTTCGGGATCAACCTGATCCTTACGGTGCTCGAGGAAAACCCCGACCTGCAGACCGAGGAATTCGCGGCCGAGATCAAGCAGATGATCCTGGATGCCGTGGAGATGGAAGAGGAGTACAACCGCGACCTTCTCCCCGGCGGCATCCTCGGGCTCAACTCCAGCTACATCAACCAGTACGTGAAGTACCTGGCCGACCGCAGACTCGAAGAACTGGGATTTGAGGCCGAGTACAACGTGTCGAACCCGGCGAAGTGGATGGCCGCCGCGAACGACACCCTGCAGCTCGTGAACTTCTTCGAGTCGACGAACACGTCGTACGAGTCGAACGCGTCGGCAACGACCAAGAAATAGCGTGGCCATCGAGATTCGCCGCATCCCGTACGGCACGCCCGCTGCTGACGTCCTCCTCGACGCGATGGACGCCGAGATGGGTGCCCTCTACGCGGACATGCGGGAGACCCGTGACCCAGAGATTTCGCGGCTCGTTGACATCGCGCTGACCGTGCACCCCGAGGAGATGGTCGCGGCCGTCGGGGCGTTCAATGACGACGAGCTCGTCGGTCACGCGGCCCTCCGACCGTTCGAGGACGCCCTCGAAGTCAAGCGGGTCTACGTGCGGACGGATCATCGCGGGCGGGGTATCTCGAAGCAGCTCATGCTCGAGCTGGAGGCGATCGCGCGCGAGCGTGGTGTCACATCCCTGATCCTGCAGACGGGCGACAGACAGAACGAAGCGATCGCCCTCTACCAGAAACTCGGCTACGCGCCGATCGACCGGTTCGGTGCCTACGCTCCGATCCCGTTCTTCCTCTGCTACGGCAAAACCCTCGACTCGTAGCCGGTCGCGCGGTGGTTTGTTACCGATGCGCCATCGATGAAGACCACAACGGTAACAAACCACCGCGTGGCCGAGTGCCAGAGAATTGCGTCGATTCGTAAAGTTCTTGCGGAGAGGCCATACTGGCCGAATGGCACAGCCGCTGACGCCCTCAGCACTGCCAGTCGACGGCCGCAAGCCCGTACTGTCTCTGCTCCGACTCTTCCGCCCCTACCGTGGGTCGATGCTGCTCGCGACCGTGATCTTCATCGTCAAGGACAGTCCGATCTGGATCCTGCCGATCCTCACCGGCAACATCATCGATGTGGTTGTCGAGCACAAACCGCTCTCGCAGTTGTGGCTGAATGCCGGCGTTGCGGCGGTCATCCTGCTCATGAACTACCCCCTGAATGTCGTATACGTGAACCTGTTCAGCAACGCGATCAGGCGCGTCGCCGCCGACTTGCGCAACGGGATGAGCGGGCGACTGCAGCTGCTGTCAATCAGCTTCCATTCGCGCACGAGCGCCGCGGTCATCCAGAGCAAGGTGGTCCGGGATGCCGAGAACGTCGAGCTCGCGATGAACCAGTCCTACGGGGTTGGGCTTTCGGCGATCTGTGTGCTCCTGGGCGCGCTCATCTCGACGGCTATCCGCGTTCCGAGCTTCGTTCTCGTGTTTGTTTTGACGGTTCCCATCGCGGCCGTCCTCATCCTTCTACTGCGCCGTCGATCGAGCTCGCTCAACGAGTCGCTGCGACGCGAGATCGAATCCTTCTCGTCGCGAGTCGGCGAGATGGCGGCCCTCATGCCGATCACCCGCGCACACGCGCTCGAGGATGTCGCGCTCGAGCGCGTGTCCCTGAGCGTCGAGAACGTGCGGTCGGCCGCGGTCTCGCTCGACAAGTTCAACGGCCGCTTCGGCTCGATCACCTGGATCTCGTACCAGAGCCTCGGGGTGTTCTGCCTCATCGCCGCGGCCTTCGCGGCGCTGACGCGGTTCCTCCCGATCACGGCGGGCGAGGTCGTTCTGCTGAGCGGTTACTTCACGATTCTCACCGGAAGCGTCGTCAACCTGCTCAACCTGCTGCCCGTGATGACGAAGGCGCGGGAGTCGATGCGGTCCATCGCCGAGGTGCTGCAGGAGTCTGATGTCGAGCTCAACGCCGGCAAGCGGCCGGTCGCCGCGGTCACCGGTGAGTTGCGGTTCGAGGGTCTGCAGTACCGCTACGGCGAGAGTCGCCGGCCCGCGCTCGACGACATCACCCTGACGATCGAGCCGGGCGAGACGATCGCTTTCGTCGGCGCATCCGGCTCCGGCAAATCGACCCTCCTGAACGTCGTTCTCGGCTTTCTTCGGCCGACGGCCGGACGGCTCCTTCTCGACGGCGTCGACATGCAGTCGCTCGACCTCCGAACCTTCCGTTCCCGAGTCTCCGTCGTGCCGCAGGAGTCCGTTCTGTTCGAGGGCACCATCAGGGACAACGTCACATACGGACTCCGGGACGTGCCAGACCAGGTCGTGCTCGACGCCCTGCGGGACGCCAACGCGCTCGAGATCGTCGATGCCCTCCCCGACGGCTGGGACACGGTCGTCGGCGAACGCGGGGCGCGACTCTCCGGCGGCCAGCGGCAGCGGATTGCCATCGCGCGCGCACTCATCCGAGACCCACGGGTGCTTCTCCTCGACGAGGCCACATCCGCCCTCGACGGGGAGTCGGAGAAGCTGGTTCAGGATGCCGTCGAGCAGCTGATGGGCGGCCGCACGACCCTGATCGTCGCGCACCGTCTATCGACCATCCGGGCCGCCGACCGCATCGCCGTACTCGATCGCGGCAAGCTCGTCGAGGTGGGAACGCACGACGAACTGCTCGCGAGGGCGGGCCGGTACTCGAAGCTCTACGCGGCGCAACGGTTCTGACGTCCCCACGTCCTGACGCGCGAAGGGGGGTTAGCGATCTGCTCCCGGCTTCGATTGGATAGTCTCAAGCCCGGCAGCGTTGCCATGGAGTCCGACATCAACGCTTACCCGGGGAGATCGCCAGTGAGTGCACGTCCGTTTCGATTTGCCACGCCACTCGTTCTACTGGCCGCCGCCGTGTTGGTGCTGTCGGGATGCAGTAGCCAGGTTGCGGAGCGCGCCAACCCAACGCCGCCCCACGTCGTGACCGTCGAGGGCCCGATCACCGATCACGATGCCGACCTGCTTTCCGCCTCCTGGAAGGCATGGGAGAAGGCGAACAACATCACGATCCTCTACACCGGCACCCCCGACTTCGAGTCATCCATCGCGGTCGAGGCGCAGCAGAACAACGCCCCCGACCTCGCGATCTTCGCCCAGCCCGGCATCGTCGGGGACCTGGCCAAGCGCGGTTACCTCCAGCCGCTTCCGAGTTCGGTGATGTCGAATGTCACGAAGAACTTTCCTGCCGCCTGGTCCGGGTACACGACCACGGGCGGCAGCGACTACGCGGCGCCGCTCCTCGCGAGCGTCAACGGGTGGGTGTTCTATTCGCCCAAGCAATTCGCGGCGCTGGGAGTGAGCGTGCCCACGACGTGGAAGGAGCTTCTCGCGCTGACCGAGGAGATCAAGAACACAACCGGCAGCGCACCGTGGTGTGAGGGCTTCAGCGATGGTGCAGAGAGTGGAGCCGACGGCGAGAGCTGGGTGGATGACCTCGTCCTTCGCTCCGCCGGGGCGACGGTCTACGACCAGTGGGTGAACCACGAGATCTCGTTTGCCGATCCGCGGATCGAAGCGGCGTTCAATGACGTCGCGACGGTGCTGCTCGATCCGACCCTTGTGAATGCGGGTGTGGGCGGGGTGGCGAGCATCAACACGGCGACCACACCGCGCGTCGCGTCTGCCCTCGAGAGCGGCCAGTGTGCACTCACGCATCAGCCATCATCGTTCGTCAACCAGCTCACGAACGCGAAGGGCACGCAGGCAAAGATTGCGCCCGACGGCGACTACTGGGCATTTCCCCTCCCGCCGGTGACCGCGGGTACGACGCCGGTGACCGGTGGCGGATACTTCGTCTCCGCCTTCTCGGCGAGCGCCGACACGGTCAAGGTGCAGCAGTACCTGTCGAGCAGCGCGTGGGCCACATCGCGGGTCAAGCTCGGCGGCGCGATCAGCCCGGACCTCGCGCTGCCGGCGTCGCTGGGTTCGACGCCGCTCGAACAGGAATCGACAAAGTTGCTCCAGAGCAAGAGCACGATCTTCCGATTCGACGCAGCCGCACTCATGCCGGCGGTCGTCGGCTCAGGAACCTATCTCTCCGGCATGGTCGACTGGGTCAACGGAACGCCAACCAAGACGGTGTTGAAGACCATCACCCTGTCCTGGCACTAGCCCCGGACCACGGGTGATTACATCCGTTCGATCAGCGTCGCGTTCGACATTCCGCCGCCCTCGCACATGACCTGGAGTCCGATCCGGCCACCGGTCTGTTCGAGCGTATTGACCATCGCGCCGAGGAGTCGGGTGCCGCTCGAACCGAGTGCGTGGCCGAGCGCGATGGCACCGCCACGCGGATTAACCTTCTCCGGGTCGGCGCCGACGTCGTGCTGCCAGGCGAGGACGACGGGGGCGAAGGCCTCGTTCACCTCGAAGGTGTCGATGTCCTCGATGCCGAGTCCTGCGCGCGAGAGGATGCGCCGGGTCGCCGGGATCACGCCGGTCAGCATCTCGATCGGGTCGGAGCCAACGACCGCAAAGTTGGTGAACCGCGCGCGCGGGGTGAGTCCGAGTTCCGCGGCCTTGTGCTCGCTCATGATGAGGACCGCGGATGCGCCATCGGTGAGCGGGGACGAGTTTCCCGGCGTAATTCGCCAGTCGATCTCGGGGAACCGCTTGCCCAGCTCCTCGTCGTAGAACGCTGGCTTCAGCGCGCCGAGTCCCTCGACGGTGGTGGATGGGCGGAGCGTCTCGTCAACCGCGAAGTCGCCGATGGGGAGAATCTCGCGTGAGAAATCGGACGCGGCAGCGAGCCGGTGCGAGCGCGCGGAATACTCGTCCAGAGTTTCTCGCGAGAGGTTCCAGCGGCTCGCGATCAGCTCGGCCGAGATGCCCTGGCCGACGAGCCCATCGGGGAAGCGATCGTGGACGAACGTTCCCCACGGGTCCTGGCCGAGCGTCGCGTAGTTGATCGGGTACTTGCTCATTTGCTCGACACCGCAGGCGATGACGATGTCGTAGCTGCCCGCGATGATCCCCTGTGCGGCGAAGGTCGCAGCCTGTTGGCTCGACCCGCACTGCCGATCGACGGTGGTGCCGGGGACCGTCACCGGGAATCCCGCCGCCAGGGCCGCGTTTCGTGCGATGTTGACGGACTGCTCGCCGACCTGGGCGAGGCATCCCGCGATCACGTCATCGATGAGGGCCGGGTCGAGATTGTTGCGGGCCACCAGCTCCTTCAGAACGGTGGCCAGCAGGTCGACCGGATGGAAGTGGGCGAGCGCTCCACCGGCCTTTCCGCGTCCGGATGCGGTGCGGAGGGTGTCAACAATAACTGCCGTGGTCATGCCATCGAGTCTATGCAAGCGCCTTGACGATGCGCTGGGGTGAGATGGTCTCCGCTGTGCCCAACTGTTGCGCGAACAGGCTCACCCGGAGCTCCTCGAGCATCCAGCGAACCCGAACGAGCTTCTCCGGGGTGTGCGCGGCGAGCGGGATCCGTCCCCCGGCGGCTTCGTAGCGGGAGGTCGCATCCTGAACCTGCTGTTGCCACGCGCGGTCCCGAGCGAGCTCGGTTGGCAGCTTCTCGATCCGGCCGGTGATCCCTTTCAGGTAGCGCGGCACGTGCCGAAGTTGGGCGACCCCGGTGCTCGAAATGAAGCCGGGAAAGACGAGTCCGGCGAGCTGTTCGCGCGCATCGGCCAGGGAGGCCACGAGCGACATGCTGGTCGCGCCACGAAGCGCGCGGTCGGCGTCGCGCGCGGCGCCCAGAATTGCGCTTACCGTCGCGACCGTCCCGATGAGGCTTTCGACCAGGCCGGCCGAGACCTCGAGCCGGGTCGCCTCGAACTCGGCCTTTGTCCAGAGGATGCCATCCGGGCGTCGAAGCCGCACACCCGCGTCGACCGCGGCGACCAGGCAGTCATCGAACAGTGCGTTGACGTTCTGGTACGGACTGGTCGCGAGCAGCAGTTTCTCGGTCTGGGTCAGATGCTCGCGCACGTAGCTGAGCGGGGACGGGATCGCGAGCAGGAGCAGCCGACGCACGCCCGACGGAGTCTCGCGGGCCTGGTCCTCGGGCGTGCTCATCAGCGTGATCGACACCGAGGTGCCCGTGTCGACGAGCGCCGGATAGGCGCGGATGACCGTGCCGCCCTGACGTGTGTCGATCAGCTTGGGAAGCTCATCGAAGTCCCACGTCGTGATCCCCGCGCGTTCGATGGCGTGCGGGGTGGATGCGCTGACCCGCGCGACAGCCTCACGGCCTCGAGTCTTGAGTTTCTCTTGGAGGCTTACGAGGTCCTTCGAACGCGCGACCTCGACGCCCTTCTCGTTAATGACCGCAAACGTCATCCGGAGATGCGGCGAGAGGCGCTCGGTCTCGAAGTCCTGTGGCTCGACCGGCGTGTAGGTCAGGCGCTGGATGCCGGAGGCCAGGAATTCCGTGAGGCTCACCCCATCCGGTGCCTCGAGTTCCTCGGCGAGCGCGACGGGTTCGGGCATCTCGGCGATGAGTCGGCGAGCCCAGTCCGCGGCGGGCACGACGTTGCGCCGGATCGCTTTCGGCAGCGTCTTCAGCAGAGCGGTCACGAGTTCCTCGCGCAGCCCGGGGACGAGCCAGTCGAAACCGGCGGGCGTCAGCGAGGCGAGCAGCGCGAGCGGCACGTTGACGGTCACACCGTCGTCCTCGGCACCGGGCTCGAACCGGTAGCCCAGCGGGAGCGTCTGGTCACCCTGACGCCAGCTCGCGGGGAACGCATCCTCGTCGATCGCCGTCTCGCCCGCGAGCGTCTCGCGCGTCATGGTCAGGAGGTCGGGACGCGTCTTGTGCTCGGCGCGCCACCACGTCTCGAAGCCACGAGTCGTCGCGACGTCGGCCGGAATTCGGGAGTTGTAGAAGTCGAAGATCGCCTCGTCGTCGTACAGGATGTCGCGCCGTCGCGTGCGCTCCTCGAGCCCGGCCAGCTCGGCGCGCAGCGCACGATTGTCCCGGTCGAACTCCGACAGACGCTTGTCGATTCGCTCGATATCCCATTCGCCGTCGACGAGCGCGGATCGAATGAACAGGTCGCGCGCCCAGGCTGCGTCGATCCGAGCGAACTGCACCCGACGGTTCACGATGATCGGGACGCCGTAGAGCGTGACCCGCTCGATAGCGACCGCCGAGCCCTGCTTCTTCTCCCAGTGCGGTTCGCCGTAGGTGCGCTTCACGAGGTCGCCGGCGATGGGCTCCGCCCACGCCGGATCGATGGCGGCGTTCATTCTCGCGAACAGGCGGCTGGTCTCGACGAGTTCCGCGCTCATCACTGCGGCCGGCTGCTTCTTGAACAGCGCGGATCCGGGGAACAGGACGAATCGCACCTGGCGCGCACCCTGGTAGTCGCGCTTGGCTGCATCCCTGAGTCCGAGCTGACTGAGCAATCCGGCGAGCAGCGACTTGTGGATGCCGTCCGGATTCGTCGCCGGATCGCCCACGATCAGGTGTACCTGTTTTGCGGCTCGGGACAGCTGCCGATACAGGTCCGCCCACTCCCGGATGCGGAGAAAGTTGAGGTACTCCGACTTGCACAACCGGCGGAACTGGTTGCCGCTGAGCTCCTTCTCCTTCTCCTTGAGGTAGTTCCAGAGATTCAGGAGGGTCAGGAAGTCGCTCGTCGGATCGACGAATCGGGCGTGCAGCTGGTCGGCGTGGGCGCGCTTCTCGAGCGGTCGCTCGCGCGGATCCTGGATCGTCAGCCCCGCCGTGATGGCGAGCACCTCGCGGGTGACGCCGTGCTTCTTCGACTCGACGATCATCCGCGCGAGGCGCGGGTCGACCGGGAGCTGGGTGAGCTGCTTGCCGACCGGAGTAATTCGCGACTCTCGGGTCGAGCTCGTCGAGACCTCCACCGCGCCCAGTTCGGCGAGGAGGTCGAGGCCATCCTTGATGCCGCGCGAATCGGGCGGCTGCAGGAACGGGAACGCCGCGATGTCGCCGAGGCCGAGGGAGATCATCTGCAGGATGACCGCGGCCAGGTTGGTGCGGAGAATCTCCGGCTCCGTGAATTCCGGGCGTTTCAGGAAGTCTTCCTCGGAGTATAGCCGGATGGCGATGCCGTCGCTGGTTCGTCCGCTTCGCCCCGACCGCTGGTTCGCGGAGGCCTGGCTGATGGCCTCGATCGGCAGTCGCTGGATCTTCGCCCGCGTCGAATAGCGGCTGATGCGCGCCGTCCCCGCGTCGATCACATACTTGATGCCGGGAACCGTCAGGCTGGTCTCCGCGACGTTGGTGGCGAGGATGACGCGGCGCTTCGTTCCCGCCGTGGTCGAGGACTGGAAGACGCGGTGCTGGTCGGCGGAACTCAGCCGGCCGTAGAGCGGAAGGATCTCGGTGTTCGGCAGACCGCGGCCACGAATCGCGTCCTCGGCATCCCGAATCTCGGACTCGCCAGACAGGAACACGAGCACGTCGCCGCTCGACTCCCGCGCGAGTTCGTCGAGTGCGGCGTTGATCCCCTCGAGGTAGTCACGATCTTGCGGGGCCGGGCCATCGACATCCTCGTCGTCTGGTTCCTCGGCGACCAGAGGTCGATACCGAATCTCGACGGGATACGTTCGCCCGCTCACCTCGATGATGGGCGCGCCGTCGAAGTGCCGGGAGAAACTCTCCGGGTCGATGGTGGCGCTCGTGATGATGAGCTTCAGATCCGGGCGCTGCGGCAGCAGCTGCTTGAGGTAGCCGAGCAGGAAGTCGATGGTGAGGCTTCGCTCGTGCGCCTCATCCAGGATGATCGTGTCGTACTTTTTCAACATCCGGTCGCGATGGATCTCGTTGAGCAGGATGCCGTCGGTCATCAGCTTGATCCGGGTGTCGGTGCCCACCCGGTCGGTGAACCGAACCTGGTACCCGACGAGGCCACCCAGTTCGACGCCGAGTTCCTCGGCGATGCGCTCGGCGATGGTGCGTGCCGCGATGCGTCGCGGCTGCGTGTGGCCGATGCTCTCGCGGCCGAGCTCGAGGCAAATTTTCGGGAGCTGGGTTGTTTTGCCCGACCCGGTTGCCCCGGCCACGATCACGACCTGGTTCTCCGCGATGGCGCGCGCGATGTCCTCCCGGCGCTGGCTTACCGGCAGCTCGGGCGGGAACGTGATGGCGGGGATAGCGAGCGACATGAGCCTTCCATCGTATTGCGCCCGTCCCTCACACCCGCGAGCCTGCCTCGTTGGCCACGACCGGGTACACCGCGATTGCGCCGGACCCCCGCTCGGTTCAAGCTGATGCAAATGACGAACCGACGGAACAGGGGGCGAACGCTCAGCATCGCGCTCGCGGTGGTCGCCGCATTTGCCCTCGCCGGCTGCGCCGTCACGCCGAGCACGCCATCCGAGTTCTCGCTCGTTCAGTATCCGGCGGCCGGCTTCGCCGGGATCTACGCACAGACCACCCATGCGACGAAGTCGATCGACATGGAGATCTACGAGCTGATGGACCCGCTCGAGGAGCAGGCGCTCATCGCGGCACACAAACGGGGCGTCACGGTGCGGGTACTGCTGGATGCCGCCTATGAATCGCGAGTGCGAAACGAACCGACGGCGGCGCTGCTTCGCGCGGGAGGTGTCCAGGTGCGGTTTGGTCCGTCATCCACCATCTTCCACATCAAGACGACGACGTTCGACGGGACGACCTCCGACATCTCGACCGCCAACCTCACCCCGCAGTACTACTCGACGACCCGCGATGCAGCGATCGTCGACAGCTATCCGGTGCACGTCGAGGCGATAGAGAAGACGTTCGAGAACGACTGGAACGGGAACGATCCGGCGACGGACGAGGCCAACGCGCCGGGACTCGTCTGGTCGCCGAACGCGGAGCAGGCGATGATCGACCAGATCTCGTCCGCGAAGGTGAGCGTCCAGTTCACGAGTGAGGAGCTGTCGGACCCGTACATCTACCGCGCCCTCGCAACGGATGCGGAGCGCGGCGTGCACTGCGAGGTCGTGATGATGGATGACCCGGACTGGGCTAAGGCGTTCGGGCAGGTGACGGCCGCCGGGTGCGTCGTGCATGTTCTCCCCGACACGGCCACCGGCCTGTACATCCACGAGAAGCTCGTGCTCGTGGATTCGGGTACGACAAACGCCTCGGTGTTGCTCGGCTCGCAGAACGCCTCATACTCCTCGCTGGCCTTCAATCGGGAGTTGAGCATCGTGCTGACCACGGCGCAGGCGCCCTCCGTCGTTGCCGAAATCACGCGAACGTTCGAGAGCGACTTTGCCGCGGCAAAGAGCTGGCCACGGTGAGTTTCGCAAATCTATTGACAGTGCAAACTACTTTGCAGTACAAAGTAGATAGCGAAAGGTGCCCAGGGCGGGCGCTCGGGAAGGCGCTCCATGTCACAGGCATCAGCAGAGGGGGAGACGCCGCTCTCTCCGGCGGCCGCGCTCGCCGTACTCAACAACCAGCAGCGAATCGTCTCCGGTCGACTCGGCAGCAACGTCTGGATCATCACCGGCGCATGGGGGGTCGCCTGGCTGCTTGGGTTTCTCGTCATCTGGGTGATGGATTCCCACTTCAGCGGCTTCGCACTGCCGACGTGGCTCGGCTGGACGATCTTTGGCGCGCTATTCGCGGCGGCCATTGTCGTGTCCGCCGTGCTCGGAATCCGCAGCGGCAGGGGCATCCGGAGCAACTCCGCGAACTCGTTCACGGGCACCGTGTACGGGGTGACCTGGGCGGTAGCCATGCTGTCAATCAGCGTGTTCGGAGCCGGCCTGCTCAGTCACGGGATGACCACGGGGCTCGCGGACCTGTTCTATCCGTCCGCATACACGCTGCTGGTCGGCATCCTGTACCTGGCGGCGGCCGCGATCTGGCGCATCGTGCAAATGATTGTCGCCGGGGCATTTCTGGTGCTGCTGGCCGTCGTCGCACCCTTCCTCGGGCACCCGACGAACTATCTGGTATTCGGAATAGCCGGCGGCGCAATGTTCCTGACACTCGCGATCGTCGGTGCGGTTCGCCTTCGCTCGGCGGTTGCTCGTGGCTGACCTCGATCCGGTCATCCACGCGCAGGCCCGACTTCGAATTACGGCCTCGCTCGCGACGCTGGGTGACGGTGAGAGCATTGCCTTCCCCAGGCTGCAGGAGCTGCTCGACATGACCGCGGGAAACCTATCGACACACCTCCGCAAGCTCGAGGAGGCAGACTACGTCGTCGTCTCCAAGACCCACCAGGGCAGGGTTCCCGTCACCTATCTCGAACTAACCCGAGCCGGTCGTCGCGCGTTCGAGGACTACACAGAGTCCCTGCGCCGGCTGCTTGGCGAGAGCACCGAGCGAGACGCGCGGGCTCATGCCGAGGTCCCGCCCACGGGATAATGGGAGTATGACAAATCCTGTTCCCCCGCTGAATCTCAACTCGGGCACGAGCATCCCGCAGCTCGGCTTCGGCGTATTTCGGGTCGACCCGACGGACGCGCAGCGGGTCGTCGAGGACGCTCTCGAGGTCGGCTACCGCCACATCGATACGGCCGCCCTCTACAACAACGAGGAGCAGGTGGGGGCGGCGATCGCGGCGTCCGGGATTCCGCGCGATGAGCTATTTATCACGACCAAGCTCGGCAACCCGGACCACAAGTCCGGCGAGGTGGTCGCCGCCTTCGACCTGAGCCTCACCAAGCTGGGCCTCGACTACGTTGACCTCTACCTGATCCACTGGCCGATGCCGGCCAACGAACGGTACGTGCAGGCCTGGCGCCAGCTCGAGCGCTTCTATGGCGAGCACAGTGCCCGCGCGATCGGCGTCAGCAACTTCCTTATCCCTCATCTGGAGACCCTGCTCGTCGCGACGGACATCGTTCCCGCGGTCAACCAGGTCGAGCTTCATCCGGTCTTTCAGCAGCGCGAACTCCACGACTTCGCGGCGGCGCACGGCATCGGGATCGAGGCGTGGGGACCGCTCGGCCAGGGCAAGTACGACCTGTTCGGGATGTCGACGATTCAGGATGTCGCTGCGGCCCACGAGCGCACGCCCGCGCAGATTGTGATCCGCTGGCACCTGCAGGCGGGCAACATCGTGATCCCGAAGTCGAACTCGCGCGAGCGCATGCGGGAGAACTTCGAGGTCTTCGATTTCGAGCTGACCTCGGCGGAGATGGTCGCAATTGCCGCACTCGATGAGGACCGTCGGGTGGGTGGGAACCCCGCGGACGTTAACTAGCCCGCGTGAGGAGCATCGCTCCGAACCGGGCTAGATTGAGCAAATCGCTGCCGCAGCGATTTGTCGAAATCTGATTCCTGCAATCGCCGACCCTAGTACGCGATAGATAGCCCGAGACCGTACGTGTCGGGCTCGGTGATAACTCGGAGCATGAGGTGGGCGGCGTCAGCGCGAGCGATGCGCTGGCCGCCGGGGACACTCTGCTCGATCGCCGTTCGATAGCGCCCGGTTAGGGGCCCGTCGGTGAGGAGGGGCACTCGAATCGCGGTCCAGTCCAGGCTGCTGCGGCGGAGCAGGTCCTCGGTGAGGGCGACGTCCGCGTAGTGCCTGCCGAGAAAGAGCCTGGCGATCGGGCTCAGGACCCACTGCACGAAGCGGCTCTGCCCCGGATCGCGTTTCGGCGGGTTGGGGCGGTCGGGCGACGGCACGGTCATGATCCCCGCGACACTCACGATGACGAGCCGCCGAGTGCCGGCCGCTTCCATCGCGGAGACGATGGCTCGCGTGCCCGTTGACGTGATCCCGTCCTCCGCCCGGCGGGTTGGCCCGAGAGCCGAGAGCACCGCGTCGGCGCCGGCGACGGCGGCCTTGAGCGCCTCGGGGTCCGGGTGCGCGAGGTCGACCCGAACGGCGGTCGCCGGTTGGTTGAGCTTGTCCGGATTGCGCACGACCACCGTGACGTCGTGACCGTCCGCGAGGGCCTGCCGAAGAAGGTGCCGTCCGATCCCGCCGGTGGCCGCAAAGATTGTGAGCTTCACGAGCCGGTCGCATTCCGAGCGACGATGTCGAAATGGGTGTCGACGGTCAGCACGAGGGTCGCGACGTTCAGTGCCAGGAGAAATATGGCGAATCCGAACTGCGCGGAAATGTCTCTGGCCAGCACGTGGGTGTACAGAGCGCAGACGAAGAAGAGCGAGAGACCTAGGGCCGCAGCAACCCCGATCACGGGAACCCAGAGTCCGCACAGCAGCCCGAGAGCGCCCACGACTTTGAGTGTGCCGATGGGGAATCGGAGCCAGGATACGGGCACTCCCGCCGCGGACATGCCCGGCATGATGGGGGAGAAGTGGGCGAGCGCGGCAATCCCGGAGATCCCGTTGATGATGATTGCGGCGATCGTGGCGACGATATAGATGGTATCCATTGGTTTCATCACACTAGTAGATAATCACGAAGTCATGCAATCACTGTTCGATATAATCGGGTCATGGCTGTAGTCACAGAGGGCGCGAGCGCCGGATCCCCGCCGGCACTGGGAACACGAGTGAGTTTCCTGCTGTCACAACTCGGTCTGCAAAGCGCCCGCACATTCGCCGCCGGCCTGGCTCCGCTCGGGCTGAATCCCAATCGATTTGGCCTATTGATCCACGTCGCGCGTGCCGAGGGGCAGTCCCAGCAGCAGCTCGCCGAGACGCTGGGAATCCATCGCAACGCAATGGTCTCGTTGATCGATGACCTCGAGGCGCGTGGTCTGGTCGAACGCCGAAGGCATCCACGCGATCGGCGCGCCTACGCGATCCACCTCACCGAACGGGCGCGGGAACTACTGCCGGAGGCGTCCCGCGTCGCCGACGAGCAGGAGGCCTCGCTGCTCGCCGACCTCGCAGAGGATGAGCGGCAAACGCTGCGTGACCTGCTGTCACGCCTGAGCGCTGGTTCGGGCCAACGCGCCGACGTGCATCCCGGCTATCGAGAGCCCGCGAGCACGGAGTGATGACGCGAGTCGATGCTGACGGTGACGCCGCGCGGCGTATCGAGTAGCAGCCCAGTCCCGTCGAACGCCGCCTCGAGGTCTGCTCGCGTCTCGCTGAAGTGCTCCCAGTCTTCGGTGTGCAGCCCGACCACTCGTGAAGCGCCCAGGATCTGGGCGGCCTTCGCCGCATCCACCGAGGTGAGCGTCAGCGCCGCGTCGATCGAGGGCACTCGCGCGGCACCGGCGAACAGAACGGCGACATCGATCGACGGGAAGCGGTCCGCGATTTGCTGCACGAGTTCGAGTGACGCGTTGTCGCCGCTGACGTAGACCGTCGGTTCGTCCGGTGCCTCGAGCAGAAATCCGATTACCGGACCGACGAGGCGCTCGGCACCGGGCGGGCCGTGCAGGGCGGGCGCGGCGGTCACGGTGACGTTTCCGATCCGGTGCTCCTCCCAGCAGTCGAGACCGATCACGGGCTTGCCGAGGTCCACACCCGCCTTCGCCGTGCTCAGCGTCGGCGTTCGGAGAACCAGCTCACGCCCGGAACGGTCGAGGTTGTCTTCGTGTTCGTGGTGCGACAGCAGGATGACGTCGATCGCGCCGAGATCCGCCACATCGACGCCGGGACCGGCCGTCTTGGTGAGCGGCTCGCCGTCGCTGTCGTAGGTCTGCGGCGGGTCGAAGGTCGGGTCGAGCAGGATGCGAAGCCCCGCATATTCGAGAATGGCGGTCGGTCCGCCCACGTAGGTCACGGTCATCGTCGACATAGGCTCGAGGCTATGCCAAATCGCCTCGGTTCCGCTGTGAGCCCCTACCTGCGCTCGCACGCGGATAACCCGGTCGACTGGTATCCGTGGGGACCGGAAGCGTTTGCGGAGGCGGTCCGTCGCGACCTTCCCGTGCTCATCTCGATCGGCTATTCGACCTGCTACTGGTGTCACGTGATGGCGCGAGAGAGCTTCAGCGATGCGAACCTGGCCACCCAGCTCAACGCGAACTTCGTCAGCATCAAGGTCGATCGCGAGGAGTATCCGGATGTCGACGCCAGCTACCTCGCCGCGGCCTCGGCCTTCACCGACCAGCTCGGCTGGCCGCTCACGGTCTTCGCGACCCCCACCGGACGTGCCTTCTATGCGGGGACCTACTATCCGCCCACGCCGTCGAATGGCCTGCCGTCGTTTCGCGAGGTGCTGGATGCGATGGCGGATGCCTGGCGGGATCAGCGCGCCAACGTCGAGGACACGGCGGGTCGGCTGGCTGCAGCGCTCACCTCAGAGCGGGCCACCGAGCGCGGAGCGCTGCCGGGCGCGGCAGAGTTCGAGAAGGTCGTGGGCGAACTTCTCGACTACGAGGACACGGAGTTCGGCGGTTTCGGAGGCGCACCGAAGTTTCCCGTTGCCCCGGTCGTGGACTTTCTGCAGGGTCGCGCGCTCATCGATCCGCGCGCGGAGGGCCTCGTCAGACGGATGATCGAGGCGATGGAAAACTCCCCGCTGCGGGATGCGGTCGAGGGCGGATTCTTCCGGTATTCGACGCTACGTAACTGGGGCGAGCCGCACTACGAGCGCATGCTCTACGACAACGCACAACTCCTTCGGATCTACTCCCGGGCGAGTGACCGGACGGCGGAAGAGATCGCCTCCTTCCTGCTGAATACGCTTCGCCTCTCCGATGGCGGATTCGCATCCGCGCAGGACAGCGAGAGCATCGTCGATGGAACACGAGTCGAGGGCGGCTACTACCACCTCGACGCCGAGGCACGCGCACTCCAGACACCGCCCGGACTCGATGAGAAGGTGCTCGCCGGATGGAACGGTCTCGCCATCGGTGCGCTCGCCTCTGCCGGCGCGCGACTCGATCGGCCCGACTGGATCGCCGCCGCGACTGCGGCGGCGGAACTCGTCGGGACCGGCGAACTAGTTCGAGCGCGAGTGGGGAATCGGATTTCGTCCGCGAGGCCGACCCTCGAGGACTACGGGATGCTCAGCGAGGGTCTCATCGACCTCGCTCTCGCGACGGGGGAAGTCCGGTTCGCGGTTCGGGCACGCGAACTCGTGGCCGAGGCCCTGGTGGACGGCGGCTTCGCCGTCCCGGGCGGAGCCGATCCGGTGCTCACCACCAACGGCCTGGTTCTCGAAAATGATCCGAGCGAGGGCGCGTATCCAAGCGGACTCAGCGTGATGGCCCGGGCGGCGATCCGCCTCGACCAGTTGGGGGTGACCGGACTGCTCGACACCGCCATCGGAGTGCTCGAGACGATCGCGCCAGTCGCCCTGTCGCGACCCATCTCGTTTGGGTCTGCGCTTGGTGCGATGTCGATGCTGTCGATGCCTCTACGCCAACTCGTCGTCGTGACGACGGACCGGGACAGTCGGATGGCTCGCGACGCGAAGCTCTGGCAGGGCGGGGTCGGCATTGCGGTGACGCCGATTCAGGCGGAGACGTTCGCGGCCGCCGGTTTCGAGCTCTTCGACGGTCGCGTGCAGGTCGATGGCGGGGAGACCGCCTACCTGTGCGAGAACTTCGTCTGCCAGCTGCCGGTGACAACTGCCGCGGCGCTTGAGGACCTGCTCAGCCAGCGAGGGTAACGATCGGCAGGCGGTCATCCGCAGCCCACTCCGACAACGAGCCGTCGTAGACGGCAACGTTGCCATGGCCGAGAAGGGTGAGCGCGAGGGCATCCGCCGAGGCCAGGATTCCCGCTGCGCAGTAGGCGACGATCCGCTCCTGCTCGAGGGCGGGACCGAAGGCGTCACGCAGTCCGGCCTCGGGTAGGAGCGCGTTCGATTCGCGATCAACGAGGCGAGCGGCCGGGGTGTTTGTGCTGCCGGGGATGTGGCCCCGACGAGCGCGCGATCCCTCTTCGCCGCTGAACTCCTTGGGTGGGAGCGCGCAGACCAGTGCGGCCGAGGATGCCCCGGCGAGGATGTCCTCGATATCGGCCTTCGTCACCCACAGCTCCGGGCGTTCGGTGACAACGAAAGAGGTGGAGGCGCCGGTGGGCTCACGGTGGCCGACGTCGGTTTCGCGTCCCTCGGCGATCCACTTCTTGTAACCGCCGTCGAGGACGGCAACCCGGTCGTAGCCAAACGTCCTGAACAGCCACCAGAGGCGCGACGCCCACTGGCCGATCGACGTGTCGTAGACGACCACCGTTGTCTCGTTGTCGATGCCGAGCGCACCCACTGCGGCCGCAAACGCCCCCGCGGAGGTGTGCGCGAACGGGAGTTTCACTTCCGTGTCCGAGAACTCCTCGATCAGGTCGGCGAACAGGGCGGTGGGGATGTGACCCGAGATCAGATACTGCTCGTGCCCGCTCAGAAAACCGGGCTTGCCTGTCGGTGTCGCGAAGGGCACCACTGTCGCGTCGAGCACGACGAGCTGGTCGCTACCGAGGTAGTCGGCGAGCCACTGGGTCGAGACGAGGGGTGAGACAAGAGCGGGACCGGTCATGCGCCAAGGGTATGTCGAGCGGCAAAGAGTCGCCTGAGTCGATGAAACGCTGCGTAACGATGAGTCGCGCGACCGGAACTAGCTAGCGAATGGTCTTGCGACTCGTGATCTGGCCGGTATCGAAGCCGAGCAGGTGCAGCCCGCCGTTGAAGCGGGCGTGCTCGATCTTGATGCAGCGGTCCATCACAACCGTCAGTCCCTTGCTCTCGCCATAGATGGCCGCATCCTGATTCCAGATGCCGAGCTGAACCCAGACCGTCTTTGCGCCGACGGCAAGGACCTCGTCGATCACACCGGGGATGTCGCTGCCCTTGCGGAACACATCCACGATGTCGGGAACCTCGGGCAGGGAGGCCAGGTCCGGGTACGCCTTGTGGCCGAGAATCTCGTCGGCCATCGGGTTGACGAAGTAGACCCGGTAGTCGCTCGACTGCAGCAGGTAGGTGCCGACGAAGTAGCTCGCGCGTGCGGCATTGGGCGAGGCACCGACGATCGCGATCGACTTCGCGTTGCGCAGGATCTTCAGACGCTCCTTGGCGTTGGGCCCGACCCACGTGCGCTGCGACTTGAGCAGCTTGCCAAGTGGCGAGTCCGACGGAACCTCGCAGGTCAGCCCATTCGAGAGCGACACCGTCTCTTGCGTTGCTGTACTCATTGGTTTCTCAGTCCTTCAGGGCCGCGGTCAAAGCCTGGTCAAGGTCATAAACAATGTCCTCGGGGTCTTCTATTCCGACGCTGAGGCGAACAAGCCCCGGCAGGACACCCGCCTCGATCAGCTGCTGCTCGTTGAGTTGGGCGTGCGTTGTGGACGCGGGATGAATAACCAGCGTCTTCGCATCGCCGATATTGGCGAGGTGGCTGGCGAGATCGACGGACTCGATGAATTTCTGTCCGATTGGGCGCCCACCCTTGACCCCGAACGAGAAGACCGAGCCCGGTCCCTTCGGCAGGTACTTCTTCGCCCGCTCGTGATGGGGATGCGCGGGGAGTCCGGCCCAGTTGACGAACTCGATTCGCGGGTCGGCATCCAGCCACTCGGCGACGATTCGCGCGTTGTCGACGTGGGCCTGAATTCGGAAGGGCAGCGTCTCGACGCCCTGCGCGAGCAGCCAGGCCGAGTGCGGCGCGAGCGTTGGCCCGATGTCGCGCAGCTGCTCCGCGCGAAGTCGGGTGAGGAAGGCGTACTCGCCGAAGATGCCGTGCCAGTTCAGGCCGCCGTAGGTCGGTGTCGGCTCGTCGAACTTGGGGAAGTTCTCGTTGGCCCAGTGGAAGCGACCGCCCTCGACGACGACTCCGCCGAGCGTCGTTCCGTGTCCGCCAAGGAACTTGGTCGCCGAGTGGATGACGACGTCCGCTCCCCACTCGAGTGGACGATTCAGGTACGGCGTTGCGATGGTCGAGTCGATGATGAGCGGGATGTGATGCGCGTGGGCGACATCCGCGAGTCCCTCGAGGTCGGCGATCTCGCCGGACGGGTTGGCGATCGTCTCGGCGAAGATCAGCTTGGTCTTGTCCGTGATCGCCGCCGCGTAGTCAGCGGGGTCGGAGCTCTTGATGAATGTCGTCTCGACCCCGAAACGGCGGAGGGTCACATCCAGCTGCGTGATTGAGCCGCCATACAGATTCGCGGATGCGACTATGTGGTCCCCGGCACCGGCCAGGGACGCGAAGGTCACGAACTGCGCGCTGAGCCCGCTCGCCGTCGCGACGGCACCGATTCCACCCTCGAGGCTCGCGACGCGTTCCTCGAACGCGGCGACCGTCGGGTTGGCGAGACGCGAGTAGATGTTGCCGTACTTCTGCAGGGCGAAGCGTGCGGCGGCATCCGCGGTGTCATCGAACACGAAGGCGCTGGTCTGGTAGATCGGCAGCGCCCGCGCCCCCGTCACCTGGTCGGGGATGTTGCCGGCGTGGATTGCCCGCGTTCTGAAGCCGTACTCGCGATCTGCCATGCGATTACGCTACCCGAGCGGGCCGGTCGGCCCGCCCGGAGGGCGTCACACGACGAAACTCTCGACCGTCTCGCGGTCGGCGCGCTTCTGCTCGAGCTGGCGACGGTACTTCGCGGCGGGATGATCGTCCCGCACCCTTTTCTGACCGACGCCGTAGAGGCGCTCGCGCACCGTAGTCGACTCGTCGTAGTCCTTCCAGTAGCGCCCGCGGTCCTGCAGCTCTGGAACGATGAATTCGATGAAATCCTCGAACGTGCCGGGAGTGATCGCATAGGCGAGGTTGAATCCGTCGATGTCGGCCTCGTCGATCCAGCGTTCGAGCTCGTCCGACACGGTCTCCGGCGATCCGACCAAAACCGGCCCCATCGCTCCGATCCCGACGTACTTGGCGACCTCGTCCGGAGTCCAGGTGCGGTCCGGGTCCGCCTTTGAGAAGATCTCGAGCGCGAACCGCGCGGAGTCGGTGTCGACGTACTCGAGCGGCTGGTGCGGATCGAGCTGCGACAGGTCGATGCCGGTGATTCCGGCGTAGAAAGCGAGCGCGCCCTCGTAGTCGTAGTAGCTGAGGTAGTCGGCGTACTTCGCCTGTGCCTCCTCGTCCGTCGCCGCGGTCACGATCGTGATCTCGGTGAAGATCTTCAGGCTGCGCGGGTCGCGGCCGGCCTCCGCGGCGACGGCACGAATGTCGTCGACGTAGCGGCGAAGAATCACCGGCGTCGGGGCGACGGTGAAGACGGCCTCGGCGTGACGTGCGGCGAACGCCCTGCCGATGCCCGACGTGCCCGCCTGCCAAATGACGGGGGTGCGCTGCGGCGAAGGCTCCGAGAGGTACACGCCGGGGACCGAGAAGTACTTGCCCTTGTGCCCGATCTCGTGCACCTTCTCGGGGTCGGCGTAGATCTGGTTCTCGCGGTCCTCGATGACGGCATCCTCTTCCCACGAGCCCTCCCAGAGCTGGTAGCAGACGTCAACGAGTTCTTCGGCGAGCTCGTACCGCTCGTCGTGTGACATCTGGCGCTGCATGCCGAGGTTGCGGGCGGCACCATCGAGGTAGCTGGTGACGATATTCCAGGCGATGCGGCCCTTGGTCAGGTGGTCTAGGGTTCCGAACGTGCGAGCCAGCGAGTAAGGCTGCTCGTAGGTCGACGAGACGGTGATCCCGAAGCCCAGTTTCTTCGTGGCTGCCGCCATCGCGGTGACCTGCAGGAGTGGGTTGTGCACCGGGATCTGCATGGCGCTGCGAATGGATGCGGCGGCCGACCCCTGGTAGGTGTCGTAGACCCCGAGCACGTCGGCGATGAACAGGCCGTCGAACTTGCCGGCCTCCAGAAGTTTGGCGAGGTCCACCCAGTAGTCGAGGTCCTTGTACCGCACCGACTGGTCCTGCGGGTGAGACCACAGGCCGGGCGACTGGTGCATGATGCACGACATATCGAACGCGTTGAATTGGATGCGATTCTTCGTCACGAGAGAACTCCTGTTTGTTGTGTTCGGCTACGTGCGTGCTGCTCCGGAGACGCGTCGGACGACGCGATCCCCGAGGAACTGCACGGACTGGGCGAGGGCGATGAGGATGAGCACGCAGACGAGCATGATGTTGCCGTCGAAGCGCTGGTAGCCATAGTTGACGGCGAGATAGCCGATGCCGCCCGCTCCCACGGCCCCGGCGATCGCCGAGTATTCGATCATGGCGATCACGTTGATGGTGAAGCCTGCGAAGAGTCCCGGCAGGGCCTCGGCGAGCTGCGCCGATCGGATGATCTGGAGGGTCGAGCCGCCCGAGACGAGCCCGACGTTGGTGATGTCGGACGGTACCTCGCGGATGGCGTTCTCGACCAGGCGCGCGAAGAACGGGATTCCCGCCAGCGACATGGGGACGATGGCGGCCTGGATCCCGATGTTGGTGCCGACCACGAACTGTGTGAATGGGATGACCGCGGCGAGCAGCACCAGGAACGGGAGCGACCGGCCCAGGTTGGCGATCCACGAAATCACGGCGTTGACCGCAGGGCGCGGAAACAGTCCGAGCGGCGAGGTGTTGTGCAACAGCACACCGAGAGGCGTCCCGAGCAGGACGACGATGACCATGACGATTCCGACCATGGCAGCCGTATCGCCGAGGGCGGGGAGCACGAGCGCCGGAACCTGCGGCCAGGGGGTGTTCATGCCGCACTCCTCTCCCGCTTGTGTGCGCCGAGCGGGTTGCCCGACAGGCCGGCTTTGGACAGGGCGTCCCTGACCGCGGCGTCCGCGAGGCCCGAGTCGATGGATACGACGAGTCGTCCGACCCCGGTTCCGTCGACCTGCTCGATGGTCGCCGAAAGGAGTCCGACACGCGTGTTGAGCGCATCGGAGACGTCGAGCAGCCAGTCGGAGCGAACCTGAGCGGACGAGTAGACGAGCTCCCACGCGGTCTCGTCGGCGGCGGGCGCCAGGTGGGCGCGATCGGGGATGAGCTCACGGGCAAGGGACGAGCCCGGGTTGGTCAGCACCTCGGCGATCGATCCGGCTTCCACGATCCGACCGCCCTCGAGGCGAGCGACCGTATCCGCAGTCTCGCGCACGACATCCATCTCGTGGGTGATCAGCACGATGCTGAGATCGAACTCGTCGCGAATGCGCTTGAACAGACCGAGGATGGATGCGGTCGTAGCGGGATCGAGACCGCTCGTCGCCTCGTCCGCCAGCAGAACCGATGGACGCAGAGCAAGTGCCCGCGCGATTCCGATCCGCTGGCGCTGTCCGCCCGAAAGCTCGGATGGGTAGGCGTCCGCCCGGTCGGCGAGCCCCACCATGTCGAGAAGCTCGCCGACTCGCGCTCGCTGGCCGGCTCGCGTCACCCCGAAGTACTCGAGCGGCAGCGCAATGTTCTGCGCGGCCGTTCTTCTGCGCAGCAGGCTCGAGCCCTGGAACACGGTTCCGATCGATCGACGTGCGGTTCGCAGTGCGGCCCCGGTCAGGCGGGTGAGGTCCTCCCCGCCGACCAGGATCTGCCCGCTCGTCGGAGTCACCAGTAGGTTGATGCAGTGCGCGAGCGTGCTCTTGCCCGCTCCACTCGGACCAACAACGGCGGCGATCTCGCCGCGCTCAACCGTGAGGCTGACGCGGTCGAGAACCGTCACCGCGGAGCGGCCAGAGCCGTAGCTCTTGCTCACCGCACTGATTTCAATCACTTGGCGCTCACGGGTGTGAGTTGGCCCTTCACCTTGGGGTCCGTGGTCGTCGCGAGGTACTTCGCGACCTTCGGGTCCTTGAAGGTTTCGATCAGCTTCTTGATGCTCGCATCCTTCAGGTACGGCGTTCCGATCGCGAGCTGCGCCGCGAACACGCGGGGAGCGGGCGGTGCGTAGATGCGTGCCTTCGCGCCGATACCGGCCGCGTTGAACTCGAAGTTGTAGGTCACGATCGCGTCGAAGTCGCCGAGCGTACGAGCCGCGGAACCGAACGCGATCGGCTTGAGCACGAAGTGACGCGGGTTCTTGGTCACGTCGTTCAGGGTCGACTTGGACGGGTCGACCGACGGGTCCAGGCCAATGAGGCCGGCGCGAGACAGCAGGATGAGGGCCTGAGCCGTGTTGGCCGGGTCATCCAGGATTCCGATGGTCGCGCCATCCGGAAGCGCCTTGATGCTGGCGTGACGCGTCGAGTAGATCGAATACGCCCACTGGAACACCGGCTCGGTCGAGGTGATCTTCCAGTGGTTTGCGGCATCCGACTCGTCGATCCACGGCTTGTGCGCGTACTCGGTTCCGGCGATCTTTCCGTCGTTGACCGCCTGCGACAGAGTGTTGGGGTCACCAATGCCCGTAGGGACGATCGTGATGCCGTGGGCTGGTGCGACATTCTTTGCCACCCACTCCACGAAGGTCTGCTGTGCGGAGTCCGTGCTCAAGTACGCGACCTTCAGGCTGGTGCCGAAGTGGTCCTTGGTGCCTGCGGCCTGGGCGTTGCCGACCGTGAATCTCGCGATCAGGCCTCCGGCGACCAGCACAACGATGACAATGATGCCGATCACAATCGGCAGGCGACGGCGACGCTTGACCTCGAAACCGCGATCCTCGGTCGATGCCGCGTTCTTCTGCGAACCAGTCGCTGCCGCGGTCCCAGAAGTGGTCTCTGTGGGGTGTTCCTTGCCGGACATGGCTCCTCCATCCTGCGCCGCGGGATGCGGTCGCTCGGTCACAGTAGCGAGGACGAACGGCACGGCGTCGGGGAGTGACGAAGGGTTACTGCCTGTGACGATTCATTACTGAACGGGTCGTTTCGTGACCATCGGAAGGCTCAGGCGATTTCTACTCCCAGGTGGTGAGCCAGTAGTGCAGCTGCATGTACTTGAAGTCGATTTGCTGCCCGACCCAGAGCGGCCAGAAGAAGATGCTGATCGCGACCGCGGCAACCAGGAATACCGCGATCCAGCGCAACCCCACCGCTCGCCGGTACTCCGGATCACCGCGAACCCCAATCAACTGGGACGCCACGAAGGCCAGCGCGAGGATCAGGTACGGCTCGAAGTCGATCGTGTAGAACTGAAAAACGGTGCGGTTCGTGTACAGCAACCACGGGAGGTAGCCCGCACCGAGGCCGGCGAGGATGAGTCCGACCCGCCACTCGCGGAACCGGATGAGCCGGTAGGCGAGGTAGATCGCGGCGGCGACTCCCGCGTACCAGATCAGCGGGTTCGCGATTCCGGTGATGGATGACCCACAGAAGTCCACCGTGCAGCCGTGCTCCCCGAGCTTGGCGCTCACGAAGTACATGCTCGTCGGACGGATCATCAACAACCAGGTCAGCGGGTTGGCGGCATACGGATGCGGCGAGTGCTCGTTGACGTTGTAGTTGTAGACCTGCACCTCGAACTGCCACCAGCTTTGCAGCGCGTGCGGAACCCACGCGAGCGCACCCGTCCACGCGTTGCCCGGTTGATCCGCAAAGGTGCGGTCATAGCCGCCCTTGGTGACGAACCAGCCGGTCCAGCTAGTCATGTATGCGGCTGCCGCGATCGGAACCATCAGCAGGAAGGTCGTCGGACCCTGCTTCAGCAGCGTTCCGGTCACCCAGTGCGTCACTCCCGCGTCGCGTCGCGCGAAGACATCCACCGCCACCGTGTACACGGCGAGCAGCACTAGGAAGTAGATGCCGCTCCACTTGACCGCCGCGTCCAGTCCAAACGCGAGCCCCGCAAGGATCAGCCAGGGGCGCCACCACAGCGCCGGTCCCCACTCCGTCGATTTGCCGCCGCCGCCACGTTTCGCGGCCCACAGCGCGAGACGCGTCGCCGTCCACTTCCGGTCGAGCAGGATTGCGCCAAACCCGAGAAGTGCGAAGAACATGACGAAGTTGTCGAGCAGCCCGACCCGGCTCATCACGATGGCGTTGCCGTCGATCGCCATCAGGAACCCGGCGATCGTCGCGACCAGGGTGGACTTGAACAGGTATTTCGCGATCATCATCATCAGGACGACGGCGAGGATGCCGCAGATCGCGGTCATGATTCGCCAGCTGACCGGGTCGGTGATTCCCAGCCAGTCGTAGCCGAGCGACATGATCCATTTGCCGAGCGGCGGATGCACGACAAACGATCCCGGGGTCAGGTAGGTATTGACGTTACCTGCGGCGAATCCCGGGTCAGGGTTGGCCGGCCAGCTTCCCTCGTAGCCGAGCTTCGAGAGCGTGTAGGCGTCTTTGACGTAGAAGGTCTCGTCGAATACCAGCGCCCGCGGACTGCCCAGGTTCCAGAGCCGTGTTCCGGCCGCGACGAGCGTCACCGCGACGGGTCCGACCGCTCGAATGATCCGGGTGCGTTCGGGAGTCGTCGCAAGCGCATCCCACAGCCGGTCGGTAACAGTACGGTGTTCGAGCGCGTGGAGTTGGCGGGAGGTTTCGTCACTGCGGCCGGGCGAGTCGAGCAGGCGTTCGAAGTCGCGGTCACCCGGCATCGTCATCCCGCAATGCTAACGAAGCAATGCTGGCGAAGACTTCCGACAAAGCGGAATGGGACAATGAGCCGTGATCATCCTCGCGGCTACACCGATCGGCAACCTCGGTGATGTGTCGCGGCGGCTGGTCGATGCACTCGGCACCGTTGGGATCATTGCGGCGGAGGATACGCGCACGACCATCCATCTTCTGAGTGCTCTTGGCATCGAGAATCGTCCGCGACTGATTCCGCTGCACGAACACAACGAGGATGCGCGTGCCGCCGAAATCGTCGAACTGGCGCGGGAGCAGGATGTTCTCGTTCTGTCGGATGCGGGGATGCCGGCGATCAGCGATCCCGGATTCCCGCTCGTTGCTGCGGCCGCGGCCGCGGGTGTTACGGTCACCGTTCTTCCGGGTCCGAGCGCCGTTCTGACCGCGCTCGCAGTCAGTGGTCTCCCGACGGACCGGTTCACGTTCGAGGGCTTTCTCCCGCGCAAGGGTCGAGTTGCCTACTTTGCCTCTCTGGCCCGTGAGCCTCGAACGATGGTGTTCTTCGAGTCGCCCAACCGGCTCCCGGCTGCGCTCGCTGACCTGGTCACCGCTCTCGGCCCCGATCGTCGCGTCGTCGTCTGTCGCGAACTCACCAAGCTCTACGAGGAGGTTCGTCGAGGCACAGCGGCCGAGCTTGCCGCCTATTTTGCGGATGGCGCTCGCGGCGAGATCTGCCTCGTGGTCGCCGGGGCGGAGCCCGCCACCGCGAATCTGCCGGACGGGATCGCGCAGGTACTCGCCCTCGTCGCTCAGGGTGTCCGACTGAAGGAGGCGTCGACCGAGGTCGCCGAGTCCACCGGACTCGGCCGTCGGGACCTCTACGAGGGTGCGCTCGCGGCGCGCTGACACTTCGGACAGACTGGGAGCAAGCCAACGGAGGTCCACGTGTCCAGAGCAGTCCGGTTCGATCGCTACGGTGCGGCCGATGTCCTGAAGGTCGTCGACGTTGAGGACCGCTCGCCGGGCGCGAACGAGGTCCGGGTGCGCGTGGTCACGGCCGGTATCAATCCCGGCGAGATTCCCGTCCGTGAGGGCAAGATGCACGAGCGGTTCCCCGCGACCTTCCCGTCGGGCGAGGGCAGCGACTTCGCCGGCGTGGTCGTCGAGGTCGGGGATCGGGTGGATGGGGTCGCCGTCGGCGACGACGTCATCGGCTTCTCCGACCAGCGGAACGCCCAGGCCGAGTCCGTGACGATCGCCGCGGACCGCGTCATCCCGAAGCCGCACGGGGTCCGGTGGGATGCCGCCGGCGCGCTGTACATCGCCGGCACTACCGCACGCGCCTGCCTCGATGCAGTTCGCGTGCGTCGCGGAGACACCGTGGTGGTCGCGGGTGCGGCCGGCGGCGTCGGCGTTCTCGCGACCCAGCTCGCCGTGCTGGCGGGAGCCGCCGTGGTCGCAACCGCCAGCAAGGAGAACCACGCGTTTCTCACGAGCATCGGTGCAATACCGGTCGAGTACGGGAAGGGTCTCGCCGACCGCATCCGCAAGATCGTCCCCGATGGGGTGGATGCCTTCATCGACGCCCACGGCGACGGAAACGTCGAGGTCGCCGTCGCGCTCGGTGTGGATCGTGATCGCATCAACACGATCGCCGACCATGTCGCGCGCAAGAAGTATGGGGTCAAGGGCGATGGCACCGCGACGGTCTCGCCGCGGGAAGCCCTCATCGAACTTGCCCGGCTGATTGCCGCCAGCGAGCTGCAGCTCCCCATCGCGGCGACGTTCCCGCTCGAGCAGGTGCGCGCGGCGTACGAGCGGCTCGGCAGGGGTCACGGCCTCGGCAAGATCGTGCTCGAGGTAAGCCCGGCGCCCTAGCCCGGAATGTTCGCACGCCTCACGAGGTTTGCGCAGGAGTCTCCCAAAGTTAGGAAAGATTCTTGAGCAACCTCGATTTCGGCCCACTCGTCCTCGGCGGTAACACCTTCGGCTGGACCTCGGACAAGGACGAGAGTTTCGCCGTTCTCGACCGGTTCGTGGATGCCGGTGGCCGCTCCATCGACACGGCTGACGTATACGGCGCCTGGGTTCCCGGCAACAAGGGCGGCGAATCCGAGGCGATCCTTGGCGAGTGGATCAAGAGCCGCGGCCGTCGCGACGGTGTGGTGATCGCGACGAAGGTATTCTCGCTTGCGAGTCGTCCCGGGCTTTCGGCCGCCAACATCCGGATCGCCGTCGACGAATCGCTGCAGCGCCTGCAGACCGACTACCTGGACCTCTACTACGCGCACCGCGACGATGAGACCGTGCCCCAGGCCGACTACATCGCCGCGTTCGACGAGCTGGTGAAGGCGGGCAAGGTGCGCGAGGTTGGCGCATCCAATTTCTCCATCGAGCGACTCACGAGCGCGATCACGATCGCGAAGGATGCCGGCCTCACGCCCTTCTCCGTCGCGCAGGACAAATACAACCTCGTCGACCGCGGGCTCGAGACGGTGCTTCCGAACCTGTCGGGCATCGGTGTTACCGAGCTGCCGTACTCGGCTCTCGCGAGTGGGTTCCTGACGGGAAAGTACCGGCCGGGGATCCCGGTCGAGTCCGCGCGCTCGGGCGGCGCATCCAAGTATCTCGACAACCCGAAGAACGTCTCGCTGCTGGGCGCACTCGACGTGATCGCGGCGTCGCACGGGGTCAGCGTGACTGCGGTCTCGCTCGCCTGGTTGCGCCAGCAGACCGGCGTCGGCGCTCCGATCGCCAGCGCGCGAACACTCGAGCAGCTTGAGGAGCTCATCCAGTCCTTCGATCTCACGCTGACCCTCGACGAGCTGCAGCAGCTGTCGTAGCCGCGTAACACAGCTTTCACTGCCCGTAGAATTGCGGGATGCCCGGCGAGTCCTTCTACCTGACCACGCCCATCTTCTACGTGAACGATGTGCCACACATCGGTCACGCGTACACGGAAGTTGCGTCGGACATCCTCGCCCGCTGGCACCGGCAGGCCGGCGACGACACCTGGCTGCTGACAGGAACAGACGAGCACGGCCAGAAGATCCTGCGCACCGCGGTGGCCAACGACACGACACCGAAGGCCTGGGCCGACAAGCTCGTCAAGGAGGCCTGGCAGCCGCTCCTCGAGACCATCAACATCGCTAACGACGACTTCATCCGCACGACGGATGAGCGGCACGAGAAGGCCGTCCTGATCTTCCTGCAGAAGCTCTACGACGACGGATTCATCTACCGCGGCGAGTACGAGGGCTACTACTGCGTGGGCTGCGAGGAATACAAGCAGATCGACGACCTCATGGAGACGCCCGACGGCGACTACGCGGGACAGCTCGTCTGCAAGATCCACGGTCGCCCGGTCGAGCTGCTCAAGGAGACCAACTACTTCTTCAAGATGAGCCAGTTCGAGCAACCGCTACTCGACCTGTACGAATCGCAGCCCGACTTCATCCAGCCGGCGAGCGTGCGCAACGAGATCATCTCCTTCGTGAAGCAGGGCCTCAACGACCTGTCCATCTCGCGGTCGAGCTTCGACTGGGGCATCCAGATTCCCTGGGATACGTCGCACGTCCTCTACGTCTGGTTCGACGCGCTCCTCAACTACATCACCGCCGTCGGCTACGGAACGGATCAGGCAACCTTCGATCGCCGCTGGCCCGGCACCCACATCGTCGGCAAGGACATCGCCCGCTTCCACGCCGTCATCTGGCCCGCCATGCTGATGGCCGCCGGTGTCGCGGTGCCGAAGCACGTCTTCGGCCACGGCTGGCTGCTGGTCGGCGGCGAGAAGATGAGCAAGTCGAAGCTCACCGGTATCGCCCCGAACGAGATCACCGACACGTTCGGTTCTGACGCGTTCCGCTACTACTTCATGCGCGCCATCAGCTTCGGCCAGGACGGATCGTTCAGCTGGGAAGACCTGAGCGCGCGGTACCAGTCGGAGCTTGCGAACGGTTTCGGAAACCTGGCCTCCCGTGTCGTCGCCATGGTCGAGCGCTACTACGACGGTGTCGTGCCGGCGCCCGCCGATTATTCTGAGGCGGACCTCGTCATCCAGAAGACGGTGGCGGATGCCGCTACCGCGGCCGATGCGGCCATCGAGCGTTTCGCGATCCACGACGCGCTCGCCGCGATCTGGACGATCGTCGAAGAACTCAACGGCTACATCACGATCCAGGAACCGTGGGTGCTCTCGAAAGAGGAGGCCACTCGCGCGCGCCTCGGCACCGTTCTGTACACGACCGCGGAGGGGCTGCGAGCACTCGCCGTTCTTCTTTCGCCGGTACTTCCTGAGGCGACCGCGAAGCTGTGGGAGTCCCTCGGCCTCTCGGCGCTCGGTGACGTGAAAGATCAGCCGATCCGCGCCGCAGGGGAGTGGGGTCAACTTCCGGTGGGGTCGAAGGTCTCACCGCTCGACGCGCTGTTCCCGCGGATAGAGACCGCGGCACCCGTCGCGTAACGTTGGCGTGGGAGGCACGATGACCGACGATATCGCCGAGCCTTTAGTTGATTGGCCGCCGCTACCGGAAGCGCTCACCGTTCCGGTCTACGACAACCACACCCATCTCGAGCCCCCGCCCGACGGCGAACTCGAGGGCCACGAGAACTGGCAGAGCACCCTGGACTATCGGGACGCGCTCGATCGGGCATCCAGTGTCGGCGTCCGCGGTGTCGTGCAGGTGGGCACCGACCTCGCGAGTTCGCGCTGGTCCGCGGATATCGCCGCCGTCGAGCCGCGGGTACTGGCGGCCGTGGCGCTGCATCCGAACGAGGCACCGCGCCTCGACGCGGACGGCACCCTGGATGACGCGCTCGCCGAGATCTCCGAGCTGGCCGGTCGTCCGCGGGTTCGTGCCATCGGCGAGACCGGCCTCGACTTCTTCCGGACGGGCGAGGATGGCCAGGCGGCGCAGCAGCGCTCCTTCGAGGCGCACATCGCGATCGCCAAGGAGCACGGCCTCGCACTCCAGATCCACGATCGGGATGCCCATCGCGAGGTCGTCGCGACCCTGCTGCGAGTGGGCGCCCCCGAGCGGACCGTCTTCCACTGCTTCAGCGGCGACGCCGAGCTGGCGAGCATCCTCTCCGAGCACGGCTGGTACGCATCTTTCGCCGGGACCGTCACCTTCAAGAACGCACCGAACCTTCGGGACGCGCTCGAGGCGCTTCCGCGCCGACTGGTCCTGATAGAGACGGATTCGCCGTTCCTGACGCCGGTGCCGTTCCGTGGGCGGCCGAACGCGTCCTACCTGATTCCGCACACTCTGCGCGCGATGGCGGCGCACCTCGGAACCGACGTCTCGATGCTTGCGGCACTGATCTCGTCGAACACGGAAGAGGTCTACGGGCTCTGGAACTCCGAGCCGGTCGCCGAGCCGCCGAACCCGTTCGCCGAATAGTGCCGGCGGTCAAACTTCTGGGGCCGGCGGAAATCCGCGACCTCGCCGAACTGCTCGGCCTACAGCCGACCAAGAAGCTCGGCCAGAACTTCGTCATCGACGCCAACACGGTCCGGCGAATCGTCCGAATCGCCGGTGTGACGGCCGGGATGACCGCGGTCGAGGTCGGTCCGGGGCTCGGGTCACTCACGCTCGGCCTTCTGGAGACCGGGGCATCCGTCATCGCCGTCGAGATCGACAACCGGCTCGCGGATCAGCTGCCGCACACGGTGGCCGCTGCGGCGCCCGACGCGCACCTCACCGTCGTCACCGCCGACGCGATGACGATCGAGTCGCTCGATCCCGCGCCGACCGTGCTGGTCGCCAACCTCCCGTACAACGTGTCCGTTCCCGTACTGCTGCACTTTCTCGAGCACTTTTCCTCGCTCCGGTCCGGCCTCGTCATGGTGCAGGCGGAGGTGGGCCAGCGGTTGGCCGCGCCGCCCGGTTCGAAGGTCTACGGCAGTCCCAGTGCGAAGGCCGCCTGGTACGGCGACTTCCGACTCGCCGGCAACGTCTCGCGGCAGGTGTTCTGGCCGGTTCCCAACGTGGACTCCGTGCTCGTGGCGTTCGAGCGGCACGAGCAACCGGGCACGGAGGCGGAGCGCCTCGCAACTTTTGCCCTGATCGACGCCGCCTTCCAGCAGCGCCGCAAGATGCTGCGACAGGCGCTCTCGGTTGTCCTCGGGGACTCGGCGACGGCATCAACCCGCATCGCTGCGGCCGGCCTCGCGCCCACGGCGCGCGGTGAGGAGTTGTCAGTACTCGACTTCCTGGCGATTGCCCGTTCGCCTGCCGGGACGGAATCCTAGCGCCCGCACCGGGCCCCTAATC
>JAUZFP010000048.1 GCA_030838475.1 Actinomycetota bacterium
CGAGAGGGAAACGCCCGGTCACATTCCGAACCCGGAAGCTAAGACTCTCTGCGCCGATGGTACTGCAAGGGGGACCTTGTGGGAGAGTAGGACACCGCCGGACTTCTTTGTGAAATGGCCACCCAGGGCTGCTGAAAAGCAGCTATCTGGGTGGCCTTTTCGCGTTAAGTTCCAACCAACCCTCGGGTCGAGTAGCCGCGGCGAAGCCCGGCGTCATCGAGACCGCGGAACGAGAGAGAATTACCACATGTCCGACTCAGCTGACCGCGGCCCACGCGACAACGATCGCCGGCCGGGCGGTGCTCCCAACGGGGGGCGACCGACGGGCGCTCGAGGCGATGCCTCGCGTCCGTACAAGGCCACGCCGCCGGCATCGGGCAAGCCACCGTTTCGCGATGGTAAGCCTCCCGCTCGGGATGGCCAAGCTTCTCGGGACGGTCGACCGGCTCGCGATGGTCGCCCACCGCGCGAGGGCGAGAAACGACTCTGGACCAAGGGTGGCACCCCGGCCCGTGGCGATCGGGATGCCCGTGAGCGCGAGACGCCAGAGGATCGTGACCCGTTCGGCACCAGATCCGTACGGTCCAGGCACGACGACCCGCTCATTCCGGAGGGTGTCGAAGCGAGCGAGCTCGACCGTATTGCCCGCAACGAACTCAAGACTCTGAGCAAGGAAAATGCTGATGGGGTGGCGCTTCACCTCGTGATGGCTGCTCGTCTGATCGAGGCGGACCCGGCACTCGCGCACCAGCACGCGATCTCCGCTGCACGTCGCGCAGGTCGCATCGGCGTCGTTCGCGAGACGCTCGCCATCACCGCGTACGCGACCGGCGATTACGCGCTCGCGCTGCGCGAGCTGCGCACCTATCGCCGCATCACGGGTCGCAACGACCAGCTGCCGATGATGGTCGACAGCGAGCGAGGGCTCGGCCGCCCGGAGAAGGCTCTCGAGGAGGGCCGTTCGGTGCCGCGTTCGTCGCTGCCCGCCGATGTGCGGGTCGAGCTCGCCATTGCCATGTCGGGCGCGCGCCTCGATCTCGGCCAGACGGAGCAGGCTCTCGCCGAACTCGAGATCCCGGAGCTCGATCCCAAGACCGCGTTCGGGTACAGCCCCGCCCTGTTTGACGCCTATGCAACCGTGCTCGAGGAGCTCGGCCGCGGCACCGAGGCGGAGGAGTGGTACGAACGCAGCGAGCGAGCGTCCGATGCCCTCGACCAAGCCGAGAACCCTGGTGACGTCGATGTGATCGAGGTCATCGAGCTCGAGGATGACGACGAGGACGTTGTCGAAGACGATGTTGTCGAAGGCGACCAGCGCGAATGACTGACGCAACACCCCTGGACGGCGTGGATCTGATCCTCGCCGACCTCGACGGAGTCATCTATACCGGCCGGCACGCGATTCCCCACGCGATCGACAGCATCAACGCGGCCGCGAAATCGATCGCAGTCGGCTACATCACCAACAATGCGTCACGCACACCGGCTTCGGTCGCGGAGCACCTGACGGGTCTCGGCCTGCGCGTGGCGCCCGAGGATGTCGTGACCTCTCCGCAAGCCGCGGTCAAGCTGCTCGCGGGACTCGTTCCCGCCGGATCGACGATTCTCGTCGTCGGTGGTGCGGGTCTGCTCGACGTGGTGAGGGCGGCGGGATTCGTCGCCACCGACTCCGCCGAGGACAAGCCCGCGGCGGTCATCCAGGGCTTCGGGCCCGAGGTCGGCTGGAAGCAGCTGGCCGAGGCCGCCTATGCCCTGGCGCGCGACTCGGACGGACACGGCATCCCGTGGGTCGCCACAAACACCGACTGGACCATCCCGCAGGAACGCGGCATCGCTCCCGGCAACGGCACCCTGGTTTCCGCCGTGCACACGGCCGTCGGCATCCTCCCGGTCGTCGCAGGCAAGCCCGAAAAGGCGATTTTCGACGAGGCGGTGGCCCGGTTCGGCGGATCCAGCCCGGTCGTTATTGGCGATCGTCTCGACACCGATATCCTCGGCGCCAACCGCGCCGGAATTCCGTCAATCATGGTCCTGACCGGCATCGATGGTGCGAAGCAGTTGATTGCGGCGGCCCCGGACGAGCGGCCGCACTTCGTGCTCGAGGACCTCCGCGGACTCAGCGAGCCGTACCCGGTAATCGAGCAGGGTGAGGATGCCGACGGCTCGATCGTGACGAAGGTCGGCGACGCGATCGTGCGGCGGCGCGACACACAATTGACGATTGAGCAGCCGGGGGAGAGCCGCATCAATCTGATCCGCGCGGGCTCCGCAGCGGTGTGGACCTCCGGCCTCGCAATTTACGCGCTCGATGTTCCGACCGAACTATATTCTTGAGACCGTGAGCGACAACGACGGCGGTGACGAGAACCGCGACTCCAGCGAAGAGACCAACGCTCTGCTGTCCCGACTGCGCCTGATCGAGGACCAGCCGCTCGCAGCGCGCGCGGTCGCCTTTGCGCAGATCCACGAGGAGTTGCAGTCTCGGCTCGACGGCGGAGATGCTGCGCCCGGTGTGTGAGGGCGGGCGTGCCTGACTCCCGGCTCGACGCCGCGCTCGGCGAACGCGGGCTTGCCCGGTCTCGAACGCACGCCGCGAAACTCATTGCCGACGGCCTGGTGACCGTGGACGGCGTGGCGCAGGTCAAGCCGTCGCTCAGGGTCGCTGAGTCGGCCCAGATCGTCGTCGCGAGCTCCGACCACTACGTGAGTCGTGCCGCGCATAAACTCATCGCCGCTCTCGACGCGTTCGGAGTCGATCCGGCCGGTCGCGTCGCACTCGACGCCGGCGCATCCACCGGCGGGTTCAGCCAGGTTCTGCTCGAGCGCGGGGCATCCCGCGTTCTCGCTATCGATGTCGGCCACGGCCAGTTGGCGTCGGAAATTCAGGAGAATGGCGCGGTCATCGCGGTCGAGGGCTTCAACATCCGCGACCTCACGCCGGAGTGGGTTTTGGCACAACTCGAAACTCCTGAATTTTCACCACCGCAGCTGCCGACGCTCGTGGTCGCGGACCTCTCGTTCATCGGCCTCGGTCTCGTGCTGGAGCCGCTTCGGGATTCCGTCGACCCGGCTGCCGACTTCGTGCTGCTCGTCAAACCGCAGTTCGAGGTCGGCCGTGGCGGCATTCGCGAGGGGATCGTTCGTGACCAGGGGCTGCGTCAGGATGCCGTGTCGAACATCCTGTGGGCGGCGTGGGATCTCGGGCTCGGCACCGCCGGAATCACTCCGTCGCCCATCGCGGGGAGCGCCGGAAACCGGGAGTACCTCGTCTGGCTGACGCGAGCCGGCAGCAACCCGACGGAGTGGATCGACACGGTTCGCGCCCTGGTCTGATTGTCCACACACACCGACTTCGATGCCGCATCGCCCCCTAATCAGAGAGAATGGTTTCATGGGCCCAACCGCAGACCGGCACGTTCTGATTGTCGCCCACACCGGTCGCGAGGACTCGCTTGAGGCAGCGGTCGTGGTCTGCCGCCAGCTGCAGGCAGCCGGCCTCACCCCCGTTCTCAACGCCGATGAGTACGACGACCTGCTGCGCTTTGCGCCCGACCTGTCTCCGGTCGCGATGCTGGGGGAGCAGGTCACGATCCAGGACCTCGAGGTCGTCATCGTCCTCGGCGGCGATGGCACGATCCTGCGCGCCGCCGAACTGACCAGGGGCTGTGGCGCACCGCTGCTCGGCGTGAACCTCGGGCACGTCGGATTCCTTGCCGAGAGCGAGCGGGACGATCTCACCGCCAGCGTCGCACGGGTTCTCGCCCGCGACTACGAGGTCGAGGAGCGCATGACACTCAGCGTTCGGGTCAAGGTCGACTCCGAGGTCGTGTACGAGACCTGGGCGCTCAACGAGGCCACCGTCGAGAAGGCGAGCCGCGAGCGGATGCTCGAGGTCGTCATCGAGGTGGATGGCCGACCACTCTCATCCTTTGGCTGCGACGGCGTCGTGATGTCGACGCCGACCGGATCGACGGCGTATTCGTTCTCCGCGGGCGGACCGGTCGTCTGGCCGAGCGTTGACGCCCTCCTCCTTGTCCCGTTGAGCCCCCACGCGCTCTTTGCGCGACCGCTGGTCGTCGGCCCGCAGTCGTCGCTCGCCGTCGAAGTTCTCGATCGCACCCAGGGCACCGGGGTGCTGTGGTGCGATGGCAGGCGCACCCACGAGCTTCCCCGGGGTGCGCGTGTCGTTGTGCGTCGTTCTCCCATCCCGGTCCGGCTCGCTCGGCTGTCTAGCGGAGCGTTCACGGATCGACTCGTGCACAAGTTCAACCTTCCGGTGGATGGCTGGCGCGGCGAGCAACGCGCCAAGAAGCCGGCGCAACCGTGATCGAGGAGATCTCCATCCGCGGTCTCGGTGTGATTGGCGAGGCAACCCTGCCGATCGGCCCGGGATTTACGGCACTCACGGGCGAGACCGGGGCGGGCAAGACGATGGTGGTCACGGCGCTGGGACTGCTTCTCGGCGAGCGCGCGGATACCGCGGCCATCCGCTCAGGGTCGAGTCAGGCGATCGTCGAGGGCCACTGGCTGGTCGACTCGGCCGGGAGTGTTGCCAACCGGGTGCGGGATGCCGGCGGCGATCTGGACGCGGTTCCCGGCACGGACCAGGCCGGGCTGCTCCTCAGTCGGTCGATCTCGACCGAGGGTCGCAGCAGGGCCGCGGTCGGCGGTCGCGCGGCGCCGGTTGGCGTCCTGAACGAGATCGGCCAGCAGCTCGTCGTCGTACACGGGCAGTCCGACCAGATCCGGCTTCGCTCGGCGACAGCACAGCGCGAGGCGCTCGACCGGTTTGCCGGACAGGAACTCTCGACCGTGCTCGGAAACTACCAGTCGGTGTACGCCCGCTGGCAGTCCGCGCAGAGCGAGCTCGACCTGCTGATCGCCGAACGCGATCGCCGATCCCAGGAGGCCGAGGAGCTCCGGTTGGCGATTGACGAGATCGAGCGGATCGCCCCGCGGCGCGGCGAAGACGCCGAACTCACCGAGCGCGCCGATCGACTCACCAATCTGGAGGACCTCCGACTAGCGGCAGCGCAGGCCAGGCAGCTTGTCTCGGAACAGTCGAGCGACGATTCGAGCGACGCCGTTGGCCTACTCGAATCCGCCAAGCGCCAGCTCGACCGGGTCGCGGACCACGATCCCGCTCTCGAGGCCATCGCCACCTCACTGGGAAATGCGACGTTCCTCGTCACAGAAATTTCATCCCAGCTCGCCCGTTATCTCAGCGACCTCGACGCCGACGGAGGCCGCGAACTCGAGACAGTGCAGGAGCGGCGAGCCGACCTGGCCGGACTGGTGCGTCGCTTCGGACCGACGCTCGACGACGCGATCGACTACCTCGACACCGGGTCGGGCCGACTGCTCGAACTCGACAACGACTCCGACCGCATCGAGGCGCTCCGGCTCGAGGTCGAAGGAGATCGAGGCCAAATCGTCGAGCTCGCCGCGGAGCTCACGCGTGTTCGGGCGAGATTCGCGGCCGGGCTCTCCGAATCGGTAACCGGCGAGCTGACCGCTCTCGCAATGGGCGGGGCCGAGCTGATCGTCGAGGTCGAGGACCGGCCGGACTACTCGCAGACGGGCAAGGACCAGGTCTCATTCCTGCTGCGACCGCATCCCGGCTCCGAACCGCGGCCGCTCGGACGCGGCGCATCCGGCGGCGAGCTGTCGCGCATCATGCTCGCGATCGAGGTCGTCATTGCGGCGAGCGACCCGGTGCCCACGTTTATCTTCGACGAGGTGGATGCCGGGGTCGGCGGTGCCAGCGCATCGGAGATCGGTCGCCGACTGGCGAGACTCGCGCAGTCCGCCCAGGTCATCGTCGTCACCCACCTCGCCCAGGTCGCCGCGTTCGCGAACAATCACCTGAGTGTCGTGAAGGACATCGACGGCATGGTCACCGAGAGCAGCGTGCGCCAGCTGCACGGCGAGGAGCGAGTCGCGGAGATGGCGCGACTCCTGTCCGGCTTGCCCGATTCCGAGAGCGGTCTCACCCACGCACGGGAACTGCTCGATCTCGCCCGCGAAACCGCGGGCTGACCGCGAACGATACAAGGGGCATTCACTTGACGAACTTCACTGTCTCCGCCGCGACCTCGGCTGAGCAGTCGCGAGCGCTGCTCGTCGGCGCGACGCCGCCCAACTCGAGCTTCACGCAGGAGAGCAATTTCTCCGTCGAGAAAATCGACCGCGCACTGCGGCTCGGATTTCGCCGGCCCGCCTGGGTCTGGTTCGCCGCCGACGACGACGAGCGCGTGCTCGGTGTTGTCGCCGGATGGGGCGCGGCCTCGCGAACCGTCGCGGACATCCTTGACTTCCTGGACCTGCCGGAGGATCCGGTGATCGCTGCCGCACTGCTGGGGCAGGCGGTAGCCGACTCGACCGAGCCCGGCAGAACCACGTTCGAGCTGCTGCACTTTCTCCCCTCAGACACCGGGTTGGATGACCCGGCGCTCGCTCGGCTGATCGACACGCTCGCCGCATCCGGATTCCGGATGCTAGTGCGGCGCCATCGCTACCGCCTGCCGGTGCTCACCGCGACGATCACGATCCCCAAGACCGAACTCTCCTTTGAGGTAATCGACGGCCCGGACGATCCGAGACTCCTCCGGGTGGTGAAGGAGATTCTGGTCGGCAGCCTCGACGCGCATGACGTCGACGCCCTCGAGCGCGCCGACCTCGATGCGGTTGCGGCCGATACCGTGAAGGAGTACCTCGGCCTGGATCCGGTCGACGCGTTCTTCCTCGCGTCCGACGCTTCGGGTGCGTTGGTCGGACTCGTCGTCGGCGGGCTGCGTGGGTCGCCGGAGATCGGCATCGCGTCCTTTATCGGGGTCTCCCACCTGCACCGCGGCGACGGCTACGCGGCGCAACTTCTTGGCTGGATCACCGAGCGGATGGTCGGCCAGAACGCGCAGTTCATCATCGGGGAGACGGATGACGACAACTTTCCGATGGCGGCCGCCTTCACGAAGGTCGGCTACCCGCACACCGAGTCGAGAATCGACTTTGTGCGCGACCTCGGCGACAGATCTGCCGACAATTCTGCCGACAACCCGCACTGACGCGGCGGGTCGCGTGCAGCGGAAGCCGTTCGTCACGAGATAAGCTGTAACCCCGTGGTGGATAAATCTCAAGCGGCCGTAACCAAACACATTTTCGTCACGGGTGGAGTCGTCTCCTCCCTCGGTAAGGGCCTCACCGCCGCCTCTCTCGGTAATCTTCTTACCGCGCGCGGACTCCGTGTCGTCATGCAGAAGCTGGACCCATATCTGA
>JAUZFP010000089.1 GCA_030838475.1 Actinomycetota bacterium
TCCCCGCTTCCGAGGAAGACTCGACGAAACCTTGCAGGAGCCCGGGGACGTCCAGCACTACCTGAACGATTACGGCGACTCCTGGGAGCTGACGCTCCGACTTGAGGAGGTCCTCCCGGGAAGCGCCGACTCCCCGACCGCAACCGTGGTCGACGGTCGGCGCGCCGCACCACCGGAGGACTGCGGTGGCCTCACCGACGCCGAGAGCCTGGCCGAAGTACTGGACGACCCGGCCCGTTTCGGACTCGACGAGATCAACCAGGCGCTCCGCGCGCCGTACTTCATCCTGCGCGAACACGGTGTCGACCAGCGGCTCGTCGACCTTGTCAATCGACTTCGCTACACCCGTGCCGGCAAGGATCTGGCCGACAGAATGGTCTCGCTGATCTCGGAGCGGATGACGCTCGGTACGTCCGAACTGACTGCTTCCCTCCATGCGCACCGCTGGTTCCTCGACCGCGCCAAAGACAGCGGCATCCAATCGACGTCCGCGGGATATCTCAAGCCGACCGATGTCGCGGCCGCCTCGGAAGTTGTGCCCGCGATGGGTGACTGGATCGGCGCGAACAACCGCGAGCTCCACGCTGGCCCGCTCCTCGGTTTCCGCCAGACGCTGCAATCCATGGGGCTGCTCCGCAAGCACAAAGGCGCCCTTGTGCTGACCCGCGCGGGCGCTGCCGCCCAGCGCGACCCATCGAAGCTCTGGAACCACTTGGCATTACGGCTCCTGCCCGGCAACGACGACACGTTCGAGACCCACGCGACATTGCTCCTGCTCGCTTACGCCGGCACCTCGAACAACTCCGACCTACCGCTCGACCAGATGGCGACCGCGCTCGCAGAGCTCGGCTGGCGTCATCACGACGGTCGCAGGCTCAACGGGTACGAGCTCTACCGCCTGCCCGCATTCGACGTGCTCATCAACGTCTCGGATCAGGCTGTGTCCCGGGGCGACCGACGCCGCATCAGCTCCGCCGCGGCCACTCTGGCGCGGGAAGCGCTTTGTCACCAGCACGGCGACTGACGCGAAATCGTCGCTGCTGCGATCGCGGCATGCCAACGAGACGACAAACCAGCAGAGTCGGAGGGCGGCCCAGAACTCGATGACGCGTACGAGCACTCTGCTCGACGTGATGCGAGCACGAAGCTCGCCATCTCACCATTGCGTCGCGAAAGGATGCTCGAACCGGTCATAACTGCCCGTAGCTTTCCACTGCTCAACCGCGCTGTGTTCACTTCCGAACCATCGGACATGGCTGGCCAGCTCGGCCGCAACACGCGCGCCCTCAGTGAGATGTCCCGTCGGGATCTCTTCGGGCGCGCGAACGGTTGCCACCGGAATGGATGCAGAACGCGGACGCCGGGCAGGATCAGATTGTGCGTGCCGGGCAGCGCGGCTGACGGCACCACCATGGCGCTCGCTCCGCTCGCACGCACTTCATCGGCCAGCGCGAACCAGGCCACCACTCCCGGGCCGGTGAACGAGTGGCGCAACTGATTCACTACATTCCCCACCGCTCGAATCCGCGCGGCGTCATCCGCAGCCGGCTCAGACCCACCAGCAGCGAGCCAGCGCCGCAGCTGGCGAACCGAAACCCCGAGCAGTTCGGCCAAAGTCTTCTGCGGGACGCCCAGCGTCAGCGGTTTTGATCAGGACGTCGCGGACCGGTGCACCATCGTCGTACGGCCGACTCTCCACGATGTCGCGGAATGCATGATGCTCCAGCGCAACGCGAACATCGCGCCGCGGTTGTTGGTGGTTGTCGTGGCGGAGCGCTTCCTCCGCGCGAAACGCTCCAGCCCACAACGTGGTCGTCAAATACGGGTCGGCCTCCAGCTGCAGCGGTGTCGCCGCGCCCAGCGTCGACTCGAAACTGTCGATGAGTTGGGCCAGATTGAGGGCGACCCCGACGCTGGGTGTTACTAGCAGCCACCGTTCACCAGAATCCACGTCGAAACCCTAAGCGGTATCGGAACGCCACGAACTCGGAGTTGCCCCGGCTTGGCCGACCGACCACCGCCGCGCCAGTTTCGGGATGGTCCACGGCGATTTAGGTTGTACCCGGCAAACCGATCCTATTTGCATTGGATGCAGGATCTGGTCGCCGGATTCGTCTGGTGCGCTGTAGGACTCGAGATCTGACACGCACGTTTGCGGCGCCGGGCCCGCTGGACGGGCTGGTCATACGGCGATGACGCGGACCAGTTTCTCCAGTCCGGTGAAGTCATCGGCGTTTCGGGTGTAGAGATCGAGTTGATTGGCGTGTGCGGTCGCGGCGATCAGTAGGTCGGCGAATCGGCTCCGCGGCGTCCTTCCTTCGCCGACCAGGGCGGCAACGACGAGCCCGTAGCTCCGTACGGTGGCTCCGTCGAATCGGATCGGTTCCAGTGTTGACTCAACTTCCTGCAGCCGAGCCTGCCGCTTCGCGGCTTCCATCGGGTTGGTGGCGAGGTGTGGTCCGGCCGCCAGTTCAGCCGCGCTGATAGCCGATATCGCCATCTCGTCGGGCAGCGAGGCGATCACGGCCGGGTCGTGCCAGTCGATGACCACGGAGGTGTCGAGAAGTCCAGACGTCACTTCACAGTCCTTGGTCGATCAACCGGTCGAGGTCAGCGCGGAACTGATGATGGTCGATGCGCACGCCGGCTGCCGCCAGAGCCGCGAGCTCGTCGCGGGAGATGAACGTGCGGCGGCGACCGGCTCGAATCGGGCGAAGCTCGGCCACCGGTTCGCCGTTACGGGTGACGACGAAGGTTTCGCCCGCCGTTACTGCTTCAATTACCTTCGCGTTCTCGTTGCGCAGCTCACGCTGCGCGATAATCTTGGCCATCGTTCCATTGTAGCAAGGAGTGCTACACCCAGCTACACGCTCGGCGGAGTTGGTCACTGGGTTGCGGGCAACGACCGAACGAGTCCCAACCGACTCCTGGCATACCTACGCGAGGCACCTACTCCTCACTAGCATCGAGTCACCCGGGAGTCGCCAGCCTGAAAGGCTTCCCCGTCTGACGGTACGCATTCGCGTTCAGCTGCTCGCCCGTCACGACCACACTCCAAGTCGCTCTGAGCGCTGTCGACGATGAAACTCGGTCGCGGCCGATGAAGGAATTCGACAGAATCGAATACGAACGGTTACCGGTCAGGTCCGCCGTATTCATCTGATGAATGAGCACCCTCGGCTTCGGGTGTCCGGCCTCAGTACTGCATTTTTCGCAGTTGATCTGGCACCCTGTGGATTTCGCAACTTTGCCTCCGCCAAGCAGCACAACTATCCTCGAGGTCGCCGACTCGGCGCGTTGATAACGAACATCCACCCCCACGACAAGACGATCAGCAAACCGCTGACCTGTTGGCCGGACGACGCGGCGACGGCGGCCAGGCCGCTCAGCTGCCGACGACGACGGTGTGTCGGCCTCACGAAGGGATGGTGCACCAATACCGTGATCTGCCATGGTGCCAAGTCTGGCGAGATTGCCCGTCGGGCCTCGGTAGCCGTCCACGGGACACGCTCGGCCGGGCTATGACACGGCAGGATCTGGAGCAGCGAGTCACGCGAGCAGCCGAGGCAGCGCTCGCCGAACAACGGGTCGTCAGCGCGATCGACGTGCTGCTCGGCCTGGGCTGCCTGGCGCCGTCGCACCTCGACCGGTGGCGGCAGGGCCGGGTCGAGTCGCTCGAGCGCGTCGTGCAGGCCAACCTGAGCAACGTCACGCTGGCGATGGCGGCGTTCCGGCGCTGGGCGCGCGACCGGGCGCTCAACCCGTCAGAGACCGATTATGTCGCCCGCACTCGCGACAGGCGCCAACTGCGGTTCAGCGTCAGCGGGGATGCCGCCATCGAGCGCGCGTACCGGACGCACTGGGTGTCGCCGGACCTGGCTCAGCGCGCGGTCGAGCGGCAGAGCCGACCGCCGGATCTCGTCGTGATCTCGCCGGTCAAAGATTGGACGTGCTCGTCCTGTGGTGACACCGGGGACCTGCTGTTCATGGAGAACGCCGGCCCACTGTGCCTGGACTGCTCCGACCTCGGGCATCTGGTCTTCCTGCCTTCTGGTGATGCGGCGCTGACTCGCCGCGCGAAGAAGGCCAGCCGGCTCTCGGCTGTGGTGGTGCGGTGGAGCCGGTCGCGCAAGCGCTATGAGCGCCAGGGCATCCTAGCCGAGGCCGAGGCGATCGAACGTGCCGAAAACGAGTGTCTCTCCGACGCCGAGGTGCGGGCTCGCCGCAGGGAGCAGGACCAAGCGAGACGAGCCGACGAGGACGTGCGGTTGGCGGCCGAGCTTGCCGCCGCGATCCGTGCGCAGTTCCCGGGCTGCCCCGTCGGCCGGGCCGAGGCGATCGCGAGTCATGCGGCGGCGCGCGGCAGCGGCCGGATCGGACGCAGCGCGGCCGGGCGGGTCCTTGATGCCGACGCCGTATCGCTCGCCGTTGCGGCGTCGGTCCGGCACGTCGACACCGGCTACGACGAGCTGCTGATGTCGGGCGTCGAACGCGAAGAGGCCCGCAGTCAGGTGGGCGAGCGTGTCGAGGACGTGCTGAGCGGCTGGTGCGCGACCACTCG
>JAUZFP010000092.1 GCA_030838475.1 Actinomycetota bacterium
GGTCGCCTCCGAGTACGGAAAGGGCTCTCTGTGCGGGCGCGAGTGCGACCGGAGTTTGTATCGTCATCGTTGTTTTTCTCCGTAGCCAAGAGTACGGCTAGTTCGCTCGCGACGCCTCGCGCAGGTAGGCCGTCCAGGCCTCGCCACGGTCGCGTTGCCACGTCGACCAGTCGACGGGATGACCGCGCAGGAGGTCTTCGAGCTGGTCGAAGTTGCTCTGCCAGTACGCGTAGGTGCTGGCGAGAAGGCGAGGCTCGGTGTCGACGCGGATCGTTAGGCGAAGGTCTGTCGCGCTACCACGCGTGCCACCGGGCACGGGATCGAGGATGAATTCGAGGGTGCCGATGTTGTCGGTCTCGAGCTCGAGCCGACGCTGCGGTTCGATGGCCGTGATCGTGCCGTTGGTGGGGGCGAGAGTCCCGCCGCCCTGCCAGCCCAGCCAGTAGAGGCCGCCAACGCGAGGGTCGATGCGCGCGGCGGCGAGCCAGCCCTCGACCAGTACCTCGTCGACGAGGGCGTCCCACACGATTGCGACGGGGAGGTCGTAGAATCGCGAAAACTCCAGCTCACTCGTCGGCACCGGCCAAGTTTAGAACGCCCTCTCGCGAGCGAGGTCGGTCGCCACTCCCGGATTCAGTACGCTCTTGTTTCATGAGACTCGCTCTTGCGCTCGATTTCGGTGGCACCAAGGTCGAGGGGGCGCTCGTCGACGAGGCGGGCGTTGTGCTGCCCACCTCCCGGTTCCGCCAGCCGACCGGATCGACGGCGAGCTCCGACGTGCTCCGCGCTGCGGTCGGCGCGGTGCTCGACTCCGTGATTGCCGCGGTGCCCGCCGACGCCGAGTTTCTCGGTGCCGGAATCGGCAGCGCGGGTCCCATCTCGCTGACGAAGGGGCTCGTGAGCCCGCTCAATGTGCCGGCCTGGCGCGACTATCCGCTGCTCGACCAGGTGCGAGAGCGAGTCGATGAGGCGAAACTCGGCGATGTGCCGACGCGACTCCGGATGGACGGTATGTGCATCACCCTGGCCGAACACTGGGTCGGCGCGGCGCAGGGATACGACAACGTGATGGGGATGATCGTGTCCACCGGAATCGGCGGTGGACTCATCCTCGACGGGCACACGGTGCCGGGCCCGACCGGAAACGCCGGCCACATCGGACACGTCGAGGTCGGCGGCTTCTCCGATCGCTGCGCCTGCGGCGGAACGGGTTGCGTGGAGACGATCGCCTCCGGACCGAAGAGCGTCGCCTGGGCTCGCGGCCAGGGCTGGCAGGGTTCAACGGGCGAGGAGCTCGCGGCGGCGTACGCCGCCGGCGACGGGATCGCGATCGCCGCCGTGCAGCGCTCCGGGCGCGCGATCGGCCAGGCCATCGCATCCGCCACCGCACTCGACGACCTCGAAATCGTCGCCATCGGCGGCGGCTTCTCGCACGTGACGCCGGACCTGTTCGACATCATCCGGGCGGCGATCGCCGAGCGCACCGCGTTCGCGTTCGTCACCAAGGTGAAGGTCGTGCCATCCGGACTCTCGGGCGATGGTCCGCTCATCGGTGCGGCCGCGCTCATCCACCGGCCCGAGTTGCTCGCCTAACTGCTGGCGCGAGGTCGCCTCGCGAGGTCGTCTTCCAGGTACCGGTGGCGACGCAGGATGATCGCCGCCGGAATGCCGGCGAGGGAGACCAGGATCAGCAGGCCGATGGACAGCGTCCAGCCGCCGGAGACCTGGTGCAGAATGCCGAACAGCAGCGGGCTGGCGGCGGCGATGAGATAGCCGACCCCCTGCACGAAGCCGCTCAGCGCCACCGATCCGGCGTGGGTGCGGGTCCGCTGGTTGATCAGGTAGAGGGCGAGAGGAAACAACAGCGGGCCGAGGCCGGCGACGACGATCCAGAGCGGCGTCGCCACCGTCGGGAAGAGCAACAGGCCCCCGTAGCCGACCAGCAGGAGCCCGACGGCGACGTAGATCAGGATGCCCACGTTCTTCAGTCGCGCGGCGATCGACGGAACGACGAGGGAACACGGGAAGCCCGCGATGGCGAACAGGGCGAGCAGGGAGCCCGCCTGCCCGGGCGTGACGTGCGCGGTGTCGACGAGCAAACTCGGCAGCCAGGCAAATCCCGCGTAGACGGTGAAGCTCGAGACCATGAAAGTGATCATGATCGCCCAGGCGACAGGTGAGCGAAACAGCCTGCCCTCGAGTGCCGGTTCGGATTCGACGACGTTGTCATCGTCGGACTCGCGTGCGAGTCGCAGCTGCCGTGCTCGAGCCCGCGAGGCCACGATCCACGGCAGGATCGCCGTAAGCGCGAGCGCAACCCACACGCACAGCGAAGCGCGCCAACCGAACGCGGTGGCGACCGGTACGGCCGCGAGCGGTGGCAACGCCGTGCTGAAGGCGATCAGGACCGCGTAGCCGGTCGTGACCTGCGTCATGCGATCAGAGAAGTACCGCTTGACCAGCGGCGGCAGGAGGACGTTCCCGATTCCCGCGCCGAGAAGCGCGACGGCCGTCGAGACGACCAGTGTGGTCGGATTCGGCGCAAGCGCCCTCGCAAGCTGCCCGACGACCATGGCGCCAATAGCGATCAGCAGCAGCCCCTCGAGCCCGAGCCGCCGCGAGAGCAGCGGGCTGACCAGGCCGGCGAGCGCGAACATCAGCGGCGGGGCGGCCCCGACGATGCCGACGACGACCGGGTTCAGCGGAACATCGTGCTCGATCATGCTCAGGATGGGCGAGAGCGACGCGACGGCGGTACGCAGGTTCAGCGCGACGAGAAGGATGCCGAGAAGTGCGGCGGTTCGACCCGCCCAGAGTGGAAGCAGGCGGTCGGCGGGCACCCGGCAAGCTTAGGCGGGTGCGGCGCTCCCCCGTGCACCCGTACGCGCCAGTACGGCGCGGATGTCGTCCTCGTCGACGTGCATCTGTGCCGCGAGCGCGTCGGCCGACTCGAACTTGCGCATGGGCCGGATGTAGTCGACGAACTCCAGCTCGATGCTCTCGCCGTAGAGGTCGAGTTTCTGATCGAGGAGGTGAGCCTCGACCTGCTTCTGCGGGACACCCTCGAACGTCGGGTTGTTTCCAATCGAGACGGCGGCGCCGAATCGCCCGCCGGGGATGGTGGCGAAGGCCGCGTACACACCGTCCCGTGGCACGAATCCCTCGATGTCCGGCGAGAGGTTGGCCGTGGGGTAGCCGAGCTCCCGCCCTCGCCGCTCACCGTGCACAACGGTAGACCGGATGCTGTGCAGCCGACCGAGCTGGGTCGCCGCGGTCGCGACATCCCCCTCGGTCAGCAGTTCCCGGATCCAGGTCGAGGATGCCCGCCTTGACTCCGTGCCGCTCGCGATCACCTCGGGGATGTGCCGCACCTCGAAGTCGTACTGCTTGCCGAGGCGATCGAGGAGCTCGACGTTGCCACTGCCCCGTACGCCGAACCGGAAGTCGGCTCCGACGAACACGATCCTCGCCTGCAGTGCATCGGCCAGCACCGTTCGAACGAATTCCTCCGGCAGCTGCTCGCTTAACGCGCGGTCAAACTCGAGCACGAGGGTCGCATCCACGCCCGCCGACTCGAGCAACTGGATCTTCTGCGCATTGCTCACGAGCGACTCCGGGCACTTCTCCGGTGCGAGAAGGCTCAGCGGGTTGCGGTCGAACGTGACGACGGTCGCTGCGAGGTCGCGCTCGGCCGCGACGGTCTTCAGCTCATCGATGACCGCACGATGTCCGGGGTGAACTCCGTCGAACTTGCCGATGGTGACCGCACTCGGTCCGAAGCCGCTCGGTACGGCGCCCAGTCCCTCGAAGACCTGCACGTCAGCCTCCCGCGACCGCTGCGCGCCGGCTCCGCAGCCACAGCATCCCGAGCACGGGCAGAACGAGGGGGATGAACAGGTAGCCGATGCCGTAATACGACCAGACGGTGCCGAAGGAGACCTTCGCGCTTCCGGCGAAGATCGACGGCTCGATCAGACTCAGGGTTCCGACGACGAGCACGCCGAGCAGCTCGAAGCTGATCGTGATCCAGGCCACCCGATACCAGGCTCGGCCCGGGAGCAGGAGCGCGAGCGTCGCCACGATGTAGACGACACCAGAGATGGCGGACAGGGTGATGGGCACACGGGCGGACGAGTAGATGGTCGCCAACTGGTAGGCCGCACGCGAGGTCGCGCCGATCGCGAGGATCGCGTAGACGATGATCAGGACCCGACCGACCCCGAGGGAGCGCCGGCCAATGGGCTGCGCTGTCGCGACTTCTGGGCTGCTGGGCGCGCTGGACATCGCGTTAACCCTAAGCGATCTGAACTGTCCAGATGATGTTCATGCGCACGACCATGACCGCGATTGCGAGGCACGCGACGCCCAGCACGACCGTGCTCCAGCGATCGCGTTCGACGAGCGCCCAGAATCCCGCGAGCAGCGGCAATAGGAGCGCGACAATCAGGTAGATGTAGAACTCGATAATGCTTCCCGTCGGCGGGTTTCCGACCAGCGGGGCGACGATCGCGATCCCGAGCTGGCCGAGCAGCAGCAGCTCGACGAGGGCCGTCGCGCCCATCGACAGGTCGCCGGGCTTTGTCCCGAACAGGCCGAGAACCAGGCAGAGCACGCCCGCCGCGGCCGCGACGGCCACCTCAAGCACCGCGTACCACTGGATCACGCGCTCTCCCCCCGCTTCTCGTTCGTCGTCGGGAAGTTCACCAGCACGCGTGCGACCCCCGCACTTGTCGAAATCAACCCGGTCAGGTTCCCATTCTGGCCGATCGCGGCGATCGGGCCCGAAGAATCTGCAAGACGCGTCTCGAGGTTCGCGAGTCTGGGGCGCTTCCCCTGCGTGAGATCGCGCTCCTCTGGCTCGGTCAGCCGGACGGTCTCGAACAGTTCACCGGCGACCGCTGCGGGCGAGCGAAGCGACTCCATCAGGGTGTCGCCGAGGATCCCGGCGTCGCCGACGTGAAACGGGCCGACTCTCGTGCGGCGCAGCGCCGTCAGGTGGCCGCCGACGCCCAGAGCGGCGCCGAGATCCCGAGCGAGGGCGCGAACGTAGGTTCCAGACGAACACTCGATCCGGACATCCAACTCGCCAGGACGCTCGGCGATCACGTCGAAAGCCGAGACGATGACCTCGCGCGCCGCGAGGGTGAACTCCTCGCCCTGGCGGGCGCGGTCGTATGAGCGCCTGCCGTCGACCTTGATGGCGCTCACCGAGCTCGGGGTCTGGCTGATGGCGCCGGTCAGCGGCAGTATGGCGTCACGAATCGCCTCGGCCGATACGCCGCTCGCGTCGACCGTCGGACCGACCGGCTCGCCCTCCGCGTCGTCGGTGGTCGTCGCGAACCCAAGCCGAATCGTCGCGAGATACTCCTTGTCGAGGCCAACCAGGTAGGTGAGCAGCCTTGTCGAGGCGTCGATCCCGAGGATCAGCAACCCGGTCGCCATCGGATCGAGCGTGCCGGCGTGACCAACTTTGCGCGTGTCGGCGAGCTTGCGGACGCGGGAGACCACGTCGTGGCTCGTGATTCCGGACGGCTTGTCGACGAGCAGGATGCCGGAGGTGCTCACGTGCCTACTGTATTTTGTCCGGGCCAGTGAGACCCCGAAGCAGGCCGAGCTTTGTCGGCATTGCGGTCTCGAGCAGCTCGCGCGCGTCCGGGTTTGTGTCGTATTCGTCCGCCATCCGAATGCCCACAAGGGTGTTGAGCATCATGCCGTGGGCGAGAAAATCCGAAGCTTCCTCCGGCGTCATCCCGACGTCAGCCTTGAGGAACAGGTAGACCTCGAGGAATCCTGCGCGCGCGGTCTTGCCGATTTCGGGGTCCGAGCCCAGCACGAAGCCGTGCATGAGTGACAGCAGCAGCCCACGGTCGGTCAGCAGGTCGGCATAGGCCATTCCCATCCGCGAATGGACGGGGACGTCCGACTCTTCGGCTAGCGCTCGACGAAATGCCGCCATCAGGGTGTCGAGCGCACGGTGCAGCACCGCGAGGAACAGCTTCTCCTTGGTGCCGAACATGCGGACGACGTAGGGCTGGCTCACGCCTGCAGCAGTTGCGACCTGGTCCGTGGTCGTGCCCGCGTACCCGCGCTGGCCGAAGACGGCGGTGGCCGCCTCGAGAACGAGGACTCGACGCTCGTCCGACGGCATTCGCGTCGCCGGGACCGCCGCGGTTGCCGAGCTATCAATTATTTGGGGCACGCTTGACATGGTATCAGTCGATAACTAATGTCGAGATAAGTAATCATTCGATTACAACATTCGGGCACCTTCCCCCCTTTCTGCGATCAGGAGCACGCCATGACCGTTACAGAAACATCCCCCGCAGCGGATGTCGCAGCGGGCGCACCGCGCCGCCACATCCCCACGTGGCTCGCCATCGTGGCCGCCAGCATCCCCATGTTCATGGCCAGCCTCGACAACCTCGTGATGACCAACGCCCTGCCCGTCATCCACCGCGACCTCGGCGCGAGCGTCGAGGAACTGCAGTGGTTTGTTAACGCGTACACGCTCAGCTTCGCGACATTCATCCTGTTGGCCGTCGCCCTGGGCGACCGCTTCGGTCGCCGCACGGTATTCGCGATCGGCATCACGATCTTCACCCTCGCCTCGGTCGCGGCCGGCTTCAGCACCACGCCGGGTGAGCTCATCGCTGCTCGGGCGGTGCAGGGCGTGGGCGGGGCAGCACTCCTGCCGCTCTCGCTCACGCTGCTCGCCGGCTCCGTCGCTCCCCGGCTCCGCCCGCTCGCGATCGGCATCTGGGGCGGCGTCGCCGGCCTTGGCGTCGCGCTCGGCCCGCTCATCGGAGGCGCCGTTGTGCAGGGCTGGGACTGGCAGGCCATCTTCTGGATCAACGTCCCCGTCGGCGTGATCTCCGTCCCGCTCGTGCTCCTCGCGCTCCCGAACAGCTTCGGTGACAAGGTGCGGGCGGACATCCTCGGCGTGATCCTCGTCGGGCTCGGCGTACTCGGAATCGTCTTCGGAATCGTTCGAGGCAACGACGCCGGATGGCACAGCGCCCAGGTCCTCACCGGCCTCATCGGGGGCGGAATCGCGCTGATCGCGTTCCTGTGGTGGGAGACCCGCAGCAAGGCCCCGCTCATCCCCCTCGGGCTGTTCCGCGACCGCAGCTTCTCCGTCGCCAACATCGTTGGGTTCGGATTCAGCTTCGGGATGTTCGGCTCGATCTTCATCCTGATCCAGTTCCTGCAGGTCGTGCAGGGCGCGAGCCCGCTCGAGGCCGCCATCCAGACCACCCCGTGGACCATGGCGCCGATGATCGTCGCGCCGCTCGCCGGCCTCATCGCGCCCCGGGTCGGTACGCGCGTACTCATCACCGTCGGACTGGTCTTCCAGTCGGTCGCCCTGTTCTGGCTCGCGCTCACGATGTCAGCGACCACGCCGTACACGACGATGCTGTACCCGTTCATCCTCGCCGGCATCGGCATGGGGCTCGTGTTCTCGCCCTCGTCGACCGCGGTGCTCGCCACCATCCGTGAGCAGGACCGGGCCAAGGCCAGCGGCGTCAACTCAACGGTTCGAGAGATCGGAATCGCGCTCGGCATCGCCGTGCTCGTGGCGATCTTCACCGGCGCGAACGGCCAGCTCACGCCGACCGGCTACGTGAGCGCGGCCGTTCCGGCGGTACTGGTCGGCGCGGCGGCCGTGGCCGTCACCGCAATCGCCTCGCTGGCACTACCGTCTGGACGGTTGCCGCGCAAGTCCCCCCGCTAGACAGCATCGTCCACTGGTCGCCCCCTAGTATCAACAGCATGCGGATTGGCGTCATCGGAGCGGGAGCTATCGGTGGCGCCATCGCCGCGTTGCTGGCACGGGACGGGCACGACGTCGAGGTGACTGCGCGGGGTGAAAACCTGCGCGCGATCCAGGACGGCGGCATCCGTCTCACCGGCGGCTGGGGCAACTTCAACGCAACGGTTGGCGCGGCCGAGACGCTCGCGCACTCGCCCGGGCTCGCCATCGTCGCCACGAAGGCACAGGATGCCCGCGCCGCAATTCTCGCCAACGGCCGGCTGCTGAACGGCATCCCCGTCGTGGTCGTGCAGAACGGCCTCGAGTCGATCGCGGGAACGAAGCCCCTGCTCCCCCGGTCGGACATCGTTGGGGCGCTCGCAATGTACGCGTCATCCCTCGTCGAGCCGGGACACATCGCCATCACGACGACCGGCACTACATACATCGGCGGCGGCTCCGACCTGCCCGCCCGCTATGCCATCAGCATCCTGAACGACGTCATGCCCACCGAGCCCACCTTCAACTTCGAGGGCGCGCAGTGGACGAAACTCCTCGTCAACCAGGTCAACGCGCTGCCCGCGATCACCGGACTAAGCGTGCAGGAGGTCATCGCGGATCCCGCGCTGCGGCGCATCCTGACCCGCAGCATGCGGGAGAACGTGCGGATCGGGTTGGCGTCGGGCATCCACTTCGCGCCGCTGCAGGGCCTGAGCGCGACGCGGCTGAGACTGTTCCTGCGCGCGCCGCTCCCCCTCGCCGAGTCGCTGCCCAAGCTCATGGCACGACGCATGGGTTCGGTGCCGAATCCCGGGTCGACCCTGCAGAGTCTCCGGCGGGAACGACTCACCGAGGTCGACTACCTGAACGGCGCCGTCGTTGCGGCCGCCACGAAAATGGGTCGGACCGCGCCCGTCAACGCCGCCATCGTCGAGCTCGTCCACGAGGTGGAGAAGTCGCGGGTATTTCTGACGCCCGAGCAAGTCGCCGAGCGTATTTCTTAGCGAGCTGGTAGTGGGTTCCGCATGCTCAAAAGCAGCAAAGATGTCGTCGGCCAACCGATTTCAAGGAGAATTGGTCGATTTTGACCCAAAACGGTCCGTTTTCGGCGTGTTTGGCCGAGATCTCCTTGAGATCGGATCGATCAACAGGATAAGCCGGTCAAAAAGGCCGAATTCGTCCTGTTGAACAGCTCTAGCGCCGAGTTTCTCCGGTTGAACGAGCTCCGGACGAGTCAGCAGCTATCGGCAAACACCCTTTTGGGGTGATCAAAGTCGTTGTTGTCGATGATCGCGGTGGCGGCCTCGCTGGGCTTCGCCTCTTCGAGGTAGAGCGCCTGGCCGCCGATGTAGCGCTCCGGGTTCGCGATGTCGTGCTCGAACTCCTCCGCGTCGCGGGCAATCACCCGGGCGGCCGCGACCTCCCCGTCGACCTCGAGCCAGATCGAGTAGTTCCACAGCCCCGTGAGTTCCGGGCGGTTGAGGAAGATCCCGTCGACGATGAGGAGGGCATCCTCCGGCCCGGATGACCACTTCGGCTGGAACGGCACATCCCGCTTCAGGTCGAAGCCCTGCAGCACGAACGATCCAATCGAGCCGGTCCGGAACGGCTCGACCAGCACGCGTTTGAACGTCGTGTAATCGAACGAGTCACGATAGAATCCCTCGGCCGAGTCCCGACCGCGCGCGTAGCGACGAGCGCGGGGCCAGTGGAAGTCATCGATGGACGCGCGAAAGACCGCGCGGTGTCCGATTCCGAGCTGCGCGGCCAGCGCATCCGCGAACCGGGTCTTGCCTGCGCCATCCAGTCCATCGACGGCGACAATCGCGCGCCCCTTGCCGTAGTTGTGCAGGATCTCCTCGGCGAGCGAGGCGAGCAGTTCGGCTTTAGACAGAACCTGGAGGGCCATGCGTTCAGTTTAGGTTTGATGCGTGTCGATAGCACCCGCGGTGAATGCCTGGTTCGAGCGCGAGAAGCGCGACCTGCCATGGCGCGCGGACGGATATCCGGCCTGGGGCATCCTGGTGAGCGAGATCATGCTGCAGCAGACGCCCGTCGTCCGGGTCATCCCGCGCCTCGACCAGTGGCTTGCGCGATGGCCGACGCCGGCGTCGCTTGCGGCGTCCTCCCCGGGCGACGCGGTGCGCGCCTGGGAGCGGCTCGGCTATCCGCGACGTGCCCTCAATCTGCACGCAGCTTCCGTTGTCATCACCGAACGTCACGGCGGGATAGTCCCCGCGGATGTCGACGAGTTGCTCGCGCTCCCCGGAGTCGGCGACTACACGGCGCGCGCGGTTGCCGCGTTTGCCTACGGACGGCGACACCCCGTCGTCGACACGAATGTGCGACGCGTTCTCGCCCGAGCGATCGATGGGAACGGTGAGGCCAGTCCGGCATCCACCCGCCGAGATCTCGCGGCTATGGAGGCCCAACTACCAACCGACCCCGTGGATGCTCGCGTGTTCAACGCCGCCGTCATGGAGCTCGGAGCCGTCGTCTGCACCGCCCGAGCGCCGCGGTGCGAGGCGTGTCCGATTGCGAACCGGTGCGCCTGGCGCGCGGCCGGCTACCCGCCCTACGCGGGCGCGCGACGGGCCACGCAGAAGAAATACGAGGGCTCGGATCGCCAGGTTCGCGGACTGATCCTCGGCGCACTGCGGACCGAGGAAGGAACGCTCGAGGCGTCGGCTCTGGACGCCCTCTGGCCCGATGCGCTCCAGCGCGGCCGGGCACTCGACGGACTCCTGCAGGATGGTCTCGTCGTGGGCACGCCCGCGACCGGGTACGCGCTTCCCTAGCCGGTAGAGTCTCGAATCATGGACCTCGTGCGCGTCATCCTCTCGATCATCCTGTCGCTCATGCTGGTCGTGACGGGCGGCGGCAAAATTCTCGACCTGCCCTACGCGCGCGCCAACCGCGACAAGCTGAGCGTGCACCCGCTGTTCTGGCGCGGGATCGGCGTACTCGAGATCGCGGCCGTCGTCGGACTGGTCTGGGGAATCTGGTTTGTGCCGTTCAGCCTCGCCGCCGCGATCGGCGTCGCCCTGCTGATGATCGGAGCGTTCCTGTTCCGCGTGCGCACCGGTGACAAGGCGATCCAGCGGGAGGGCGTCGCCGACATCGCTGTGTTCGTGCTCACCCTTGTCGTGATCACGCTGAACATCATCACGCTCGCCCGATAGCTCCCGGCGCGCGACACTAGGCTGGCGCTCGTGCCATCAAAGCTCATTCGTCTCATGGTGGCGCCGGCCACCGGCCCGCTCGCGGACGCTCTCGCCGCCATCCCAACGGCCCTCGGAATCTCGCGCCAGTATCCGGCCGACGCCCAGGCGGAGGCGGACGCCGCCGCCGCGCATCCGGTGCTCCCCGACCTCGACACGACGGATGTCCCGTACGTGACGATCGACCCGGCGGGATCGATGGATCTCGACCAGGCGCTGTATCTCGAGCGCGCGGGCGACGGCTACCGGGTGCGCTACGCGATCGCCGATGTCCCGTCCTTCGTCACGCCGGGCGGCGCGCTGGATGCGGAGACCCGCAGGCGCGGACAGACGATCTACCCGCCGGATGGCCCCATTCCGCTGCATCCGCTGGTGCTGAGCAACGGAGCGGCGTCGCTGCTCCCCGGACAGGTGCGAAGCGCCTTCGTCTGGGACTTCACGCTGGACGCGGCCGCCAACGTCACCTCGACGTCCCTCACTCGAGCGCGCATCAAGAGCACGGCAAAGTTGGACTACGTCGGCGTGCAGAAGTCCATTGACGATGGCACGGCCGACGCGAATCTCGCCCTGCTGAAGGAGATTGGTCTGAAGCGAATCGCCCTCGAGATCGCGCGCGGAGCCGCGAACCTCACCCTGCCCGACACCGAGGTGCACGAGGTGGATGGAGCCTACCAACTCGTGCGTCGACAGCCGCAGCCCGCCGAGGACTGGAACGCACAACTCTCGCTGATGACCGGGATGGCCGCGGCCGAACTCATGATCGGCGCGAAGGTCGGCATCCTTCGAACCATGCCTGCGCCCGAGCAGTGGGCGGTCGATCGGTTCCGCAAGCAGACGATCGCACTGGGAACACCGTGGCCGGAAAACCAGCAGTATGGCGCGTATCTTCGCTCGCTCGACACGTCCGATCCGAAGCAGCTCGCGATTATGCACGCCGCCGGCGCGCTGTTCCGCGGCGCCGGCTACACCGCGTTCGACGGAAGCGTTCCGGTGGGCCTCGTCCAGGCCGCGGTGGGTGCGTCGTACTCGCACGCGACGGCGCCACTGCGGCGGCTGGTCGATCGCTTCGTGCTCACGGTCTGCGAGGCGATCGCGGCCGGCACCGAGATCGCGTCGTGGGCTCGCGAGGCGCTGCCGACCCTGCCGGGGCTGATGGCGCACTCATCCGGCGTCACAAACCAGTTCGAGCACCGGGCCATCGACACGGTCGAGGCGGCGGTGCTCTCGACACGGGTCGGCGAAGTGTTCGACGCGACCGTGATCTCGCTCTCGAAGACGGGCGGCCAGATCCAGCTCACCGAGCCGGCGGTGACAGCCCACTGCAACGGCGCGCTCGTCGACGGCAGCGTCATCCGCGCGAAACTGAGCCGCGCCGACATCCCGAGCGGCCAGGTCGTCTTCGACCTCGCCTAGCGGTGCCCGGCGATAACGGTTGTGCAGGAGTTTCGGAGTGACCTCCGCGCAGTTCCGGGGGTGCGCTCGGCGAAGTAGCGAGAAGGTCCTGCACAACCGTTCTGCGGGTTAGAACTCGAGCGGGTTCCACTCACGAAGCTCGAACCGGTAGATGAGACCCTCGAGGTTGAAGGGGTCGCTTTCGTAGAAGGTCTCGGCGGCGTCCTTCGACCGGAAGATTGCCATGGAGCCCTGCGTCGCGGGATCGCCGAAGGTTCCGATCATCCAGACTTGCCCGCCCTTCGCGAACTCGTCGAGATAGGCACGGTGGCGCGGATAGACCTCGCGAAGGCGATCCATGATGCTGGGATCGGCGTTGGGGTCTGCATGATAGAAGGTCACGTAGTACACGCGATGATGCTATCGGCTAGGTGAGCGTGTCCTCGTCGCCCTCGTCGAGATCGTCGTCAATGAAATCGTCGTCGTCTTCACCAATGACCCGCGGTTTGACATACGGATCCTCGTCGCCCGCGTACTTCGCCGTGGTCGCGAGGGCGGCAACCTCGGTGTCGCGGTTGTGTGCCTCGGTCAGCAGGGAGTCGATGAGCGCCGCGTTCTCCGGAATTCCGTCCGCGATGAACTCGAGTGACGGCGTGAGGCGCGCGGTGATGTTCTTGCCGACTTCACTGCGGAGCATGCCTGTTGCCGACTTGAGCGCTGCAGCGCTATCCGCTCGCTCCTCATCCGCCCCGTAGACGGTGTAGAACACGGAGGCGTGCTGAAGGTCGCCGGTTACGCGGACGTCGGTGATCGTGACGAACCCGAGCCGAGGATCCTTGATCCCGCGTTCGAGCCGCTTGGCAATGATGACCTGGATGCGGTCCGCCATTTTTGCGGCCCGTGCTGCGTCTGCCATGGGTACTCCTTAGATGCCAACTCGGATCGAGCTTGGGGTCCCAAGCTCGATCCGAGGGGTGCTAAACGCGGGGCTTTTCCTTGAGCTCAATAGTCTCGATCTCATCCCCGATTTGGATGTCGTTGAACTTACCCAGTCCAATACCCGCCTCGAAGTCCGTGCGGACCTCGCTGACGTCATCCTTGAAGCGACGAAGCGATTCGATGGCCAGGTTGTCCCCGACGACGATGCCGTCGCGGATGACCCGTGCCTTCGCGTTTCGTGTGATCGTTCCCGACCGCACGATGACGCCGGCGACGTTTCCGAACTTCGACGAGGAGAAGACCTCGCGAATCTCGGCAACACCCGACTGGACTTCTTCGAACTCCGGCTTGAGCATGCCCTTGAGGGAGTTTTCGATGTCTTCGAGCGCCGCGTAGATGACCGAGTAGAACCGGACATCCACACCTTCACGTGCGGCGCGCTCGCGCGCCTTGGTGTCGGGGCGGACATTGAATCCGATGATGATCGCGTTGTCGACGGTTGCGAGGTTGACGTCGCTCTCGGTGACTGCTCCAACACCGCGGTGGATGATGCGCAGGGCGACCGAGTCGTCCACATCGATCTTGAGCAGCGACTCCTCGAGTGCTTCAACAGCACCGGAGACGTCTCCCTTGATGATGAGGTTGAGCGCGTCGACCTTGCCCTCTTCGAGTGCACGGGTGAAGTCTTCGAGCGAGATGCGCTTGCGGGCACGGGCCAGCTGGGCGTTGCGCTCGACTGCCTCACGCTTTTCGGCGATCTGACGGGCGGTGCGGTCATCCTCGATGACAAGGAAGGTGTCGCCTGCGCGTGGCACGCTCGACAGTCCCTGCACCTGTACGGGTCGGGCGGGCTGAGCCTCGAGTACGGCGGTGCCGTCCTCGTCGGTCATGGCCCGCACCTTGCCGTACGCGGTGCCTGCGACGATCGAGTCGCCGACGCGCAGCGTTCCGGACTGGATGAGCACGGTTGCGACGGCGCCGCGTCCCTTGTCGAGACGCGCCTCAATCGCGACACCACGGGCATCCTTGTTCGGGTTTGCACGAAGGTCGAGGCCGGCGTCCGCGGTCAGCAGGACGGCGTCGAGCAACTTGTCGATGCCGATGTTGCCGAGCGCGGACACGTCGACGAACATCGTCTCTCCGCCGTACTCCTCAGCAACCAGACCGAACTCGGTGAGCTGCTGTCGAACCTTTGCGGGGTTCGCGCCATCCTTGTCGATCTTGTTGACGGCGACCACAATCGGTACGCCCGCGGCCTGTGCGTGGTTGAGCGCCTCAACGGTCTGCGGCATGATGCCGTCGTCCGCCGCGACAACCAGGATCGCGATGTCGGTCACCTGCGCACCGCGGGCACGCATGGCGGTGAACGCCTCGTGGCCCGGTGTGTCGATGAAGGTGATGGCACGGTCGTGACCCTCGTGCTCGGTCCAGACCTGGTACGCACCGATGTGCTGCGTGATTCCGCCGGCCTCGCCCGCGACGACGTTCGCCTTGCGGATCGCGTCGAGGAGCTTGGTCTTACCGTGGTCGACGTGGCCCATGACTGTCACGACGGGCGGACGGATTTCGAGGTCTTCGTCATCCTCGTCTTCGAGCTCCTGGTCGAGGTCGATATCGAACCCGCTGAGCAGCTCGCGATCCTCGTCCTCCGGGGAGACCATCTGGATCTTGAAGCCGAGCTCCTCGCCGAGCACCTCGAAGGTGGCCTCGTCGAGCGATTCGGTCGCCGTCGCCATCTCACCCAGGTGGAACAGCACGGTCACCAGGTTGCCGGGGCTCGCGTCGATCTTGTCCGCGAAGTCGGTGATGGATGCGCCGCGACGCAGGCGAACGATGGTCTTGCCATCGCCGCGCGGGACGCTGACGCCGCCAAGCGACGGAGCTTCCCTGAGCTCAAACTCGGCGCGCTTCGTCCGCTTCGACTTGCGTGCCTTGCTCTTGCCGCCACCGCGACCGAACGCGCCAGCGGTTCCACCACCGGGCCCACGACCACGGCCACCGCCACCGGCGGGGCGCGGTGCGCCAAAGCCGGGAGCGCCACCGGCTCCGGGGGCACCCCCTGGACGCTGGAAGCCGCCGCCCGCCGGGCGACCGGGGCCGCCTGGACGCTGCTGGAACGGTGCGCTACCGGGCGTGCCGGGGCGCTGACCGAAGCCGCCCGGGCGCGCGCCCTGGCCTGCTCCACCCGGGCGCGGGGCGCCGGGGCGAGGAATCGATCCAGGCGACGCTGCGCCTGGACGCTGCATTCCCTGGTTGCTGGCGAACGGGTTGTTTCCGGGACGCGGAGCGCCTGGACGCTGCATTCCCTGGTTGCTCGCGAACGGGTTGTTGCCCGGACGCGGGGTTCCCGGACGCGGGATGCCGCTGGGCGCGCTGGTTTCCGCAGCCGCATCCGCCTCGGCGGGTTCGGTCGCGACGACGACGGGCGCCGCCGCTGCAGCCTCGGCTGCAGCCTGGCGCTCGGCCACCGTGAGGGGCGCGGGGGCGACCGGTGCGTCATCCGCGAACTCATGTTCGTCGACGACGACCGGCGCGGGTGCCTTCGCGGCGGGGCGCGGGGCGGCGGCCTTTACTACTGGCGCGGGCGCGGCGGCGGGCTTAATGCCGGCAGCCTCGAGCGCGGCCTTCAGTCGCCGGGCTACCGGCGGCTCAATGCTGGATGAAGGTCCCTTGACGTATTCGCCCATTTCCTTGAGCTTGTCGAGGGCAACCTTGCTATCGATGCCGAGTTCGGCAGCGACTTCGTGTACGCGTGGTTTGACAGCCACTTTTCTCCTGTTCGGGTCTGCACCCGAACAGGGGCAGACCATTAAAGACGGACGGATCTCATTTCGAGCCGCTCATTAGTTGTCCATTGGTCAATCAGCCATTTCGTTAAGTGGACGATCTGTTACTTCTGAAAGAACCTGACTCGTTCCCAGCGCACTGGTCACCCTGAGGGCCCGGCCGAACGCTTTACGCTTCGCAGCGAGTTCCACACACGGGACCGTGGGGTGCACCCACGCGCCTCGGCCAGGAAGTGTCGCGGACGGGTCCGGGACCGCTTCACCACCGCGAGCAACAACCCTCAAAAGAGTGGATGCTTCTGCTCGTGCGCGACAGCCGATGCAAGTTCTTACGGCAATCAGTCTACCCCTAGAAACTCAGGCCTCGCCGAGGACGGCGTGGAGAGCCGCGACGTGGCGCCCGAATGCGGCTCGTCCGTCCGCGGACATCGATAGCCAGGTCCTCGGGCGTTTTCCGACATGTCCCTTGCGGATTCGCACATACCCCGCGCCCTCGAGCAGGGTTGCCTGCTTGCTGAGCACCGAATCGCTCACCTCGAGCGAGTCCCGGAGCACCTGGAACTCGACATCCTCAAGCCGCGACAGGGCGGCAAGGATGCTGAGGCGGGTCGGCGAGTTGAGCAGCTCGTCGAACTCGTGGCGAGGATGAAGAGCCGTCTCAGTGCTCACGCGCTGGCCGCAGGTTTGATGCGATCAGCATGGGAAGCGCCGTCGCGACGATATACGGGATCCAGAACCAGATCGGGAGCGTGAGGTCCAAGACGCTCAGCACGACGCCGATCGCGTAGAGCGAGATAGTCAAGAGGAACCCGACCTTGTAGCGCTGCGCGGTGATGCGGCTGGTGCCGTTCCTGCGCATCCGATAGACCGCGCCGACAACGCCGATGCCGACTCCATAGAGGACGGTCGATGGGCCGATGAGCCACGGCGCGTGCGTGGGATAGACAAACACCACGACCGCAAGCATCGCGGCGATGAGAACGCCCACCGCCGAACCGTAGAGCGCATCATGCGTCCTGCCTGCACGACCAATCTCGTTTCCTGCGGTCGCTCCGGCGTCGACCGCGCGCATCTGTTCGGCGGCGGTACTCGTGTCGTTGTTCATAGGGCAACCATCTCATTAACTTTCCAAATTGGCAAGTACTTTCCAAAGACCGGCGACAACCTTCAACTATCTAGCGAGACTTGACGGGTTGCGGCGTTCATCTGCCGTTCACTAATGTCTTATCAACGGCAAGGGGCAACCCGAACCGTAGAAGAAAGCCTCAGGAAGTGGAACGGCGAAAGCCGGGAAGCGGCCCGGGGCTTTCATTCTTTAACGCTGCTGTATTTTTTTGCCCGCCGCCGCCCCTGCGGCGGGCTTCATCCTGCGCCCCGGGAACCGATCCGGCGGCGCAGAAGCGCCTTGGATCGGTTGGCTCGTCGCCACGCGACGAGCGGGCGCTCGCGGCTGACGTCAATGCTTAACTCGAGTTCACCGTGGGCCGCACTCAACGTTCAAGTATCTAGCGAGACTTTACGTCTTGTGCCGTTAACCCGGGGTTCAGTAATGTCTTCTCAACGGCAAGGGGCAACCCGAACCGTAGAAGAAAGCCTCAGGAAGCGGAACGGCGAAAGCCGGGAAGCGGATCGGGGCTTTCATTCTTTAAGCTGCTGTATTTTTTGGGCGCCGCCGCCCCTGCGGCGCCCTTTTTCCTGCGCCCTTGGAGCCTATCCGGCGGCGCAGAAGCGCCTTGGATCGGTTATTCGGCGCTTCGCGTCGAATGGGCGCTCGCGGCTCGAGCTAGTTCGAACTTTCATCCATAACGGAGTCCGGCTGGATGTCGATGCGGGCGCCGGTGAGCTTGGCGGCCAGGCGGGCATTTTGGCCCTCCTTGCCGATCGCCAGCGAAAGCTGGTAGTCGGGAACCAGGGCACGCACCGCCTTGAGGGACTCGTCGATCACGAATGCGCTGGTCACCTTCGCGGGTGAGAGCGCGTTCGCAACGAACGTCGCAAGGTCGGGCGAATAGTCGACGATGTCGATCTTCTCGTTGTTCAGCTCCGCGGTAACGGCGCGAACGCGCTGCCCCAGCTCCCCGATGCAGGCGCCCTTCGCGTTGACGCCGGGCTGGGTGGCTCGCACCGCGATCTTGGTGCGGTGGCCGGCCTCGCGTGCGAGCGAGGTGATCTCGACGACACCGCTCGCGATCTCCGGCACCTCGAGTGCGAAGAGTTTGCGAACGAGCGACGGATGGGTGCGGCTCACCGTGATCTGCGGACCCTTGAGGCCCTTCGAGACGCTCGTGACGTACACCCGGATGCGTGTGCCGTGCGCGTACTCCTCGCCGGGCACCTGCTCTTCGGGCGGCAGGATCGCCTCGACAGTTCCCAGGTCGACGTGGATCATCCGCGGGTTGGGCCCCTGCTGGATGATTCCGGCGACGATGTCGCCCTCGCGGCCCTTGAACTCGCCGAGTACCTTGTCATCGCCGATGTCGCGCAGGCGCTGGTTGATGACCTGCTTCGCGGCGAAGGCGGCGATGCGCCCGAAATCGCTGGGCTCCTCGACGGCCTCGCCGACCAGGTTGCCGTCCTCATCCAGCTCCTCGACGAACACGGTGACGTGACCGGTCTTCCGGTCGAGAACGACGCGGGAGGCGGGGTGCACGACGACGGGCTCGGTCGGCTTGTGACCGGCGGGCTTCTCGTCAGCCTGGCCAACATGCTTCAGGTAGGCGGTGTGGATGGCCTGCTCGATGATCTGAACGAGTTCGTCGAACGGGATGTCACGCTCGCGCTCCATGATGCGCAGCACGCTCAGGTCGATGTCCACTGAGGGCCTCCACTATTCAGATCTTGTAACGAGGCTCACCTGATCGCGGCTCATCGTCGATGACTACGGTAGCAGTCAGTCGACCGTCGAGCGCGGAACGGATTCGATTAGCGCAGGCGCGACACGATCTCGGTGACCGCCACCGGCGTGCGGTCGCCCGTGACGCGATCCCAGAGTTCGATCGTGCCGTCTGCCGCATCCCGACCCACGATCAGAATGACCGGAACGCCGATCAGCTCGGCGTCGCCGAACTTGACCCCGGGCGAGACCTTCGGACGATCGTCGTAGAGCACATCGAAGCCCGCGTCGGTGAGCTCCGCATAGAGTGCGTCCGAGACCTCGTACACGACGTCCTCACGGCCGGCGGCCACGATGTGGACGTCGAACGGCGAGACATTCTTTGGCCAGATGAGGCCCTTCTTGTCGTTGTTCGCCTCGGCGATAACGGCAAGAACACGTGTGACACCGATGCCGTACGAGCCCATTGTGACCGTCACGAGCTTGCCGTTCTCATCGAGCACCTTGAGCCCGAGCGTCTCTGCGAAGAATCGACCCAGCTGGAAGACGTGGCCGATTTCCATCCCGCGCGCCAGCTCAACCGGCCCAGAGCCGTCAGGCGCCGGATCTCCCGCGAGAACCTCGGCGACCTCGACGTTTCCGTCGGTGTCGAAGTCCCGCCCGGCGACGAGGCCGAACACGTGATGCCCGGCTTCGTTTGCTCCAGTGATCCAGCCTGAGCCATCCGAGATACGCGGATCGGTGAGATAGCGGATTCCCGTTGCCGACTCTTCGCCCAGCAGCGCGCCGGTAGGCGTCCACGGCCCGATGTATCCCTTGACCAGGCTTGGAGTGCTGGCGTCGGCCTCGAGAGCAAGGAAGTCGGCCTCCGTCGCGGTCTCGACCTCGGCGGGCGCGAACGCGACCTCGGCGCGCTTCATATCAACGCCACGGTCGCCGGGGACGCCGACAACGACCAGCTCACGGGTGCCATCGAGATGAGTGAGCGCCAGCACGACGTTCTTGAGCGTATCCGCGGCGGTCCACGCGCGACCATCTGGGCGTGGATGCTTCTCATTGGCGACCGCTACGAGAGTCGCAATGGTCGGCGTATCCGGGGTGGAAAGAATCTCGGCGGGCGTGAGCTTCTCGTACGAACGGGCGGGAGGCGCGAGGGTGGTGAACGCTTCGACGTTTGCGGCATAGCCACCGTTCGAGCGAACGAAGGTGTCTTCGCCGACCTCGGTTGGATGCAGAAATTCCTCACTGCGCGCGCCACCCATGAGGCCGCTGTCGGCCGCAACGATCACATATTCGAGACCGAGGCGCTGGAAAATGCGCTCATAGGCGTCCCGCTGCTTGTCGTAGCTGACATCAAGGCCGGCGTCGGTGTAGTCGAAGGAGTATGCATCCTTCATCGAGAACTCGCGGCCCCGCAGGAGTCCTGCTCGCGGGCGCGCCTCATCCCGATACTTGTCCTGAATCTGGTAGATCGATAGCGGAAGGTCCTTGTAGGAGCTGTAGAGGTCCTTGACCATGAGGGTGAAGACCTCTTCGTGCGTCGGGGCAAGCAGATAGTCGGCACCATGCCGGTCTTTCAAACGAAAGATGCCCTCGCCGTATTTCTCCCACCGACCGGATGCCTCGTAAGGTTCCCGCGGCAGGAGAGCGGGGAAATGCACCTCCTGGGCCCCGGCGGTCGCCATCTCTTCGCGGATGATCTGCTCAACACGGCGACGAACCTTGAGGCCCAGCGGCAACCAGGCGAAAACGCCCGGTGCCTGGCGACGGATGTATCCCGCGCGCACGAGCAGCCGATGGCTCGCGACCTCGGCGTCTACGGGATCTTCACGAAGCGTGCGGACAAACAGTTCTGAGAGGCGAGAAGACACTCGCCAATCCTACTGAGCGCCGCCCGGAGTGCTCACCGACTGGGCCCGGGGTTAAAAGGGCGAGCCCCGGGTAAGTTGCCTCCCCCGGGGCTCATGATTTGCAGACTGTTCGGGCCGCTAATCGTTCGTTAAGGCTATGCCTCGGGTCGGTCGGGCGAATCCCCCATAGTGAGGGTCAAAGTGATTAGTCCTCGAAAGTTCGTCCGAGGGGGTACCCCGATTGTCCGGCCAGTCTGAGTCCTCTACTCCGCGCTGCCGTGCGGTCGCCGCGGCGTGGAGGTGGTTATTGGACTCAGGCCGGAAGGCCAGCGGCAGGAATTACGGACCGATGGGCACCGAGTTCTCCCACAGTTCAACCATCACAACCAACCCCCCAGTTGGTCACTTAGCGGTTACATCAACGCTCGGGGTCTGGGATACGGATTCAGCCGCTAGGTGACTCGGCCCGTTCAGCCGACCTACTCCTGACGATAGACCGGTCTGTTGACCACCCCTGACCCCAATTTGGGGGTCTTGCTATACGGTGACGACCAGGGGTGTGCCCAGTTCGCCCGGCGGCATTTCGGCGGCGAGGCGGTTGGCTTCCTCGATGAGGGTGGCGACGATCTCGGACTCGGGCACGGTCTTGATGACCTCTCCCCGCACGAAAATCTGTCCCTTGCCGTTGCCGCTCGCGACACCGAGGTCGGCCTCGCGCGCCTCGCCCGGACCGTTGACGACACATCCCATGACAGCGACCCGGAGCGGGACCGTCATGCCCTCGAGTCCCGCGGTGACGTCGTTCGCCAGCGTGTATACGTCCACCTGCGCGCGCCCGCAGCTCGGGCAGGACACGATCTCCAGTTTGCGTTCACGCAGGTTCAGCGACTGCAGGATCTGCAGGCCGACCTTGACCTCCTGCACGGGCGGGGCGGAGAGCGAGACCCGGATGGTGTCGCCGATGCCCTCGGAGAGCAGGATGCCAAACGCCGTCGCGCTCTTGATCGTGCCCTGAAACTCCGGGCCAGCCTCGGTGACCCCGAGGTGGAGCGGCCAGTCCCCGCGTTCGGCCAGCAGCCGGTACGCCTTGACCATGACGATCGGATCGTTGTGCTTGACCGAGATCTTGAAGTCGTGGAAGTCGTGTTCCTCGAACAGGCTCGCCTCCCAGACGGCGCTCTCGACGAGTGCCTCCGGTGTGGCCTTGCCGTACTTGGCGAGGATGCTGGGCTCGAGAGAGCCCGCGTTGACGCCGATCCGCAAGCTCACGCCGGCGTCCTTGGCGGCTTTCGCAATTGCGCCGACCTGGTCGTCGAACTTCCGGATGTTTCCCGGGTTGACCCGAACCGCCGCACAACCCGCGTCGATGGCCTGAAACACGTACTTGGGCTGGAAGTGAATGTCCGCGATGACCGGGATCTGGCTCTTTTTCGCGATGATCGGAAGGGCGTCTGCGTCGTCCTGACTCGGCACGGCCACACGCACGATGTCGCATCCGGACGCCGTCAGTTCGGCGATCTGCTGGAGCGTCGCGTTGATGTTGGTCGTGGGCGTCGTGCACATCGACTGGACGCTGATCTGGGCGTCGCCGCCGACCAGCACCTTGCCGACCTTGATCTGGCGGGATCTGCGTCGCGGACTCAGAACTTCGCGGGACTTCGGGAGACCAAGATTTACGGCTGGCACGGTTTTAACACTACTTCCCACTCGAACTACGCGCTGTCGGCGTTACTGCAGCGTGATGGGCTTCACGATGTCGGCGTAGACGAGCAGCAGGCTCATCGCGCCGAGGACGATGACGACCGCAAACGTCAGCGGAACGACCTTGGCGGTATCAACCGGACCCGGATCCGGCCGGTGGAAGAGTTTTGCAAAGCCGCGCTTGACGCCCTCCCACAGTGCCCCGATGATGTGCCCGCCGTCGAGCGGCATCAGCGGAATGAGGTTGAACACGAAGAGCGCGATGTTCAGCGAAGCCAAAACGGAGAGCAGCTGCTGTAGCTGCAGTTCGACCGGGTCACCATCGGTGGCAATTTGACCCGCGATTCGTCCGACACCAATGACGCCGATCGGGCCGTTTGGATCGCGCGGAGCGGTGCTGAACGCGGCGTTCCACACCCCGACCATTCGCTGAGGCAGATTGATCACCACGCCGCCCACGCGGGTCGTGGTGTCCCACACAGCGGGCAGAACGTAACTGAACGAGAGCGGCTTGAGCGCC